>DMUF01000017.1 GCA_003476445.1 Gammaproteobacteria bacterium | reverse complement strand
GAACGCGGACTGCTGCGCACGCCCTGCGAGAGCCCGATCGTTGCCGTTGCCCTGTCACGCCCCGAGCGCGCGCTTGAGATCTGGCACGGGCTCATGGATCAGGGACTCTATGTGAACCTGATCGCACCGCCCGCCTCGCCCGGCAACTATCTGTTGCTGCGCTGTAGCCTGAGCGCCGCGCACACGGATGCAGACGTAGCCGGCATCACCCACGCATTCCACTGGCTGGCAGACAACTTCGGCGACAGCGTCTTCCATCTCTGAGCGCGCGCATGAATCTCGAAAAAGTCGTCTTTGCCTTCTTCATTCTGCTGGCTGCAACGTTGAACGGCGGCTTCGTCTACGGCGACATCGACAATCCCGATCATCACTCGCAGTGGGAATTCTTTGCCGCACTGGTGGTGAACATCATCGCCGCGGTGCTCAAGTTCGGTGACCGCACGCAGCTTGGCGCCATCCATCTCGCCACGAGTCTCGTGGCCTGTCTGCAGCTCTCCGCGGCAGCGCTGCTCTGGTTCTTCGCGCCGACCACCGCGGCGGGGACCCTGGCCCCGGCGGACATGGCAGAGGTTGTTTCGCTCGCCGCTGGCGCCCTCTTCGCCAATGTCGTGTCTGTCACCCTCATGATTGTGGAAACCGCGCGGCAGCGCCGCTGAACGTGCGCTTCAGCGTCGTCTTCATCGCCTTTCGGCGCCTGCGGGCGCCCATCATCACGCTGGTACTGATCTTCGCCGTCGGCATCAGCGGGCTTGTGCTCATCCCAGGCGCAGACGAAAACGGCGCGCCGTGGCACATGACGTTCGCCGAAGCGTTCTACTTCATGAGCTACACCGCCACGACCATCGGCTTCGGTGAAATTCCGCGCGGCTTCAGCGCCAATCAGCGCCTGTGGGTGACGCTGCTCATCTTCGCTTCCGTCGTGGGCTGGGCCTATCTCGTCGCGAGCCTGCTTGCCATCGCCCGCGACAGCGCGTTTCGCAGCGCCATCGAAGAAGCGCGCTTTGCGCGCGCGATCCGACGCCTGCGAGAACCCTTCTACCTCGTCTGCGGGTTTGGCGAGACGGGTGCACTCGTCGGTGAGAATCTGGATCGACTGGGGCGACGCTTCGTGGTGGTCGACATGAATCCGGATCGGATCGACCACCTGGCGCTCATGGATCTGTCGCAATCAGCGCCCGCCCTCTGCGCCGATGCGCGACTGCCGGAGCATCTGCTCGAGGCCGGTCTTGCCAAACCCCAATGCAAAGGCGTACTCGCGCTCACCGACGACGATCGGGCGAACCTGGCGGTCGCGATGGCGGTGCGGCTGCTGAATCCACAAACCCCGGTTCTGGCGCGGGCAGAGAGCGCCGCCATCGCCCGCAATATGGCGTCGTTCGGCACGGATCACATCGTGAATCCGTTTGAGCGCTTCGGCGCGCATCTGGCGCTCGCGCTCGCCGCGCCCGCCAGTCAACGATTGATTGACTGGCTCACCACGCCGCCCGACGCGACCTTCGTACCGAGCAAACCACCGCCGCGCGGCCACTGGGTTGTGGCGGGCTATGGCCGTTTCGGTCGCGAAGTCACCGACGCGCTGCGCGCCCAAGGTCTCGATGTGACCGTAATCGACCCGGATGAAAGCAGCCTGCCGGGCGTTCGCGCGGTGATGGGTACTGGAACCGAGCCCGGGCCCCTGCGCCAGGCGGGTATCGCGTCAGCGGTGGGGGTGGTAGCCGGCACCGACGACGACATCGTGAATCTGTCCATCGCGGTCACCGCGAAAGAGATGAACCCGGGTCTCTTCACCGTGCTGCGCCAGAACCTGCAGGCGAGCAGCCCGCTGTTCGAAGCCTTTCAGGCAGACATCACCATGGTACCCAGCCGGATCGTCGCCAATGGCTGCCTCGCCGAACTGCGTACCCCATGGCTGACCCAGCTCCTGGCGGACATCAGGGCGCGGGACAACGCCTGGGCTGAAGCGCTGCTGGAACAGCTGGGTAGCCTGCTCGGTTCGCGCACGCCGGTACTATGGCGCGTGCGACTGGAACCGGAATTCGCGCCGGCCCTGGCGCAAGCCATGACCGGGCAGATCCGCGTGCCGGTCGGCATGCTTACCGTGAATCCGGATGATCGCACGCACAGGCTGCCGGCCCTGGCGCTCGGACTCGCGCGTGACCGCGTGTTTCGCGCCCTGCCCGATGCGGACGAGCACCTTCAGCTCGGCGATGAGCTTCTTTTCGCGGGCACAGCCGGCGCGCGGCGCGCGCAGTCTCACCTACTCTCCGACGCCGGTGATTGCGCGTACGTGCTCGGCGGGTAACCCATCGGCGAGGAGGTTTGAGCCGGCTAAGATCGCTTTGATAAAGGGTCGGTAGACGGCATCGCCCGGTACGGACGAACGTCTTCGGGTTCTGCGCCGCAGCTTGGCAGCACCGAAAGCGGCGTTACGTCACGGGCCACGCTGATGCGCACCGGGCCCGACGGCGCTGAAAACGCCACCTCGGCATGATTGTCGTCACCCGCTACCGACTCGAGCGCGAGATCATCGAGCCCAATGAACACCTCGGCTGCCTGTGCCGCGCGCGGCAACGAGGTGCGGCCGCGCAGCAACGGGAAAGCGAGCCGCCCGGCTTCCGCCGTTTCCAGAAACGCGGGCACCGCGTCCGGCGTCACCCGGCCGTACAGCGCGCGCTGCGGCAACACGAGCACATTGGGCGCAAAACGGTGGCCACCAAGATGCGTTACCTGCCAGACACGCTCGCCCGCAACGGCTGTCAGCGCCTCAAAGACCGGCAGCCCGAATCTGGCACAGCAGACGTCGCGTTGCCCGTTAGTGCAGACGAAATAGTGCGGCGCCGCTATCGGGGCGACCGCGGGTTCCATCACCGCTGTCACCAGATCAAAAACCTGCAGATCTGAATAATCCGCGAAATCATGCTCGAAGAGCCCCGCGGGCGTGCCCAGCAGAAGACGCACGCCCAGCCCTGAGCGGGTCGGTTGGCGGATGAACTGCGGACGTGCGCGAAGCCCTTGCGCGCCAAGCGCCGCGCTGCCTGCCGCGAGCCACGCCCGAAACTCGGGCGGCAGCTCGTTGTCATCGTGCGCTCGGGCGCGCCAGGTCGGGCGGTATTCGATCAGGATCCAGACATCCACCGGATCCGCGGTGCCCGCCAAGGGCTCCCGCGGTTCGGCTTCAGCGCAATAGACACGTTCGGACATCGAGTCCCCGGCTGTTGCTCACGAGCCCGGGACTGTAGCGGAGTCGGACGCAGAGGGCGATGAATCGGAGATTTTCGAACCTTCCTTGCCCACGGTGGACATGTATTCGATCACCTGCTCCACCTCCTTGTCTGAAAGCCCGAGGTTTGGCATCGGCAGCTCGCGGTACTGGCGATAGAGCGCCATAGCGAGCGGATCCTCCTCTTCGAGCATCACATTCGGTTCCTTGATCCAGCGCCGGAGCCACGCGGCGTCACGACGCTCAACCACACCCAGCAGATCGGGGCCCACATGCTCCGCACCAGACCCATCCACCGTGTGACACGCTTTGCAGCGAATGTTGAAGAGATGCTCACCGGGCGTGAATTCGACCCGGTGATCTGCCGCAGCGTAGTTGGCTTCCGGCGTCGCCCGGGCAAAGCGATAGTTGTTGAGTGATTCACCCAGCAGACGTGCCAGCACCTTGGGATCATCGAACGAGGAGCGTTTGCTCCAGCGGCCCGTGCTTTCGTTGCCGACGATCAAATTGATGCTGTGGTCCTTCGGATCGATGGACTGCGCGTCAGTGACCCAGAGACCGAGCTTCTTTTGCAACAGAATGACGTCTTCTTCCTTGCCGGTCAGGAACTGCCAGCCCGGGCCTGTTCCGAACTTGGCGGCATAGGCCTTGAGCACTTCGGGCGTATCCCGGTCAGGATCGATACTGATCGAGTAGAAAAAGACATCGCGCCCCATCTGCTCGCCAAGCGCCTTTTCCACCTGACGCATGCGGGCGGTTTCTGCCGGGCAGATCGCCCGGCAGCTGGTGAAGATGAAGTTGATAGCAACAATTTTGTCTTTTATCACATCATCGTAGAAACGCAGCTTCTGTCCATCCTGGTTGGTGAGTTCCACGTTGGGGAAGTATTCACTTCCCCAGCGTGAGCTCCCTGCGGTCGCGAGCGCCTGCGCGGTCGCAAACAGCGTGATCAGAGCCAGAACACGCGCCGGCCACCCGGCGCGTTTGAACCCAAAACTCAGAGGACCGGTCATTACATCACCTAAGGTTGGCGGTCAGAGAGGCGCAACATCTCCAAACGGGTTGGTCTTGTTGGAAAGACCCGTTTCAGCCGAAGGAATCGTGCCCGATTCGATGTAGCGCACCCCTTCCCAGTCCGGGAACGGGGACGGAATGCGTACGGTCTGACCCGGATTTTCCACGTCCCAGCGCAGGAGCATGGCGTGATCCTCGTGCTGGGTGTTGTGGCAGTGCTCCACGTAGGTGCCCATGAACTCCCGGGTGCGAATCGCCACCGTGATGTCGCGGGCGCTGTCGATTTCCGGTCCAACCCGGAACATGTCCTTGCGTGCATACCGTTCCCAGATCGGCGGCGGCAGCCCGTCCTTCGAGAGAATTTGTGCTTCTTCAAAGTGGACGTGAACAGGATGACTCCAGCCGTTGCCGCCGTTGCGAAAGTGCCAGATCTCGAGTGCGCCCTTGTCCGGCTCGGCAGCCGTGCGGTCGATTTCACCCGTGAGCACTTCCTGTCCGTCTACCTTGATGGTCCACGGCCGACTGTCCGTGCGACCGCTTCGACCAAAC
>DMUF01000151.1:25761-27388 GCA_003476445.1 Gammaproteobacteria bacterium | reverse complement strand
GTCGGCCTCATGAAGGCGGTCAAGCGCTTCAATCCCGGTGTCGGGGTTCGCCTCATCTCCTTCGCCGTGCATTGGATCAAGGCCGAGATGCACGAGTTCATCCTGCGCAACTGGCGTATCGTGAAGGTCGCGACCACGAAGGCCCAGCGCAAGCTGTTTTTCAACCTGCGCAGTGCCAAGCGCACGCTTGGCTGGCTTAGCCCGGAAGAAACCCGGTCCGTAGCGCGCGAGCTGGGCGTGCCGGAAGAAGAGGTCACCCGGATGGAGGGGCGGCTGGCGTCGGCAGATGTCTCCTTCGACGGTATGCCCGACGACGACGATGCGGACGGTCGCGGCGCGTTCGATCCGGTGCAGTATCTCGAGCAGGAGGGTGCAAACCCGGAAGAGATCATTGCGGCGGAGGATTGGGACGCTCTTGCCGGCGAGCGCTT
The DNA here is from genome assembly GCA_003476445.1 of Gammaproteobacteria bacterium. Lineage (GTDB taxonomy): Bacteria > Pseudomonadota > Gammaproteobacteria > Pseudomonadales > Azotimanducaceae > UBA7803. The sequence continues at coordinate 26,957 of DMUF01000151.1, read as the reverse complement.
GTCGTCCGCGCTTGGCGAACTGGATCCGCGCAGCCGGGACATCATTCAGCAGCGCTGGCTCGAAGACGGCAAGCTGACGTTGCATGACCTGGCGGACAAATACGGCGTTTCCGCTGAGCGTATTCGCCAGATCGAGAAGGCAGCGCTGCGTCGTCTGCGCGACACCATGGCGCTGGCCTGAGGCGACAGGGACACCACGGCATGACGGGCAGTTCGCTTTGGCTGTTTCTCGGTGCCGTCGCCGGCGGGTCCGCCGTCGGCCTCGGTGCTTTTGGCGCGCACGCGTTGCGCGAGCGGCTGGCTGAGTCGGCGCTTGCGACCTGGCAGACAGCGGTCACCTATCAATTCACCCATGCGCTCGCCCTGCTTGCCGTCGCTATCCTGCTGCGAATTGGTTTGGGGGCGGAGCGACCGCTCACTATCGCGGCGGCAGGCTTCGTCATTGGAACGGTCCTGTTCTCCGGCAGTCTTTATCTGCTCGCGCTTGGTGGTCCGCGCTGGCTCGGTCCAATCACCCCGGTCGGTGGACTCGCCTTCATCGTCGGATGGGTTGCGCTCGCCGTTGCGGCGGTGCGCGCGGGGCCGGCAGTCTGACGCATGGTGGATCTGGCCGCTCCCGGGCAGCCCCGGGCCTACATTCGTCGTCGCGGTCGCATGACTGCCGGGCAGGCGCGCGCGCGCACGACCCTCGATCACCTCTGTCTTGATGCCGCCGGCGCGGCATTCGATTCGCGCGTCGCGTTCGGACGGGACGCGCCGCTCGGACTCGAGATCGGGTTTGGCATGGGGCAGGCACTGCTCGACTGGGCAGAGCGTGCGCCAGACTGGAATCTGCTCGGCCTCGAAATCTACGCGCCGGGGGTGGGGTCACTGCTGCTCGGTCTTGCCGAGCGCAATCTCGGCAATGTTCGCGCTATCGAGGCTCCGGCAGAGGTTGTGCTGGATCGGTATCTTGCGGCCACGCTGCTCGACGAGGTCCGCATCTTTTTCCCGGATCCGTGGCCGAAGGCGAGACATCACAAGCGCCGACTGATCCAAACGGCTTTTGTAGCCGCTCTCGCGGAGCGCCTGCGCCCCGGCGGAATACTCTGGCTCGCCACGGACTGGGCCCCATATGCGGAGTGGATGCGGTCGGTGCTGGCGGGCGAACCGCGGTTCGAGCCAGTAGCAGACGGGGGGGGGGGGGGGGGGGGGGG
>DMUF01000151.1:18638-25533 GCA_003476445.1 Gammaproteobacteria bacterium | reverse complement strand
CCGCGGTTCGAGCCGGTAGCAGCGGAAGCCGCAGCGGCCCGGGTCGAGACCCGATTCGAAGCGCGCGGGTTGCGCCTTGGTCACAGCATCGAAGATTTGCGCTACCGGCGGGTGTAACGCGCGGCCGACAGTGTTGCCGCGCCGAAAGATCCGATCATGGTGCGGCTCAGTCGACGAAGAGTCTCAGCACAGCATCGAGATAGCGATATCCGGCGGGCGTCGCCGCTACCCGGTCCGCTGCGAGCAGTCCGCGCTCGACACCCAGCGTCCACGCGGGCTCTAAGGCGGAGCGGGGCAGTCCGGTCATGGACTCAAAACGCTCAAAGCTCACACCCGTGCTCAGCCGAAGCGCGTTCATCAGGAATTCGAGCACGAGAGCGTCGGTCTCGACCACCTGGCGACGGGTTTCTGCGGGAGCGGCGAGATAAAGCCGAGGCTGCGACGCTTTCGTCGTGCGTGTGACCGTGAGCCGGTCGCCTTCGCGAACCGACAACTTGCCGTGAGCGCCAGCGCCAACGCCGATGTAGTCACCGAAAGTCCAGTAATTGAGGTTGTGCCGGCAGGCTTCGTCCGGGCGGGCCCAGGCGGACACCTCGTAGCGGGAAAATCCGGCGGCGGTCAGGCGATCGTGCCCTGCAGCCTCCATCCGCGTAACGGCCGTTTCCCCCGGCAGGCGGGGCGGACGTTCGCCAAAGGGTGTCTTCGCCTCCAGCGCCAGCTGGTACCAGCTGAGATGTTCTGGCTCGAGTTCGAGGGCGGAATCCAGATCGGCCATGGCTGACTTTACGGTCTGGCGCGGCAGCGCGTACATGAGATCGAGATTGATGCGCTGGAACCCGGCCGCGCGCGCGCGCGCGTAGGCCTGGCGGGTTTCCGCCGCGCTGTGGATGCGCCCCAGCCGTCGTAACTGAGCATCGTCGAAGCTCTGGCTGCCGAATGACAGCCGATTGACGCCGGCTGCGCCGTAGGCAGCGAGGTCGTGGTGCTCGGTCGTGCCCGGATTGGCCTCCATGGTGATTTCGACGCCTTCCGCAAGCCACGGGGCAAGCATGGCAAGCAGGCGCTCAATGCTTGCAGGGGAAAAAAGGCTTGGCGTGCCGCCGCCGAGGAATACCGTGGGTATCGACCGCACAGCAACGTTCTCAAGTGCGTCGGTCGTGTCCTCGATCAGCGCGTCGACATAACCCGCTTCATCCAGGCTGCCCCGCACCGGGTGCGAGTTGAAGTCGCAGTAGGGGCATTTGCGAATGCACCAGGGGAAATGGACATACAGTCCGGTCATCGCGTGACCGAAGGGTCAGCAACCCCGATGTTCATGCGCCGGCAGCCGGCCGCGCCCGGCGCGGCAGATCGCCCGATTCGCGCAGCCCGGCGACCAGGTCCGCGAGCGCCCGCGCCCGATGGCTTAGCCGGTTTTTCCTGTCGGGGGTCAGCTCTGCTGCCGTGCGATTGAATTCAGGGACCAGGAAGTGGGGGTCGTAACCGAATCCGTGCACGCCTCGGGGCGCCGCAATGATTGCGCCGCGCCAGAGTCCGGTGGCGATCACGGGGGCCGGATCATCGTGCGCGCGTACGAACACCAGCGCGCAGTAATAGTGGGCTTCCGGCTGCTCGAAGCGGCTGAGGTTCTCGATCAACAGGGCATTGTTCTCGGCGTCGCTCGCGTTCTCGCCCGCGTAGCGCGCGGAGCGGATGCCGGGCGCGCCGCCGAGCGCCGGCACCACGAGGCCGGAATCGTCCGCAAGCGCGGGCAGCCCGCTCGCGCGGGCGACGTACCGGGCCTTATCCAAGGCGTTTTCGACAAACGTGGTTCGGTCTTCCTGCGGTGCGGGTATACCCAGGCTGCCCGGATCAGAGAGCGTCAGACCCAGCGGCGCCAGCAGTGCCGAGAATTCGCCAAGTTTGCCGCGATTGTGGCTCGCGATCACGACCTTCATCGGTCGTCCTCGTACATCTGCTGCTGAAAGGCGAGCCGCTGCGGTTTGCCATCCGGCGGCACGATATCGATGGCGAAGCGCAAGGTATCCCGATCCGTGTGCTGGAACTGCGCAAGATAATAGCGGGCGTTGCCCTCGCGGACTTCCCGGAATTCGAGCGTGGTCACCTGCTCCAGAAGATTGCGGCTGGTGCCTGCAACCTCGGCTGCAACAGGCTGCCCGTCCGGACCCAGAACGGAAATATTGAGAAACGCCCGATCACGCCCGCGCACGATCCCGTTGCGCTCGGCGATCTCCGGCTTCAGAAACGAGGTGCGGACCACGATGTAGTGGACATCCCAGTTTCCCAGCCGGCGAACCTGTTCTGCGGATACCGCGGTCGGCAGTGCCAGCATGAGGATGAGGGGCAGCAGTCTCAGCAGTTGGCCCATGGAGAACCTCCGGTCAATGAGCGGCGGACGTGGGCCGCCCGAGGCGGTAGAACGCATAAGTTCCAAAAACGTTGGGAAATCGGTTGATGATCGGCGGATTTGCGTGGCTGGCATCGACGACGAAGCGCTCGATGATGCGTACCCCGCGTTCCCGGCAAAGGCGCTCGAAATCAATGAAGGTGCAGAGCCGGATGTTCGGCGTGTCGTACCAGGCATGCGGCAGGTGCCGCGCGATGGGCATGCGACCGCGCAACATCAGCTGAAGTCGACAGCGCCAGTGTCCGAAATTGGGAAAGGTTACGATGCATTCTCGGCCAATGCGGAGCATTTCGCCGAGGAGCACGTCCGGGCGCTTCACCGCCTGCAGCGTCTCGGTCATCACAACCAGATCGAAGCTGTCGGAGGAAAAGTTGCCGAGGCCGTCGTCCAGGTTCTGTTCCAGCACGTTCACGCCCTGCGCGAGGCAGGCGGTGATGTTGGTCGGGTCGATCTCGAGCCCGTAGCCATTCACCTGCTTGTGGGTCTGCAGCCATGCCAGCAGCTCGCCCGTGCCACAGCCAAGGTCGAGCACTCTCGCACCGGGGCTGATCAGATCAGAGATGATGCGCAGATCGGCTCGCATCTCATCCACTCGCCGCGTCGAGGGCGCGCGTCCCGGTCCCCACCTCGTCGGCAAGCCGACTGAGCCAGGTGCGCAGCACATCGAAGTAGCGCGGCAGCTCGAGCAGAAAGGAGTCGTGACCATGGGGAGATTCGATCACCGCGCTCGCGACGTTCTTGCGGGCAGCCACCAGCGCATCGACGATTTCCTTTGAGCGGGCGGCCGAAAAGCGCCAGTCGCTTGAGAAGGCGATGACGAGAAACCGCGCTTCGGCAGCTGCAAATGCTCTTGCCAGATCGTCGCCGGCATCGGCAGCCGGATCGAACAGGTCGAGGGCTCGTGTCATCAGCAGATAGGTATTCGCGTCGAAGCGTCGGGAAAACGATCGGCCCTGATACTGCAGGTAGCTTTCGACCTGAAACTGAACCTGATTGTTACCGGTCCGATCGCCCGACTTGAGCGCGCGCCCGAAGCGCTCATGCATGCCGTCCCCGGACAGGTAGGTGACGTGACCGACCATGCGCGCGATGCTGAGTCCGCGTTCCGGGTGGCTGTCGGCTTCGCGATAACGACCACCATGAAATTCGGGGTCGGAGAGGATGGCCTGGCGGGCGATCTCATTGAAAGCAATGTTTTGTGCAGAAAGTCGTGCGGCGGTGGCAATGAGCACCGCGGCTCGCACGCGCTCAGGATGCTCCATGGCCCAGAGCATGGCCTGCATGCCGCCAAGACTGCCACCGATGACCGCTGCAAACTGTCGTATCCCAAGCGCGTTGGCGAGCAGAGTCTGACTCTCTACCCAGTCGCGCACGGTAACGGTCGGGAAGTCGGGGCCCCAGAACGCGCCAGTGGATGGGTTCAGGCTGAGCGGCCCGGTGCTGCCGTTGCAACCGCCCAGATTATTCAGGCTGACAACGAAAAAGCGCCGCGTATCGATCGGCTTACCTGGCCCGATACAGCTGTCCCACCAGCCCGGCTTGTCATCCTCGGGAGTGTGATAACCCGCGGCGTGGTGATGGCCAGAGAGCGCGTGACAAATGAGGATCGCGTTGCTGCGGGCCGGGTTCAGTTGCCCATAGGTTTCATAGACGAGCTCGAACCCGGGGAGCGTCACCCCACACTGCAGCGTGAAAGGCGCGCTGGACCGGAAGATTGCCGGCTTGACGAGCCCCACCGAGTTGTCTGCCGCGTGGGAATTCACAGCGATGCTCAGAACAGGGCCGCCACGAGTTGGGGCAGCATGCGCTCGAGCAGCCCCAGAATCAGGAACACCACGATCGGGGAGAAATCGAGCCCGCCGAAGGCTGGCAACAGGCGTCGCGCGGGTGCCAGCAGTGGTTCTGTCAACTGTTGTACGAGCCCGAGCGCCGGATGCGAACTGCCGGGGACAACCCAGCCCGCAATGAGCGTGATCAGGATCGACCACCAGAAGATGCGGATGCAGAGCAGCGCGACCTCCACTATGCCGCCGGCGAGCAGCAGGACGACCCCGCCGCTGTAGCCACCGCGCAGCGCGGCGAGGGCCATGAGCAGCAGTACCTGGGTCGCGACAGCCGTCACGAGCGCCGCAAGGTCGATGTTGCTGAAACCGGGTAGCACGCGGCGCAATGGTCGAAGCACCGGATCTGTCACCTTCACCACACCCTGAGAGACCGGGTTGTAGAAGTCCACGCGACAGACCTGAAGCAGGAAGCGTGCGACGAACATAAAGGCTGCCGCCTGCAAAACAAACGTCACCAGGTAATGCAGCACTTCGTTCATGGCGCACCAAATTCCTCGGCAAGTTCACGGCTGCGCTCGGCGGCCGCGGCCAGAGCACGTTTTACCGTGCCCGCTAAATCGCCAGCGGCCATGACCTCGAGCGCGCGTTGCGTCGTACCGCCGGGAGACGTGACCTGTTGCCGCAGAGTGGCGGCGTCGGCCCCTGGCTGGCGGGCCATGAGCGCAGCGCCGTACGCTGTCTCCAGCGTTAGCGCGGCGGCGGTTGCACGATCGAGCCCCAGTGCGGTCCCGGCTTCGATCATGGCTTCCATGAGGTGAAAGAAGTACGCGGGTCCGCTGCCGGATACCGCGGTCACGGCATCGAGCGCTGACTCGTCCTGAACCCAGATCGCCCGGCCCACCGCGCTCAGCACATGCTCTGCGCGCGCGCGGTCGGCGACGGAGACGCCTGTATCTGCAAAGAGACCGGTGATACCCGCCTGCAACAGCGCGGGCGTGTTCGGCATGCAGCGCACGATGTTGCTGCTGCCGGTCCAGCGCCGGATGCTTGCCAGCGGAACGCCCGCGGCGATGGAAATGATGAGCTGTCGCTCGGTGATGCGCAGGTTCGTGCAGACGCCGCCGAGGACCTGTGGCTTGACCGCCAGTACGATGACATCCGCTCCCGCGATGGCGGCAGTGTTGTCGTCGTAGGTCGCGACCCCAAGCTCCGCCAACCGGGCGCGGGAGTCGGCGACGGGATCGCTGGCACGCAGCCGCGCGGCGGGGTGTCCGCTGGCAAGCAGCCCGCGCAGAAGGCTTTGTGCCATGTTGCCTGCGCCGATGCAGGCGATGGTGGTGTTGTCGTTCACTCGAGATTCCTTGCGGCTTCATTCGGGCCGATCGCGGCGCGGCTACGCGCTCCGAACACGGCAGTGCCGACGCGGATATGCGTGGCTCCGGCGGCGATCGCGACCGGAAAATCGTCGCTCATGCCCATGGATAAAGTATCCCATGGACCGGGTGCAAGCGGACGCAGATGCTCGAACAAATCCCGCAGCCTGCGATAGCTCGCAAGCGGCTCCGCCGTTGGGTCAAGGATCGCCATGAGCCCGCGCAGCCGCAGGTTGGGCAAGGCGCGCACGGTGGTGAGCAGGGTTGCCGCGGCGTCCGGATCGACTCCTGACTTGCGTGGGTCCCGGTCGATGTTCACCTGCAGGCAGATGTCGAGCGCGCGGTCTCCGGATCGCTGCGCAGACAGCCGCTCCGCGACTCGCGCCCGATCCACGGTATGAACCCAGTCGAAGTGCTCTGCGATCGGGCGCGTCTTGTTGGTCTGTATCGACCCGATGTAGTGCCAGGTCGCGTGGAGATCGCGGAGCGCACCGATCTTTTGCACCGCCTCGTCCACGTAGTTTTCGCCGAAATGCCGGCATCCCGCGGCATAGGCGGCGCGGACGGTCTCCGCGGGGTGGGTTTTCGACACGGCAATCAGGGTGATGTCTGCTGGCGCCCGACCCGCTGCGCGCGCAGCCTCCGCAATGGTCGACTCGACCGCGCGCAGGTTGGCGTTCAGGGCGTCGGCAGTTGGATTCATGGAAGCAGGCGCGGACATGAGTGCCAACCCTGTCGCAGTTTTCGAGCCGGGGAGCGGAGTGGCTGGTCCTGGCATGGAGAATCGTCGGGCGAGAATCATACTACAGGCATGTCTCGCTCGCGTTGACCCGAGCGGTCAGAGGAACTGGCATGGAAATCACCGAACTCCTGGCGTTCGGCGTCAATCAGGGCGCCTCGGACCTCCATCTTTCCGCAGGGCTGCCGCCGATGATCCGCGTCGATGGCGATATTCGCCGCATCGACGTACCGGCGCTCTCGCACAGCGACGTGCATGGGCTCGTCTACGACATCATGAACGACCGGCAGCGCAAGGAGTTCGAGGCTGCTCTCGAGACCGACTTCTCCTTTGAAGTGCCCTCGCTTGCGCGCTTTCGCGTCAACGCCTTTAACCAGAACCGGGGCGCGGGAGCGGTGTTTCGCACCATTCCTTCCCGGGTGCTGACCCTCGATGAGCTGGGCATGGGTGATGTCTTTCGCAACATTGCCGCGCTGCCGCGCGGGCTGGTGCTCGTCACCGGGCCCACGGGCTCAGGCAAGAGTACGACCCTCGCGGCCATGATCGATCACATCAACGGCGAGCGTCACGACCACATCCTCACCATCGAGGA
>DMUF01000151.1:0-18313 GCA_003476445.1 Gammaproteobacteria bacterium | reverse complement strand
CCGATCGAGTTCGTGCATGAGAGCAAGCGTTGCCTGGTCAACCAGCGCGAGGTGCACCGGGATACCCACGGTTTCAACGAAGCGCTGCGGTCGGCACTGCGGGAGGACCCGGACATCATCCTGGTGGGTGAGATGCGCGATCTGGAAACCATTCGCCTGGCTCTGACCGCAGCTGAAACCGGGCACCTGGTGTTTGGAACGCTGCACACGACATCAGCGGCCAAGACCATCGACCGGGTCATCGACGTGTTTCCAGGGGAAGAAAAGGACATGGTCCGGGCCATGTTGTCCGAATCGCTGCAGGCAGTGATCTCCCAGACCTTGCTGAAACGCGTGGGCGGCGGGCGCGTGGCGGCGCACGAGATCATGATTGGGACGCCGGCGATCCGAAACCTGATTCGTGAAGGCAAGGTGGCGCAGATGTATTCGGCGATCCAGACCGGTGCGGCGCACGGCATGACCACGCTCGATCAGTCACTGAAGACGCTCGTGCAGCGCCACGTGATCACGCGTGATACGGCGCGGTCTAAGGCGCGCATGCCAGAGCAGCTGTGAAGCGCGGGTCGCGTCACCAGAGAGGAGTGAGTCGTGGAAGCGATCGACGTTTTGTTGCGACTTGCGGCTGAAAAGGCTGCATCGGACATTTTCGTGACGCCGGGCCGGGCGCCTGCGCTGCGCATCAACGGCGAGATCATTCCGATCGGGTCGGTGCCGCTGGCGCCCCAGGCCGCCGCCGCGCTGGTGATGAGCGTCATGGACGCGGAGCAGCGCACCGCCTTCGAGCGGTCGCGCGAGAGCAACTTTGCCATCACCGGGGCGGACCGCCAGCGCTTTCGGGTCAGCGCGTTTTATCAGCGGGGCATGCCCGGCATGGTGCTGCGGCGGATCGAAACCCGCATCCCGACGCTTGCCGAACTCGGGTTGCCGCCGGTACTTGAATCCCTCGCCATGACGCGTCGCGGGCTCATCATGTTCGTGGGCGCAACGGGAATGGGCAAATCCACCTCCCTTGCCGCCATGATCGGGCATCGCAATCGGCACTCGCGCGGACACATCATCAGCATCGAGGATCCGATCGAGTTTCTGCACGAGCACGACGGCTGTATCGTGACGCAGCGCGAGGTGGGGATTGATACGGACAGTTTCGAGATCGCCCTGCGCAACACCCTCAGGCAGGCGCCCGATGTCATCATGATCGGCGAAGTACGCAGCCGCGAAACGATGGAACATGCGCTTGCCTTTGCCGAGACCGGGCATCTCTGTCTCTGCACTCTGCACGCGAACAATGCCAATCAGGCGCTCGATCGCGTGCTGCAGTTCTTCCCTGCCGAACGCCATGCTCAGGTGCTGATGGACCTTTCGCTCAACCTTCGCGCGGTGGTTGCACAGCAGCTTCTGCCCGCGGCGGAGGGTGGTGGGCGCAGCGCCGCTATCGAAATTCTGCAGAATTCACCGCTTGTGAGTGATCACATACGCAAAGGTGAGATGCACCTGCTGAAGGCTCTGATGGCGCGTTCGACGGAGGAAGGAATGCAGACCTTCGACGGGCACCTGCGTGCGCTCTATGCACAGGGCCGCATCAGCTACGAGACCGCTCTCGCCCATGCTGACTCTGCGAACGATCTGCGGCTCATGATCAAGCTGGACGCCGCTGCTGCGGCGGCGCCGCAGCCTGACTCAGGGCTTGCGCTCGTGGGCGAGGACCCGCTGCCGCGCAGGGCCTGAAGTCTCGCGTCAGTCCTGTTCCGCGAGCCAGGTTTCCGCGATCACGGCGGCGGCAGCGGCATGGCTTCCCGCGTCCCGGCGTGGTCGGGATGAACGATCGGCGGCCTCCCGCGAAGACAAGCGCTCGTCCACCAGCTCTACCGGCGTATTCGTGACCCGACCAAGCCGCTCGGCGAATTTCCGCGCGCGCGCGCTCATGGGGCTTTCCGTGTCATCCATGTTGAGCGGCAGCCCGACGAGCAGACGGCCGGGGCGCCAGGTATCAACAAGCGCCTTAAGCGCAGACCAGTCCGGAGCCCCGTCGCGGGCGCGCAGCGTCTCGAGCGGGCTCGCTGTGCCGGTCAGACCCTGCCCGACCGCAACGCCGATCTGGCGCAGGCCGAAGTCGAAGGCGATCACGAGAGGCGGGTGCATCAGGCGTGTCCGGCCTGGCCCGAAAGCTGGCGATAGTTGAAACCGATGCGCGCGGCCATGGCCTGCTGGCGCTGATCGACCGTAGTCTCGAAGACCAGGGCTGCATCCCCGGGACCGGTGAGCCACGCGTTCTCGAGCAGCTCGTTCTCCAGCTGCCCGGGTCCCCACCCGGCGTAGCCCAGAAAAACCTCGAACCGCTGCGGTCCTTGGCCTGCCGCGATGGTTTCGAGCATGTCCCTGCCCACGCTCAGGTAGATTCCTGCGCCCACGGGCATGGATGCGCATGTTGCGTGCCCGTCGTGCAGCACGAAGCCGCGCTCGGGACTGACCGGGCCGCCAGCGAGCACTGGGCGCTCCGCTTCGATCGGTGCCGGCAGGTCGAGCTGGGCGAAGAGATCCGCGAGGGTCATCTCGGTGACCCGGTTGATCACGAAGCCCATCGCGCCATCGGCATCATGGTCGCAGAGATACACGACACTGCCGCGGAACGGGTCATCGCGCAGATCCGGCATCGCGAGCAGGCATTCGTGGCGCAGACAGAGTTCAGTGCTCAATGCGTGCTCCGCGTCGGGTGAACTGCCAGCTGCGAAGGATCTCTAGCTGATCGAACCGACGTCTCAGTTCGACCGGAAATGCGGGGAACGGGGCTGACAGCCGAACGATGCGCAGCGCGGCTGCGTCGAGAGCGGGCACGCCCGAAGAGGTCAGCAGGCGCGCGTCGACCAGCGTTCCGTCCGCGTTGATCACGACGAGCATACGCAGCTGACCCTCGACGCCGCCCCCGGGATAGTTCGCGTTGCCGATGCGCTCAACGCGCTGGCGCCAGGCCCGAAGGTAGGCTGCTTCCTCCGCGGAACGCGTGGCACCGCCCGTGAGCCGCCCGATACGCGATGTTGCGTCCTGCTGCTCGAGCGCTCTATCGAGCCCGGTCAGATCCAGGTTTAGCCGCGGACGATCGCGGGGGGGCGCTGGGCGCGCCGTCTCGGTCGCGGGCTCGGGTTCGCTGCGCGGTTCGGCCGCGGAAACCGTGTCGGCTACGGCCGTTCGGGGCTGTTCTATCGGCGCAAGCTGTTGCGGCAGCGGCGGACGGTCCGGAACCCGTTCAAGCACCAGATCGAGCACGACCGGCTCGGGTGTTCGGGGCAGCAGGTCCGATCCGGGCAGCAGAATGACGAGCAGGTGCAGTAGAGCCGCCACAAGAAGCGCGCGCCCGAAGATCGGGCGCGGAGCTTGCTCCGCGGTCAATGCAAACCCGGGCATCGCCTTCATCCGGAGCGTGGACCCCTGGCATCCAGACGCATGCGGATGCGTTCCATGAGCTGTCCGGCGATGTCGAGCCCGAACTGCGCGTCGAGTTCCCGCACGCAGGTGGGGCACGTGACGTTGACCTCGGTGAGATAATCGCCGATCACATCGATACCGACGAACAGCAGCCCACGGCGCACGAGCTCTGGAGCGACCTGGTCCGCGATCCAGCGATCGCGCTCGGACAAGGGCTGCCCGACACCGGTGCCTCCTGCGGCCAGATTACCGCGGGCTTCGCCTTCCTTTGGTATCCGCGCCAGCGCGTAAGGCACCGGCTCTCCGTCCACGATGAGAATGCGCTTGTCGCCACGCGCGATCTCCGGCAGGTACAGCTGTCCCATGATCTGTTCCTGCCCGCCGCGGGTCAGGGTTTCGAGCACGACGCCGAGATTCGGATCCCGCTCCATCATGCGAAAAACGGATGATCCGCCCATGCCGTCGAGGCGCTTGAAGACGACGTTGCCGTGGGTTTTGTGAAACGCGCGCAGAACATCCTCGCGGCGGCTCACCACGAGCGGCGGGCCGCATTGGGGAAAGGCGGTGGCAAAGAACTTCTCGTTGCAGTCGCGCAGGCTGGCCGGTCGATTGACGACCAGTACCCCGGCCTGCTCCGCGCGCTCGAGGAAGTAGGTGGTGTAGATGTACTCCATGTCGAAGGGCGGATCCTTGCGCATCATGAGCACGTCGAAGTCCGCCAGGTGGGTCAGCGCGGCGTTACCGAGCGTGAACCAGGCACCGTCGACATCGGCGGGGTCGAGCGTCTCCGCGAAGCGGCCGTTCAAGGTCAGGTCGCGGGCGATCGCGCAGGGGCGATCGTCCTGCCACAGCAGATCCTCCTGACCGATATAGGACACGACCCAGCCGCGGCGGGCAGCGGCGCGGATCATCGCGAGCGTCGTGTCCTTCTTGAGCGACAGACCTGGCAATGGATCCATGACAAAACCGATCCGGATGGGGCGGCCGGAATCGGCGACAGGTCGGGTCATGGAGTCATCCTCGCGTGAAACAGAAGACGACTAAGCTATCCCCCCGCTGCCCGCGCAGGCAACCGCTGCGGGGCAATTGTCCTCGCGCGCCGGTGCTCCCGAATGCTTGCGTTCGGCTTACAACTCTCACATCCGGCTCATGGCGCAGGTTGCTCCGCACCGCAAGAATGACCCCATCAGGTACATAGCGGGATTGCGAAATGGCTGAAGCATTAGCGTATGCGAGCAGTAGAAAAGTGCTGGTGATCGATGACAGCAAGACTGCCCGGCGGCACGCCGAACAGGTGCTGGAGCGCGAGGGATACGATGTCGTGACCGCATTCGACGGCTTTGACGCGTTGGCGAAGATCGCGGATCACCAGCCCGAGATCATTTTCGTTGACGCGAACATGCCGCGACTCAACGGCTTTCAGACCTGCGCCCTCATCAAGAGCAATCCGCGTTTTCGCGCCATTCCCGTGGTGATGCTGTCGACGTCCGGAGACGTGTTTGATCACGCCCACAGTCGTCTGATGGGGTCTGATCTGTTTCTCGCGAAACCGGTCTCGCGCGAAGACCTGCTCGATACGATCGGCTGCTTGCTACACTGAAAGAGATCGATCCCCGATCTCCAGCGCTGAGAGACACTGTGGCAAGGATTCCACTGTCAACCGACGCGTCGGCTTCCGGCTTCGCCCTGCTCGCGGCGCTCGCGGCAGACGCGACTGCGCACGGGACTGCCGCAACGCCGCCGCCGCCGCCGAAGCGGCTGGGGCGCCATGTCGCTTTTGATTGTGCGGCAACCTCCTGGCTTGTGCCTATTGCAGACGTCGCCGCGGTCGCGCGCGGGCCCCGTGTGACCCGCGTTGCGGGCTCTAAAAGCTGGGTGCGCGGCCTCGCCCTGATTGACGGGCGGCTAACGCCGGTCATCGATCTTGCCCGCTTTTTAGGGGCTGCAAGTTCGGCAACCGCGTCCACCGTGCTGGTCCTCGCCCGCCTTCCGGCGACGGGGCTTATCGTCGACCAGGTTCTGGGGCTCGTGGTACCCGAAGATCCCGAGCCGGGCCCTGATGCAGCGGAAAGCACGTTGGAGCCGGCGGCGATGCCGTTTTGGTCCCGCGCGCGGCTTCAGGTGGGGCCGAGAATGCTGCACCGCTTTGATCTCGATCGGCTGCTCGCTGATCCCGAATTTCTTGATGCTACGAGAGGAGTGCCTGACCGATGACCGATGCCAGCCGACTGACACAGCGACTTATGCTGGCTCTGGTGCTGCTTGCCATTCTGGGTGGGCTTGCTTATCAGGCGATCAACGCAGGGCTTCAGACACTGTTGGAGCCCGTGGCGCTCCTGCTCGAAGGCGCCGTTGTCACCGTCGCACTCTTTGGTTTTTCGGCCGTTCGCGCGGGACAGGCAGCGCTTGATAGCGAGATGGCAGAGCGGGAGCGTATGGAGCGCTCGCTCGGTCAGCTCGTCGACGAGATCGGCAGCTTCGCCGATGGTGACCTCAGAGTGCGCGCCAACACCACGGACAGCGCGACCGGATCCCTTGCCGAGGCGCTCAATGTTGCGGTCGATCGGCTGATCGAGCTTGCGTCGGGAATGGAGAGTGCCGCCGGCAGAGCGCGCGCCGCGGCTGCCGATGCCGGCAGCGTGAGCCTTGAGCTCGCAAGCGCGGCGGAGAACCAGGCCGCCGTCATGGAGCGAATGGCGGTCCTCATCGAGGACGTTGCGGGCTTCGTAACGCGCGCGCGGGAACGCTTTGATGCGGGCGCGGATGCGGCGGCGCGCGGGGCGAGCCTTGCCGCGGCGAGCGCGGAATCTGCGCGTCAGGCAGAGGCCCATTTAATCGCTCTGGGTGGCCCCCTCGAGGGCTCGATCGGCGCGGTTAAGCGGATGGGTGCAGCCAGCGCCGAGATTGCCGAGATCGTCGCGCTCATTAACGACATTGCCGACCAGACCAACATTCTCGCGCTCAATGCGGCGATCCAGGCTTCCATGGCGGGCGACGCGGGTCGCGGCTTCGCCGTCGTGGCGGATGAAGTGCAGCGCCTGGCGGAGCGATCCTCGGCAGCGACCAAGCAGATAGCGGGGCTTGCAGATAACGTCCGGGAGGACGCAGACAGCGCGACCCGGTTGCTTGACCTGGCGCACGCCGAGACCGGTTCGGGATCGGCGCAGGTGCAGGGGCTCGTTGCCAGCGCGGAAGATATGGTCGCGACAGCGAACCTGCTGTCCGGTCTGGTACACGACGTGGGCGCGGAAGTGCGCAGACAAGTGCAACCGACGGCCGATCTTGTGCGACAGCTTGCGCAGATCCAACAGACGTCAGCCCGCTCGGCTGGCGCGGCGGAGCGAGCGCGGCCCGCGGCGGCGGAACTGGCGAGCGCGCTTGCGGATGTGGGAGCCCTTTCAGATCACTTCGTGCTGCCCCCCGCGCGTGCCATTAATTGAAGCGGTGATGCATGGCTGACGGACCTCAAGAGTCAGGGCTTGCGTGGACGCGCGCGGAACTTCTCGCGCTCATCGAACGCGCTGAAGAGCTCGTTCTCGACGCGCAGGCGGGCTTCGAAGAGGCGCCTCTTGGGCCGCAGAAGGCGCTCGCGGAGGCGGTGCCGGTGCTGCACCAGATCGTCGGGGTGCTGAAGCTCCTGGGGCTTGATCAGGCGACTGCGCTCGTGGAAGAGCTCGAGCGACTTGCCCTTGCGCTGATTTCCGGGCGCGTGCCCGATATGCGCGGCGGCCATCGCGTCCTTATCGATGCGCTGCGTGAGCTTCCGGGCTGCCTCGACCCGGCGCCCGTGAAGCAGAGCGAGGCGCTGGCGTTACTGCTGCCCGTCATGAACGCTGCTCGGGCTTTACGGGGCGAAACGCCCGTGGTCGCTTGGCGTGAGTCTGATCTGACCACGCGTGTGTCGGGATCTACCGCGTCCCGAAGCTTCCTGGATCGGGGCGGTATCGAGCGTTTGCGCCGCATCCGCGGTGTGTATCAGCAGGCGCTGCTGCTCGCGCTGCGTGAAGGTGCTCCGCTGGAGGCGCTTGCGGCGCTGCGTGAGGCGGCGCGGCAGGTGCAGGCGCTCTGTGCAGGCGGCGTGCAGGCGCGCCTGTGGGAGACGTTCTGCCTGTATGTGGATGCGCTTGCAGCGCAGCTCTCCAAACAGCCGCCCAAAGCAGCCAGCCGACTGGATCCGGACAGCATTCGCGTCCTGAGACGCATGGATGCGGAGCTGCGCATGCTGTGCGACGCAGGCGCCGCCGTGCCGGATCTTCCGCCGGCGCGAGAGCACCTGCGCGAGCTCCTGAGCGCGACCGAGCGCTTGGGCGGGCGCGTGCCTTTGCCGCTGCTCGAAAGCCAGGAGCGTCGCGCTGAGGAAGCAGCCTTTGTGCTGTCGACCCGCGAAGCGCGAACAGCGGCGGCGGCTGTGCTGGCGCAGGAGTTGTCGCGCGCGCGCGACCTGTTGCATCGGTCGTCCGCGGCTTCGCGGCTCGAGGGTGGCAGCGACGTGGAGTCGGTGTTGGCGCTCTTGCGCGGGCTTGCGAGCACGCTGTCGATGCTTGGGCTCGAGAGCTCCCGAGCGACCGTGCTCAATCAGATCGACGAACTCAAACGCAGCTTCCTGGACCCCAGCGCCTGGGCGACCGCGCGGGATGCGCTCGCGCTGGTTGCGGGCAATCTCGACCGCCTCGGGCTCGAGGCCGCAGATGAAGCTCCGGAGCCGCCGGATGCCGAATGGGCTCTGCGGATTCTTGCCTTGCGTGATCGGTTCCCGGCCATAGAGCAGGCCGTTGTGGTCTGGGCCGGGTCCGGATGGAGCGTCGACCTGCTGCAGGAGATCGCGAATGACCTGGCGGCGCTGGCGCAGGCTCTGCGCGAGGCGGCGCTGGATTCGGCCGCCGACATCCTTGCGCTCTTGGCCGAGCGTGTGGCGCCCCGTTATCTCGCGGGCGAGGCGCCGGATTTCACGGTATTGAACGACATCGCCGGCGCCATCGCCGGGACCGAGTATCACGTGGAGCAGCGCGCCGCCGGTAATCCCGGGCTCGCGCGGGACGCACTCACCTTTGCCCTGGAGAGTCTGGAGCGCCTGGAGCCAGGAGCGCGGCTCCGGGCGCCGCCGCCTGCCGTGTCGGCACGGGTGGCGCCCGCGGTCGATCCGGAGGTGGTGCTCGCCTTTCATGAAGAAGCGCAGGCGCTGCTCAAGGCCATGGGTGTCGCAGCCCGTCGAGTGCGAGGCGAAACGCCAGGCACTGCGCTCAATGATCTGCGACGACTGCTGCACACGCTGAAGGGTGGCGCGCGTCTCGTTGCTCTGAGCGATCTTGCGGATCAGGCGCACGACATTGAGACGTGGCTCGCGGCTCCGCGATCGACCGAACAGTCTGCCGCGATCGATGGACACGAGCTCGCTCAGAGGCTCGAGACACTTGCTGCAATGCTTGGTTTGCCGAGGGAGCTCCTCGACCCCCCCGAGTTGAAACTGCCGGAAACCACCACTGAATCCGCGGTCGTCGCGGCAGTTGCCCGGGATGCTGAACCCACGGCGGTGCACGCGGTACAGGATGCCGACTTGCCGCTTCCGCACGGTGCCCCGCCCCGGTTCGTACAAAGTGCGGAGTTATCCGAGACGACGAAAGCGGACCCAGCCGCCGCGCAGACTGCAGAGGACTTGGTCCGGGTGCGCCGTGGCCTGTTGGGCGAGGTGACGGCCCTTGCTGTTGAATCGGGGGTACTGCAGTCCAGAATTGCCGGTCTCATCGATGCGCTCGGGCAGGACACGGGCGGTGATCATGACCCGAGCGGCGCTTTCGAATCGAAACTCAAGGATCTCCAGGCTCTTCTGCTGCGCTGGGAGCGCGCCCACGGGCAGCTCCAGGATCGGGTGAAACGCGCGCCGATGCTGCCGTGTTCCTGGCTTCAATCCCGGCTGCAGGCGACCGTGCTCTCCGTGGCCAACGCGCTTGGCAAGAGCGTCGAATTCGCCACCGAGGGCGCGGGGCGCCTGGTGGACGGCGAACTGCTGCAACAGCTCGCGGCACCGCTCGAGCACCTGCTGCGTAATGCGGTTGATCACGGTATCGAGCCGGCACAGGATCGGGTGGAACGAGGAAAGCCGGTCGCCGGACACGTGGGGGTCGCGTTTCGCCGCCGCGGAGCAGAGCTTGTCATCGATGTGACGGACGACGGGCGCGGACTCGATCTGGAACAGGTGCGCGCGCGGGCGGACGAGCTCGGATTGTTGGTGCCCGCCGATGGCGTGCAAGCGCATAGCCTGGAAGCGCTCATCTTCGAGCCCGGGTTTTCGACCGCGTCCTCGGTCACGCAGATTTCTGGTCGCGGGATCGGTCTTGATGCTGCTCGCGAAGCCCTGGCGCAGCTCGGTGGCACCCTCACCTGCTCCAGCGACGCGGGACGCGGCTGCCGCTTTCGAATCGCCCTGCCTGCGGTCATGGTGCTCGATCGGGTGCTGATCGTGCGAGCGGGCGCAGAGCGCTATGCCGTGCCGCTCGACTCGATCGAGGCCGTGCTGCGTGGCTCTGCGCGCCTTGCCATCGAGGCGGCGGGGGGTGAGCGCCGTCTTGAATATCGCGGGTTGTCTTACCCGTTGCGATCTCTCGCCGACTGCCTCGAGGGTTTGCGCCCAGTCGGTCATGGCGAGGCACCGCAGGCGGTCCTCTTGATCAGCGACGGCGTCCGCCGCCTGGCTGTCGAGGTCGATGCGGTGGAGGTGGAGCAGCTCGAGAGTGGACGGGAGCTCCTAGCGATGCCGCCAGTGTCCCAGCTCCGGGGTCTGCCGTGGCTGGCGGGCGCCGCCGTCTTAGGTCAGGACGAGGTCATCCTGGTGCTGCACCTTCCGGGCTTGCTCGAAGACGCGGCGGCGGCAGACCGGGAGCATCATGATGCGAATACGGGAGGCATGGCATGAGTCATTCCCCGGCGGACCGTGTTCTGGAATGTCTCGTGCTGCCGGTCGGGCAATTCGACGTGTTGCTACCCACGGTCTGCGTTGTCGAAGTCGTTCGCTATCAAGCACTTGCCCGGGCAGCGGGGCCGCAGGCCTGCATCGGGCTGCTCGGGTGGCATGACGGCGATGTGCCGGTCGTTGATCTGGGTCTCCTCACACCTGATGGCGGGCAGTCGGTCACGCACGGGCACGCCATTGCCATCCTTCAACGCACGATAACGGATTCACCCTGGCCGTACTGGGCGGTGGGGTTGTCGGGCCTGCCGCGCAAACGTCGAGTCGCAGCGTCTGCGATTGCGCTCGCGGGGACCGCGTCGTCGGGCTGTCCTGGCAGTTGGGTCCGTGTGGGCACGGACCGGTGCCTGATACCGGATCTTGGCTGGCTGCAGCGTGAACAACTCCCGCAGGCCACCTGGACCGAGGCGGTCACTCGCTGACGGCTTTTAGCGCACGCGGAAGCGCATGCGCCTGGGCAAGCGCATGCGCCTGGGCAAGCGTATGTGCCCGGGGAAGCCTCTGCCGCCGGTGCGCCTAAGACCAGCCGCGGGAATGCCGAACGGCGGCAAGTGCGGCGAGGGGCGCTGTTTCCGCGCGCAGGATGAGACTGCCCAGTCCGCAGGCGATGGCCCCACGACCAAGCGCGAGGTCTCTCTCGGGACCTGCAAAACCGCCTTCCGGCCCCACCAGGATGCCCACCGGCCCCGCGGGAAGCGCGTGCGGTAACGGCGCAGCGCCGGGATCGAGCAGCAGTAAAGGGGTCCCGGCCATACCGGCGAGAGCGTCGGGCAGCGCCATCGGGCCGTGCAGCGCGGGTAGGTGTAGCTGTTGGCATTGGGCGGCAGCGCTTTCGAGAATGCCGAGCCAGTGTTCTCGCTTGCGCTCGACGCGATCGGGGCCGAGGCTCACGTTGCTGCGTGCAGAGGTGATCAGCCAGATGTCGGTCGCGCCAAGCTCGGTCGCCTTTTGCAGCACCGTGTCCATGGCGGCGCCTTTCAGCAGACCCTGCAGCAGGTGCAGACGCAGCGTCGGGGCTGGCGTTCGCAGCTGACACGCGATGAGTTCAACCGCAAAAGCGCGAGACCCTGAGCGCACGAGGACTGCTTGCCACAGCTCCCCTGCGCCGTCACAGCACAGCACGGGGTCGCCCGCGGCAAGACGCAGCACCCGCAGCAGGTAGTGCGCCTGTTCTGGGGCGAGTGGGTGAAGCCCGCCCGCGCTGAGCGGGCCGGGAAGGAACAGTCGCGGCGTCACGAGGGGCCGATCAGCCCCAGATTGCGGCAGATGGCTGCCGTCGCACCCCAGCGATTGAGCGTGTAGAAGTGAAGCCCGGGCGCGCCAGCGGCGAGCAGGTCTTCGCAGAGACGCGTGACCACATCGATGCCGAATGCTTTGAGACCGGCTTCGTCATCGCGCAGTGCTTCAAGATGCTTGCGAATCCATCGTGGCAGGTCGGCGCCGCAGCTCTCGGAAAAGCGCACGATCCCCTCGAGGTTCGTGATCGGCATGATGCCGGGTACGATCGGCAGCGTGACGCCTACTTTCGTCGCGCGCTCGACGAAGTCTTCCCACGCCTGCACGTTGTAGAAGTACTGGGTAATGGCGCCGGTCGCGCCCGCGTCTACTTTGCGTCGAAAGAACTCCAGGTCCTCCGCGGGAGTCCGGGCGTCTGGGTGCGTCTCGGGATACGCAGCTACCTCGATGTCGAAATGGTCGCCGCTGTGGGCCCGGATCCAGCGCACCAGCGTCTCCGCGTTGTGGGTGTAGCGCGCGCGGCCGACGCCGGAAGGCACATCACCGCGGAGGGCGACGATGCGGCGCACCCCAAGAGCCTGGTATTCGTCGAGGAGCGCATGGATCGTCTCCTCTGAGTCGGTGCCGATGGAGAGATGTGGTGCGGCGTCGAGACCCAGCTCGAAGAGATGTGCCACGGTCTGACGCGTGCCGTCCCGGGTTGAACCGCCCGCCCCGTAGGTGCACGAGCAGAACAACGGTCGTGCTTCCCGGAGCCGGGTGACGACCGGGTCGATGCTTGCAACGTCACCGCCGCGCGGCGGAAAGAATTCGAGCGAGACGCGGGTCTCGCTCGCCGTGAAGCGCGTGGGCGACTGGCTGTCGAGGCCGTTGCGCATGCCGTGTCTCCTTCGATGTGCGCTCAGAGCGCCGCGGCCAGCGCGGCGGCGCGGTCGGTGCGTTCCCAGGTGAAATCAGGCTCGGTCCGCCCGAAGTGCCCGTAGGCGGCGGTCGCCCGATAGATCGGTCGCTTGAGGTCGAGCATGGCGATGAGCCCCTTGGGCCGCAAATCGAAATGTTCACGCACCAGTTGAACGATCTTCGTGTCCGGCAGGCGCCCGGTGCCAAAGGTATTGATGCTGATCGACGTAGGCTCTGCCACACCGATGGCATAGCTCACCTGGATCTCGCAGCGCTCGGCGAGGCCGGCGGCGACGATGTTCTTGGCGACGTAGCGCCCCGCGTAGGCGGCGGACCGGTCGACTTTCGACGGGTCCTTGCCCGAGAAGGCGCCGCCGCCATGGCGGGCCATGCCGCCGTAGCTGTCCACGATGATCTTGCGACCGGTCAGTCCGCAATCGCCAACGGGCCCCCCGATCACAAAGTTACCGGTCGGGTTAATGAAAATGCGGGTGTCGCGGGTGATCCAGTTGCTCGGCAGCGTGGGTTTGATGATCTCCTCCATCACCGCCTCGCGCAGGTCAGCCTGGGAGATATCGGGGTCGTGCTGGGTCGACAGCACAACCGCGTCGATGCCAACCGGCTGACCATTTTCATAGTGGAACGTGAGCTGGCTCTTCGCGTCCGGGCGCAGGAAGGGCAGCGAACTGCGGCGCGCTTCCGCCTGGCGTCGCACCAGCCGGTGCGCATAGGTAATCGGTGCGGGCATCAGCACATCGGTTTCGTTGGTGGCGTAACCGAACATCAGTCCCTGATCGCCGGCGCCTTGTTCGTGATTTGCCGATTCATCCACGCCCATGGCGATGTCAGCCGATTGGCGGCCCAGAGCGTTGATGACCGTGCACTCGGTGGCATCGAAGCCGATTTCCATGCGGTCGTAGCCGATTTCGCGCACCACCTCGCGTACCAGACGGTCGAGATTGACCTCGGCGCGGGACCGGTACTCCCCAGCGATCACGACAATGCCGGTCTTGATGAGGGTTTCGCAGGCCACCCGCGACTCCGGATCCGCAGCCAGCATGGCGTCGAGAACGGCATCCGAGACCTGGTCCGCGACCTTGTCCGGGTGTCCTTCCGAGACGGATTCGGAGGTGAAGATGGAGTACTCGCTCATGGCTTTGGACGCTCCTTGTCGGCTGCCTGTGATTTCTTGCGTCGACGCCCGTTCGGACGTCACCTGCGCAGTGTAGCCCAAGGTTTGGTGATCGCCCGAGTCGGGTGGATCCGATCCGGCAATTGCAGTGCCCCGCCGCAGCGAAGAAAATGCCGCCTTCCCGCTGTCGCGGGCACGCCCCGGGGTTCACATGTCTACGAGAAGAGAACGGGCCAACGCCATTCGGGCGCTGGCGATGGACGCCGTGCAGGCGGCCAATTCCGGTCACCCGGGCGCCCCCATGGGGCTCGCCGACCTGGGTGAAGTGCTGTGGCGCGAGGTGCTGAGGCACGACCCGTCGGCGCCGCAGTGGCCTGACCGCGATCGCTTTGTGCTCTCCAACGGGCACGCATCGATGCTGTTGTACTCGGTTCTGCATCTGTCCGGCTATCCGGTGTCGATCGATGATCTGCGCGCCTTTCGACAGTTGCATGCGATCACGGCGGGACACCCGGAAGTGCACGAGTGTCCGGGCGTCGAGACCACCACCGGGCCGCTCGGTCAGGGGTTTGCGAACGCTGTGGGCATGGCCCTTGCTGAGGAGCGGCTTGCGCGCGCGTTCAATCGGCCGGGACACGAGATCGTCAACCACCGCACCTGGGTGATCGCGGGCGATGGCTGCCTCATGGAGGGCATTTCCCACGAGGCCGCGTCGCTTGCCGGTACGCTGGGTCTTGGCAAGCTGGTGTGCCTCTACGACGCGAACGGCATTTCCATCGACGGGCATGTGGAGCCCTGGTTCAGCGAAGACGTGGCGGCCCGGTTCGAAGCCTATGGATGGCGTGTGTTCCGCGATGTCGATGGGCACGACGCCGCGGCGCTTGCTGCGGTGCTTGCGGATGTCGTCAGTCGCGATGATCGTCCGACGCTTGTGGTTGTGCGCACGGTCATCGGATTTGGCTCGCCGGGGAAGGCGGGCACGCACGATGTCCACGGTGCCCCGCTTGGCGCCGACGAGATCGCCGCCACGCGCGCAGCCCTTGGCTGGCAGCACCCGCCGTTCGAGATTCCCGCCGACATCTACCGGGACTGGGACGGGCGACCCCGCGGCGCGGCCCTGCGCGCTGCTTGGGAATCCGCGTTTGCCGCGTATCGCGCGGACCATCCGGATCTGGCTGCCGAGTTCGAGCGCCGTCTGCGTGGCGAACTGCTTCCCGACTGGGATCGGCCCATACGCGCGCTGGCTGCGGATGCCCAGCGCTCGCTGCAGCCGCTCGATACCCGTCGCTCATCCCAGCACTGCATTGCCGCGATCGCGGCTGGCCTGCCAGAGCTGTTTGGCGGTTCTGCCGATCTGACGGGCTCCAACTACACGCGCTGGACCGGCGCGCCGGACGAAGCCTATCTGAGCTTTGGCGTGCGTGAGTTCGGCATGACCGCGATCACGAACGGCATGGTGCTGCACGGCGGGTTCCGCACCTTTGCGGGCACCTTCCTGGTCTTCATGGATTACGCGCGGAATGCGGTGCGACTGGCTGCTCTCATGGGCATTCCGAACATCTTTGTCTACACCCACGACTCGGTCGCCGTTGGCGAAGATGGCCCCACGCACCAACCGGTCGAACAGCTGACGAGTCTGCGCACCACGCCGGGCTTGAGAACCTGGCGTCCCTGCGACACGGTGGAAAGCGCGGTTGCGTGGGAGCAGGCAGTACGCGCTCCTGGTCCTACGGCGTTGGTGTTTACGCGGCAGAAGACCGCGGCTCAGGCGCGCGATCCGGTCGCTCTGAGTGAAATCGCCCGGGGTGCGTATGTCCTCGTGCGGGAAGAATCGCCGTTGCGTGCCATCATTATTGCAACGGGCTCGGAAGTGGAGCTGGCAGTGCAGGCCGCTGCGGCGCTTGGCGCCGAGGGCGCGGGTGTGCGTGTCGTATCCATGCCGTGCGCGGAGGCTTTTCTCGCAGAGGACGCAGCGTATCGCGAAGCGGTTCTGCCGGCAGCGGTGCGCGCCCGCGTGGCGGTCGAGGCGGGTCATACCGCTTACTGGTACCGCTTTGTCGGGCTGGATGGCGCAGTGGTCGGCATTGACCGGTTCGGTCTTTCTGCGCCGGGCCCGGTGGCAATGCGAGAGCTGGGCATGACCGTGGAAAACGTGATCGGCGCGGTGCGCGAGGTGCTCGCTCGCGACTGATGGAAATAGTTTCGGATCCGGCAGGATCGTGAATTGGCAAGGAGGCCATCGATGGGGAAGTCCCCGATGCCGCGCAAGGAAATGCGAGCTCTGGATCTCGCTGGCAAGCGCGTACTGATTCGCGAAGACCTTAACGTTCCGGTAAAGAATGGTCGTGTGACCAGCGACGCGCGGATCGAAGCGGCGCTGCCTACGCTGCGTGAAGCCCTGGCAGCCGGCGCAGCCGTCATCGTGATGTCGCATCTTGGCCGGCCGGTTGAGGGTGCTTTTGACCCCGCTTTCTCACTTGCGCCAGTCGCCGCGCGACTCGGCGAACTGCTCGGGCGTCCGGTTCCGCTTGTCGCCGATTGGATCGACCGGGGCGTGGCGGTTGCTCCGGGCGATATCGTGCTGTTAGAGAACGTCCGCTTCCTGCCTGGAGAAGACCGGGATGAAGACGCGCTCGCCAAAGCCTTCGCCGGACTCTGCGATATTTTTGTCATGGATGCGTTCGCGACCGCTCACCGGGCCCAGGCGTCTACGCATGGGGTGATGCGGTTTGCGCCCGTCGCCTGCGCGGGTCCTCTGCTGGCCGCGGAACTTGCCGCGCTCGAACAGGCGCTTGCGAGTCCCCGGCGTCCGCTTGCAGCCATCGTCGGCGGTTCAAAGGTTTCGACTAAGCTTGAGGTGCTGGACGCGCTCGCTGACATAGCGGACCAGCTGATCGTGGGTGGCGGTATCGCGAATACCTTCATCGCCGCCGCGGGCTACCCCATTGGCAAATCGCTGCATGAGCCGGATCTCATTGAAGCGGCGCGGCGCATCGCGGCGCGTGTCGAGGTGCCATTGCCCGTGGATGTCATGGTGGGCAAGCAGTTCGATGAGAACGAGCCCGCGGTGGTGAAGACGCTCGACGCGGTCGAAGCCGACGACATGATTATGGATATTGGACCGGAAACGGCGCGGCAGTGGGCGCAGCGGCTCGGATCGGCTGGCACTATTCTCTGGAACGGACCGGTTGGCGTTTTTGAGTTTGATCAATTCGGTGAGGGCACGCGCGTCCTCGCTGAAGCGATCGCCGGCAGCGCGGCGTTCTCGATTGCCGGCGGCGGGGATACCCTGGCCGCGATCGAAAAATATGGCGTCGGCGCAGGTCTTTCGTACATTTCTACCGCGGGCGGTGCCTTCCTCGAATTTGTCGAAGGCAAGTCGCTCCCTGCCGTGACAGCGTTGGCTGCGCGGGCGGCGGACTGAATTCTGTTTTGTATCGTGCTCGGAACGTTCTTCCGAGCCGGTCAAGTCCAAGCAAGGAGATCGGGACATGGCCCTCATCAGCATGCGGCAACTCCTCGACCACGCAGCCGAGCACGACTACGGCGTGCCGGCGTTCAACGTGAATAATCTGGAGCAGATGCGCGCGATCATGGAGGCCGCCGCGGAGACCCGCAGCCCCGTGATCGTGCAGGCGTCAGCGGGTGCACGTAAATACGCGGGCGCAAACTTCTTGCGGCATCTGATTCTGGCCGCTATCGAGGAGTTTCCCGATATTCCGATCGTGATGCACCAGGATCACGGTGCGTCGCCCGCCGCGTGTCAGCGCTCGATCCAGCTGGGATTTTCTTCGGTGATGATGGATGGATCACTGCTCGAAGATCAGAAGACGCCGGCAAGCTATGAGTACAACATCGAAGTCACTCGGCGCACGGTGGAGATGGCGCACGCGTGCGGCGTGTCTGTGGAGGGCGAGCTCGGTTGCCTGGGTTCGCTGGAAACCGGCACCGCCGGAGAAGAAGACGGTGTGGGCGCGGAGGGAACGCTCTCCCATGACATGCTGCTGACGGATCCGGAGCAAGCCGCCGATTTCGTCAAGCAGACCGGCGTCGATGCCCTCGCGATCGCGATCGGCACCTCCCATGGCGCCTACAAGTTCAGCCGTCCGCCAACGGGCGATATTCTGGCCATCGATCGCATCCGCGCGATCAACCAACGCATCCCGAACACGCACCTGGTCATGCATGGCAGCTCCTCCGTGCCGCAGGACCTTCTTGCCGAGATCAATGCAAACGGCGGCGAGATTCCAGAAACCTATGGCGTGCCGCTCGAGGAAATTCGTGCGGGCATCCGTCACGGCGTGCGCAAGGTGAACATCGACACGGACCTGCGCCTTGCCTCTACGGCGGCGATCCGCAAGTACCTCGCCACCCATCGCAGTGAGTTCGATCCGCGAAAGTATCTGGCAGAAACCATCAAGGCGATGAAGGTCGTGGTGCGGGAGCGGTATGAAGCTTTCGGCACCGCTGGCTGGGCTGACCATATTCGGCCCATCTCCCTGGACGGCATGTATCAGCAATACGCCCGTGGCGCTCTGGACCCGGTGGTCAATTGAGCGCTGACATCCGTTGCCAGTGGCGCGGATCCTGATGCTGAACGCTGACCCGGGTTTCGATGCGGCGGCGCTGCGCGCTGAGCTGCCGCTGCACGGGGCAGGCGC
>DMUF01000188.1 GCA_003476445.1 Gammaproteobacteria bacterium | reverse complement strand
CCAGTGAACAGCGCCGAACCGCATGGATGACGTTTGAGTCTCTGGGCGAGGCGCTCGACCCGGATCACCCGGACCGAACCATCGAGGGCTGGCAAGCTCCCGTCCGCGCAATCGTGCTCGCCCGGAAACCCGGGTAAGATCGACGCCGAACCGCGTGAGCTAGTTCCTATGCTGCAGATCCTGCCCTTCCGTTTCCGCTTTCGCGGCCGGACCCGCCGGCTGCTCGACCTGTATCACTGCTTCACCGAGCATCCGGGCACCGGGTTGCACCCCACCCAACTCTCGCGCCATACCGGGATCGGATTCGCCGAGGTAACGCGGTGCCTCGACAGCACACCGGAGTTGTTCGTCCGTCTGCCGAAGCGATCAGACGGCATCACACGCTATCGTCTGACCTCGTCCATGGCGGCGCAGGGCGAAGAGGAAGTCGCGCGTTACCTCGCGCGCGCGGCGCGGCGCGAGAATCTGATTCTGTACGCCCTGCTCGGCATGCTGCTGTGCTTGTTTGTCATCGTGGCCCTACTGCTGACACCGGCGCTCGCCTGATATGCCGGAACAGCTCACTACCGAACAACAGGCGCTGGTGGCGCGTGCGCATCAATTCGCCCACGAGGAACTGCTGCCACGCCACGGCGAACCCGCGAGCAGCGCGCGACCAGCCATCATCGCGGCTTCCCGTGCTGCGGGGCTCTTCACCATGACCCAGCCGCGAGCGTTTGGCGGCACGGCTGCGAGCGCTCTTGAGCTGACACTGGTTCGCGACACGCTCGCGGCCAGCAATCCGCCCCATCTCGACGCGGTGTTTGGCCCGGGGCCCGGCGTGCTCGCGAATGTGGGCGAGCCGCTGCGCTCAACCCATCTCGCACCGCTCCTGGCGGGCAGCAAGCGCAGCGGTTTCGCATTCACCGAACCCGACGATGCGCCCGCGCCGACCCGCGCGCGGATCGAGGGCGACATGCTCGTGATCGAAGGCCAGAAATCCTATGTCACCGGCGGCGCCGACGCCGCATTCCTGAGCGCGCTGGTACAGGTAGCGGATCGGGGGCCGGCGCTCGTGGTCATCGACACCCATCTGCCGGGTGTCACGCTCACACGTCGCTTCACCTCGCTGGATGGCAGCCACCACGCCGCCTTTCGCTTCGAGCAGGTGCGCGTGCCAACAGCACATCTGATCGGTGCCCCGGGGGAAGGACTGCCGCGAGCGATGCGCCAGATCGGCGACGTGCGCCTGCTGATTGCGGCCCAGTGCGTCGGGCTGATGCGCTGGGTGCTCGATCACCTTACCGCGCACCTGCGTGCACCTGATCGCTCCGGTCGACCGCGGGGTGAAAAGGAAGGCGTGCGCCTGCGCTACGGCGAACTTCGGATTCAGGCGTTCGCCGCGCGCAGCATGCTGTATCGAACCGCGCGACTCGCCGACGCGGGAGAGAACGTCGTCAATGAAGCCATGGCGTGCAAGGTGTTCGCCACGGAAACCGTCGGTCGCCTCGTCGACACCGCCATTCAGCTCGAGGGTGGTCACGCGTTGACCGACGATCACCCGCTCTCGATACTTTATCGGCAGGTGCGCAGCCTGCGTCTCGCCGAAGGCGGCACCGACGTGCTCCGACTCAACGTGGCGCGCGGCAAACTCGATCTGGACAAGGGGCTCATATGACGTTTGGAAACCTCGGCAACCTGGGGCGCATCACCGGCGCGCTTGCGCTGGTCTCTCTGCTCTCCGGCTGTATCGGCGTAAAACTGACCGCGCAGGGCGCCATGGTGCGGCAGGGCACCGCAGAGAGCGTGGCGAGCTGCGAACTCGTGGGCAAGGTTTCGTCTGCCATTCCGAGCAAGACCCTGAACACGCTTGCACCGGGTAAAATCCAGGAGCAGCTGATCGTGCTCGCCCGCAACGAGGCGGTGTCCTTCGGCGGCAATGTGATCGTGCCCGCGACGCCGATTCAGGACGGGGCGCAGGACTTCAACGTCTTCCGCTGTCGCTGACGTTCTCCGCGTCAGGGGGTGCCGCAGCGGCGTCACCCTTCTGACCGTAGTGTTCGCGCGTGGTTTCACGCGCCTCGGGTGTCTTCTTCAGCAGCGCATAGACGGACCCGGTACCCCCGTGCTGCGGCGCCGCGCTGTGAAAGGCGATGACCTCGGGCACCTGTCCCAGCCAGAAGGCCACGTAACTCTTGATTCGCGCAGGCGTCGGCCCCAGTTCACCGCGCCCGTGGGAAACAAGTACGGTGCGCCAGCCGCGCTCCAGTGCCCTCCCCATGAACGCGTAGAGCGCTGCGCGTGCCTCCTTCACCGTATGCCGGTGCAGGTCCAGCTGACCATCGATCGGGTACTTGCCGCCGCGCAGCTTGCGGAACACTTCGTGCTGAACGCCGTCCTTTTTCCACGACAACGTGTCCCGCGGGTGCAACAGCGGCACTTCACCGAGGGTCAGAAAATTCGGGTCGACCTTGGGCTTGCGCAGGCCGAGGGCTGCCTCGCGCCGCTCGAGCTGGGCTGTCGTGACCGGCGCCGGACCACTCACCGGCTCTATGGTCTTGCGCGCGAGCGGGGCAACATCCGCCATCGCCGCGCGAAAGCTGTCCTCATCGTTCGCGTTAGCGGTGACCGCTCCGGGATGCTTCTCTGCCGGCATGGAAGGGACACTCCATCAGAGCGCTATATCGGGATAGACCGCCGAGCGGGTGCCCGACTGCGGCGGGTTGTCCGCAGAACGATAGGTGAACACGGGTGAAAGCTTCATGCTCTGGCTCGCATTGCGCCCGGCTGCGTGAAACAGGCGGCAATGAAAAAGCAGCAGGTCCCCCGGAGCAAGCTCGACGCTCACGGCGGAATCGATGAGAGCGGCATTGGTCGGCTGATCCGGAATCAGGAATTTCTGTTCGTCCAGGCGCGACGCTGCGAAATCCTCGAGATGAGTCCCCGGAATGACCCGCAGTGCACCGTTATGGACGGTCTCGCTTCCCAAAGCGAGCCAGGCGGAGATCAGCGCGGGGCGGGCATAGGACCAATAGCGCACGTCCTGATGCCAGAGTGTTGCGCTGCTGAACCCGGGCGCCTTGGTCATGACGCAGTTGTGGTGGCACTGGGACAAGCGCACGTCATCGGTGGCGAGCAGGGTTCGCAGGTGCTGCGCAAGCAGGGGAGAGGCGGCCAAACCGCGCAGTGCAGGAAAGCGTGAGTAGGCAAAGAGGAGGCGCCGCGGCGTGTCTCCTCCGGGCGCCGCGCGATCCGAGGGAGCGCCAGGGTAGCCGACATCCGCCTCGAACTCCGCAGGGCCGAGCACGGGATCAAGCGCCTGACGAATCTCTGCTTCTGCCGCCGCGCACTGCGCGCGCGTCCAGAATCCAGGAATGACCGCGAAGCCCTGACGCGCAAATGTCGCTGCCAGCGCGGAACCTTGCTCGGCGCCGTCTTGTGCCTTGTGCACGCCGTGCTCCCGCTCAGCCCGCCAGCGTTCGTTCGAGCAGAGGCTGACCATTCACGGTCACCTCGAGTCGTTGCCCCGACGCCCAGTAGCGCGCCTCGACATAGTGGTGTTCTTCCCACTCCAGTTCGACGTTGGTCCACACGTACTGCGGCTCCTCGGGCCCCGGCTCCCGCCGCTTACGCAGAATACGATCGAGATACAGCTCGACAGCGCCGTCCGCATCGATACGGATCTCGAACGGTCGATCGCGGTGCGAGAAGGGAACCGAGACGGTCACTGACGATGCCTCTTGGACGCCGACGCGCTGGTGAGCGCTGGGGGCGGTTGGCTATGCTTGCCGAAATGCCCGCGAGCGTCCACTTTCGCCGCTGGGCTTTCGGCGTCATGCGCCACTGCGGGCTGCCGCTCATCGCGGCTCCCTGCTGCACCAGCCGGAGCAACACGTTGACCACTTCCGCACCTGGCGATGCGCCCCGTCCGTCCGAAGCCCTGTTCCAGCGAGTGCTGCGGGCGCGCGATGTCGTGACCCTCGCCTTCGGCGCCATGATCGGCTGGAGCTGGGTTCTGCTCACAGGCTACTGGGTCGACACGGCGGGATCCCTCGGCACGGTGGTCGCGTTTCTCGCCGGCGGCGCGGTCATCGCGCTCATCGGTCTGACCTATGCGGAGCTCTCCGCGGCAATGCCCAACGCCGGTGGCGAACACGTCTGGACCTGGCGCGCGCTCGGTCCGGGGCCCAGCTTCGTCTGCACCTGGGCGCTGCTCATGGCCTACGTCAACGTGTGCCTGTTCGAGGCCGTGGCACTGCCGACCGCGGTGGAGTACCTGCTGCCTGGCATCCGGATCGGCACCCTCTGGACGGTCTTCGGCGCCCCGGTCGACGCCGGCTTCGTAATCGTCGGCGCGGGCAGCGCGGCGCTCATGACCCTCATCAACCTGCTCGGCATTCGCACCGCAGCGCGGGTGCAGCTCGCCGGAACCGGGCTCATTCTCTTGGCGGCGATCCTGCTGGTGAGCGGGGCAGTTGCGTTCGGCGATCCGGCACGCGCCGAACCCTGGATCGCGGTACCGGCAACCGGCATCCTCACCGTGCTGATCATGGTGCCTACCCTGCTCGTCGGTTTTGATGTGATACCGCAGTCGGCAGAGGAAATCGATCTGCCGCCGCGACGGATTGGGCAGCTGATCGTGTTTTCCGTGCTGCTTGCCGTGGCGTTTTACGGGCTTATCTCCTTCAGCGTGGCGCTTGCCATCGGCGGCACCGA
>DMUF01000211.1:11534-13360 GCA_003476445.1 Gammaproteobacteria bacterium | reverse complement strand
CCCCAAGTGTCTTGCATAGGGATCTCGACTGAGGAACAATTGCAACATTATTGTTACTACAAGTTGACTTCGGGGGACCCCTGTCCATGGATGGTTCGAACAACGAAATGCTCATCAGAAGTCTTCTGCGCGCCTATCACTGGATGGACGAAAGCATGCAGAACGGTCTGATCCAGGCCGGGCATGATCCCCGCACGCGTACGCAGACCATGATTCTGGTCAACATCGCGAGCGGCGTGATGCGTGCCGCCGAGCTTGCCCGCATTCTGGGCGTGAGCCGTCAGGCAATCCAGCAGCAGATCAACGATCTCGAATCGGAAGGCATCATCCTGCAAGTACCCGATCCGGAAGACCGCCGCGCGCATCGCATCCTGTTCAGCGAAAAAGGTGCTCAGCTCATGCAAGCCGCGCTGGCAGGGCTGGCTGCAGCCGAAGGGCTCTTGGCTGATCGGCTCGGCGCCGATAACCTGCAATCGATGAAGACTACGCTGACCCGCGACTGGGGTCCGCTGCTCGGAGAAGTACGCGCACCGGGTCGCAAGCGCTCCGTGAACTGATGCGGGGCGGCAGGGCCGCCTTCCGCCCATGACACTCACGGCCCCTCACCGCGAGTTACCAGGGCCCCCGAACCGCAGGGGGCCAGCAAACGTCATCGTCGTCCTGCTGGACAGCCTCAACCGCCACATGCTCGGAAGCTACGGCGGGCGAGAGTTCGAAACGCCCCATCTCGACCGTTTCGCCGCAAGCGCCATGCGCTTCGAGCGCCATTTCGTGGGTTCGTTACCCTGCATGCCGGCACGACATGACATCCTGGTCGGCGCACAGGATTTTCTCTGGCGTCCCTGGGGCTCGATCGAGCTGTGGGAAGAGCCTATTACGCAACCCCTGCGCGAGCAGGGCGTCACCACGATGCTGGTGACGGATCATCCACATCTCTTCGAAACCGGCGGCGAGAACTACCACACGGAGTTTCGCGGATGGGAATATCTGCGCGGCCATGAGAGCGATCCCTGGAAGACTCGCCCAGACCCTTCGTGGATCGGCAGCCCCGCGCTTCCGGCAAGCGCCGGTCACGGCGCCGCATACAACACGTCACGCACGTGGTTCAGGACTGAGCTCGATTTCCCCGGTCCGCGAACCATGCAGACCGCTTCCCAGTGGCTGCGGGAGAACGCCGGGGCTCACGAGCGCTTCCTGCTCTTCATCGACGAATTCGATCCGCACGAGCCCTTTGATACGCCCGCGCCGTGGGCCGATCGATACGATCCGGACTGGACCGGAGACAGAATCATCTGGCCGCCCTACAGCGTGGACACGGTAGCCTCGGGCACCCTCACCGCGCGCGAGGCCCAGCACATTCGCGCCAACTATGGCGCCAAACTCTCGATGATCGATCACTGGTTTGGACGGCTGCTCGACACGGTGGACGCGCTGGGGCTTCGGGAAAACACCGCGATCATCGTCTGCACAGACCACGGTCACTATCTCGGCGAGCGCGATATCTTTGGCAAACCCGGGGTTCCGCTCTACGAACCGCTCGGGCACACGCCCTTGCTGGTTTATCTGCCAGGCGCCGAGGCGGGCACGTGCAATGCCCTGACCACCAATGTCGACATCAATGCCACGCTGTACGACCTCTTCGGCATCGAGCCGCGAATTCGGACGCACGGCCGCTCACTGCTGCCGCTCTTGCGCGGTGAATCCCGGTCGATCCGCGACTGGGCGCTGGCCGGCGTCTATGGTCGCTGGGTGCATGTGATCGATGGCGAGCGCAAATACGCGCGCGCTCCGGTCGATGCAAGCAACCTGCCGCTCGCCATGTGGTC
>DMUF01000211.1:476-11181 GCA_003476445.1 Gammaproteobacteria bacterium | reverse complement strand
TGCCGAAACCCGACCGCCGCGCGGTCATCGATTTCATGCCGGGATCGGATATTCCGGTGCTGAAGCAGGCCTTTACCAAAGGCGACCGGCTGCCCTGGTGGTGCGTCGGTCAGCCGGCGAACGCGCACGTGCTCTATGATCTGACGCGTGATCCGGGGGAACAGGAGAATCTGGTAGGGGGTGCAGAGGAGCGCAGAATGATCGAACTGCTGCATGCGGCGCTTACCGCGATGGAAGCGCCCCGGGAACAGTTCGAGCGGCTGGGTATCGCCTGAGACGCGGATGCCCCCGCAGGGGCAAAAGCCCTGTCAGCGCTTCAGCATCTCGTTGACGACTTCACCACCGCGGGTGACCACGCAGCCCTTGATGATGTCGTCCGTCGGGTTCAGGTTGAGCGTCTTGTTCTGCTTGTCCCAGAACTCATCGAGCAGGTTGAACAGGTTGCTCGAGTACATGTCGCTCGAATTGCGCGGCACTTCCGACGGCAGATTGCCAAGACCGACGATCTTGACGCCGTTGACGTCCACCACCTCGTTGACGCGCGAGCCTTCGACATTACCGCCGGACTCGACTGCCATATCGATGATCACGCTGCCGGGTTGCATGGCTTCGACCATGTCGCGCGAAATCACGCGCGGCGCAGGTCGACCGAAGAGCTGCGCCGTGGTGATCACGATATCCGAGTAGGCAATGACCTTCTTCTGACCCTCACGCTGCAGTTCGATCTGCGCGGGCGTGAGCTCCTGGGCATAGCCCTGCGACGTCTGACCGGTTTGGCCGAGGTCGATGTGGATGAACTTGCCGCCAAGCGACTGAACCTGTTCCGCCACGACCGGACGCGTATCGAACGCCTCGACGCGTGCACCCAGCCGCTTGGCGGTAGCAATCGCCTGAAGCCCGGCCACACCGGCACCAATAACGAAGACCCGAGCGGCGGAAATCGTGCCGGCAGGGGTCATCATCATCGGAAGGATCTTTGGCGAGTGCGTTGCGGCGAGAATGACCGTTACGTATCCCGCAAGGCTCGCCTGGGAGGACAGGGCATCCATTTTCTGTGCCCGCGTGGTGCGCGGAATCATTTCCATGGAGATGGCGGTGACGCCCTGAGCGGCAAGCGACTGAACCAGCGCGCCCTCATTGAAAGGATCGAGGAAGCTGATGTGGATGCTTCCAGAGCGCAGCAGCGCCACCTCAGCCGGATCAGGTTTGCGCACGCGGAGCACGATATCCGCGCGCCCGAGCATGGCAGCGCGATCGGTTTCGACGGATGCACCCGCTTCTGCGTAGGCCGCGTCGGTATACCCCGCGTAACCACCAAGCCCTGCTTCAACGTTGACGACGAAGCCTGCAGATACGAGCTTCTTGACTGAAGCGGGTACCAGGGCTGCGCGACGCTCGCCCGGCATCGTCTCCTTGGGGACGCAAATGAGCATTGATGTTCCCTCTGTCTGCACGTTGCGACATCACCGACTGTCGCCTGAGGCGGGCAAACTAGCCAATCGAGCCTGCGAACACAACAACCAAAAACGCCAGTGGTTGTAAGCGCGACAGTCACGCATGCTTGCGAAGCATAACGCCCGCTACGAGAATTCCCACCCATACGGCCGTTGCCGAGGGGCTTACATGATCACTCTGAGGGCAGCGGCATTCGCGGTCGTCATCGCGCTTTTGCTTGGCTTCATTGGGAGCCTCGCCTTGCGCCCCCCCGGTGCCGGGCCTGCGGTCCTGGCGAGCAGCGGCGGCGGAACAACCGGTCCCGCCGTGAACTGGCGACTGCCAACCGCATTCGGCACGAACCTGCCAGCGCTGGGTGACAATCCGCTCTACGTTGCAGACGCACTCGCCAGATCGTCGTCCGGGCGCATTGTGCTTGATGTCTACGAGCCCGCTGAAATCGTTCCCGCGTTTGAGATCACCGATGCCGTGCGCCAGCGTAAGGTGGAAGCGGGATACACATGGCTGGGCTACGACCAGGGGCGCATCTCGGCGGCACCGCTACTCGGCGCAGTGCCATTCGGCATGGAGCCCTGGGAGTTTACCGCCTGGTGGTATGAGGGCGGCGGGCGCGCGCTCGGCGAAGCCCTCTACCGAGAACAAGGCGTTCATCCGCTCCTCTGCGGCATTATCGGGCCGGAAACCGCGGGCTGGTTCCGACGTCAGGTCGCAACGGTAGAGGACCTGAAGGGGCTGAAGATCCGTTTCGCCGGTCTGGGTGGCAAAGTCCTGCAACGCGCCGGCGCATCGGTAACCATGCTGCCCGGCGGCGAGATCTTTCAGGCGCTGGAAAAGGGCGCTATTGATGCGACCGAGTACGCGCTGCCCGTTGTCGATGACAAGCTGGGCTTCGATCGAGTCGCCCCCTACAACTACTACCCGGGTTGGCATCAGCCTGCGACAGCGTTCCATCTGGTCGTGAACCTAGCGCTATGGGAGGCTCTGCCGCCTGCCGATCAGGCGCTGCTCGAGACCGCGTGCACAGCGGGTGTCACGCGCAATCTCGCGCGATCTGAAGGGCTGCAGGGCGGCGTGATCGCCGACTTCACCGCCCGCGGTGCGCGCATGGAAACCTTGTCAGATGAAGTGCTGCTGCGGCTTCGCGAAATCACGCAGGAAGTGCTGGCCGAGGAAGCGGCCGCCAGCCCGGATTTTGCCCGCATTCTCGCGTCCCAGGAGGCCTTCCGCGCTGATTACGCGAAATGGAAATCCCGGGCCTATCTGCCGCGAGACTTCTGATGGAACTACCCACCACGGCGTTCTCCCGCGCGGTTGCGCCGCTGCTTGGCGCGATCGAGCGCCTGACCGGGTGGCTGTGGCTCGTGCTGCTCGCCATCATTATCCTGAATGTCAGCGCGCGGCAGCTGCTCGGAGAAGGCTTCATCCAGTTCGAAGAACTGCAGTGGCATCTCTATGCGGCGGGTTTCTTGTTCGGTATCGCCTGTGCCTGCAAAAGCGATGCCCACGTGCGCGTTGACGTGCTGCGGGAAGGATGGTCGCCGCGAACACGCGCCTGGATCGATCTTTACGGAATCCTCCTGCTTCTGCTGCCGTTCATCCTCCTCGTTATCGTGTATGGCATACCCTTCGCCCACTCGAGCTTCGTGAGCGGAGAAATCTCCCAATCTCCCGGCGGGCTGCCTTGGCGCTGGATACCGAAAGCCCTGCTCCCGCTTGCGTTCATATTTCTGTTGCTTGCGGCGCTCGCCCGACTCAGCCAGGTAGCCGCCTTTTTGTTCCGCAACCCGCCCCAGGCGGAAGGAGCGCGGGATGCCCGCTAACGAGATCCTTGCAGTCCTGATGCTGCTCTCGTTCATTGCGCTCGTCTTCACGGGCTTTCCGATCGCATGGATTCTTGGCGGGCTTGCCGTGGTGTTCACAGCGCTTGCGATCGTGCTCGAGGTCGATTTCAACCTGCCGATGCACGTGGACTGGGGCTACGCCTCCCTTACCGTCGAGCGCATCTGGAACAACATGGAAAACTGGGTCATGGTGGCCCTGCCCATGTTTGTCTTCATGGGGCTGCTGCTGGATCGCTCGGGTATTGCCGGGGATCTCATGCGCGGGGTCTCGCGACTGCTCGCGAGCGTGCGCGGCGGTCTTGCTCTGACTGTCATTCTGATTGGGCTGCTCCTCGCCGCGACCACGGGGATCGTGGGCGCCTCTGTCGTACTGCTCGCGCTCCTTGGCCTTCCCGCGATGATGGCGCAGGGATACGACCGACCACTGGCCGCTGGCACCGTCGCCGCGGTTGGTACTCTCGGCATTCTCATTCCCCCAAGCATCATGCTGGTGCTCATGGCAGACCGTATGGCCATGAGCGTGGGCGACCTGTTTCTCGGGGCCGTCATGCCCGGACTTCTGCTCGGCGCTCTCTATATTGGCTACGTTGTGGTCTACGGAATAGTTAGACCCGAGGGCGCGCCCGCAGGACCAAGCGGACCCATTGATCGTGCAGCCATTGTCGATGTGGCGCGCGCCGTGATTCCTCCCACGGGGCTCATTCTCTTGGTGCTCGGGAGTATCTTCTTTGGCCTCGCAACCCCGACCGAGGCCGCCGGTGTGGGTGCCGCGGGCGCACTTGCACTTGCCTGGTCGCGCAAGCAGCTCGG
Source organism: Gammaproteobacteria bacterium (assembly GCA_003476445.1). GTDB lineage: Bacteria > Pseudomonadota > Gammaproteobacteria > Pseudomonadales > Azotimanducaceae > UBA7803. Next base: position 7,075 of record DMUF01000211.1, on the reverse strand, counting down.
CGGTCGGGTCATGCCCGAGGTGCTGCGCGAAACAACGATTACCACCGGATTCATCTTCGGCGTCATGCTCGGTGCAACGGCGTTTGCGCTCGTGCTGCGTGGGTTAGGCGGTGACAAGCTGATAGAGGAGGCGCTGCTGGCGCTGCCGTTCGAGCCCGACGGCATCGTGCTCAGCATTCTGTTCGCTACGTTTCTGCTGGGTTTCTTTCTCGACTGGATCGAGCTCACCCTTATCATCCTGCCTCTGGTCGCGCCGGTGGTAACCGGACTGGGTTACGACCCGGTGTGGTTCACTGTGCTTTTTGCCGTTTGTCTGCAGACCAGCTTTCTCACGCCCCCCGTAGGTTTCGCGCTTTTCTTCCTGAAGGGTGTGGCGCCGCCGGAAATCACGGCGCGCACCATTTACAAGGGCGTCGCGCCCTTCATTCTGCTGCAGCTTCTGGCTATGACGATGATCTTCTTCTGGCCACAGATCGTCACCTGGCTGCCAGAACAGGCCTACGGTTGACGCACAAGGTCGCCCAGGGCGCGAGCGAGCGCATCGAGATCCGTGGGCGCTGCAACATCGGCCGATAAGCGAGGCACCCGCACGACTGGCAAACCGAGCGCTGCCAGCGCGTCGAGAAAACGCTGCTCGCTTGAGTGGCGATGCAGCCTCGATGCGTGAATCGCTTGCAAACGCTCCTCCAGGTTCGCCACCGATACCAAATCCGCAAGGAGCATTTGGTCATCGCTGGTCAGAGACAATGACGCGGGTCGCAGAGATTCGTCCCCGCCCCCACACTCAAGTCGATTAGCGACGATTGCGGCAATCGCATAGCCCTCTTCAGAGAGCCGCTGCTCGAAGGCACGCGCCTGACGCAGAGCCGCCTCAGACGGCGTTGCCACCAGAACGAACGCTGACGCCGGTCCACGCAGCAAGGATTGAACCCCTGCGGCGCGCTTGCGAAAACCCTCGAAGAGCCCGGAGAACAGCCCCAGAAATGTGGCGATGTCGGCAAATACCTGCATTCCGGTGAGCCGTTGGATGGCCTTGAAGGCAAGAGCAGAACTGTCGCGCAGCAGCGACAGCGGTGTGAGAGGCGCCGGCCGCGAGAACCAGCGCATGAGCGAACCATCGAGCAATCTCGCAACACGCTCAGGGGCATCGAGGAAGTCGAGTGCATGCTGGGTGGGCGGCGTATCGAGCACGATGACATCGAATCGGGGATCCGCTGCGAGCTCGAAGATGCGCTCAAGGGCGATGAGTTCGCGCGAGCCCGCAAGCGCGGTGGAAAGCTCACGATACAGGCGATTGCGCAGGATCGATTCGCGCAGCGCAGGAGTTGGCGCAAGTGTCGACACCAGGCGATCAAACACCTCCGTGGGCTCAAGCGACGCGGCCCAGAGTTCGCCGGAGCCATTGCGAACAACAAGCTGTGGAGCATCCGTCAGCGAGTCGATGCCAAGTGCCTCACCAAGACGCCGCGCGGGATCAATGGTAATCACCACCGCGCGCTGCCCCGCCTGCGAAAAAGCGAGCGCTGCCGCTGCCGCGACAGTGGTCTTGCCGACACCGCCGCTTCCACAACAGATCAGGACACGGGATTTGAACGCTGGGGCATTCATTCGAAGAACCTGAGCCCACCCAGCGCTGGAGCCAGTGCTTCGATCAGGGCGTCGTCAACGAGGTCAAGCGCCGGCAAGTGAATAGCGTCCGCGTTGGCTGACGCAAGCGGCGCCAAGGCCTCGCCCTGCTGCTCGTGCTGCCGCATGCGTCGCTCCGCCTCGAAAACCAGATTCTGCAGTGGGGCAGATGCGAGTGGGCTGCGAGCAAGCGCGTGAACACGGCGCCATTCCTCAGGTGCGAATGGCGGCTCATGCGTGCGGTTAACAAGCACCGGGCCGAGCGTCATACCAAACCGATCACGGCAGCACGCGATGAGCTCAAGCGCCTCACTGACCGGCATCTGTTCCGGCAGCGTAACAGGCAAGACCACGGTGCGCGCGGGATCAAACAGCAGACCCGCCATGCGTTCGGCAACGTGGCGTACCGGTCCACCAGGCATCGCACGCTGCATGGCGCCGGGAACCTCGAGCAGCTGACGCAGATGACCAAGCGCGGGCGCATCAAAGACCACGCGATCGAACTCGAGCTCGACCGCGAAATTATAGAGTCGTCCGAGCAACATCAGTTCCTCGAACCCAGGCAGAGCCCCGGTAAAGTCACGCACCGCGCGACTGCGCAGGACCGGTTCATAAAGTGCCCCGAGGGGCAGACGCGATCGACTGTAATCGACGAGCGCGGAGATGGGATCAACACGTGCGACCCACAATCCGGGGCGCACCTGCTGCGGCATATAGTCGAGGCGAATGTCGAAGATCGGATGACGACTGTCTCGTGTGTCCAGTGTCACCAGCGCCACGCGCTGACCGGAACCCGCCAGCTGGCACGCAATCGCCGAAGCAAGCGTGGTCTTGCCGACCCCCCCTTTTCCGGACAGCACGATAAGGCGTTGAAGCAGTGCAGCGCGCGTCATGCCATCACCATACCGCATCGAGTGCCGCAGGCGCGTTCATCGGGCACAATGGAAACACGCATCAGGAGCCGCAGCATGACCCCACGCCAAGTGATCGCGCGCAATCACGTGGAGGATTCCGAGAACCGCATGCACAGCGATGAGGTGGCGCGTCGCTATGGGTTTCGCGGGGGTCTGGTCGCTGGCGTGACCGTGTACGGCTATCTGACCTGGCCGCTCACGCAGCGCTTTGGTGAGCACGCGCTGCAACAAGCGATTCACGCCGTTCGTCTCATCAAGCCCGCGTATGACGGCGAGACGCTGCGTGTCGAGATGGAGCAAGCGTCCGAGGGGCTCCGCGCGCGCAGCTGGAACACGGCTGGCGACCTGCTCGCCGAGCTCGAGTTCCGAGCACCCGGTGACAAGATGCCGAGGCCTGCGGGCGCGGACGCACTATCAGGTCCGCGCAAGCTGCCCGATCGACCGCTCATCGACTGGACTAATCTGCTGCCGATGCAGCCATTCACACCATGGCACTGGACGATTACCGAGGACTTGAATCAGACCTTCGCCGCACAGGCGGACGATGACAACCGACTCTTTCACGAGTACGCGCACCCGCACGGCATTCTGTCCATGGCAAACCAGGCCCTGATGCGAGAGTACATTCTGCCGGCCTGGATTCATGTCAGTTCCGAGATTCGTTTTCATCACCTGCTTCGGGTCAATGAGACCGTCGCCGTGGAAGCGGTGCCACTCGACAAGTGGACGCGGCGCGGCCATGAGTTCGTGCGGCTTTACGTGCGCTTCGTGCGCGATGCGGAAGTGACCACCGAGATCTTTCACACGGCTATTTTCAAGGTTGCGACCTGATGCGCATTGCCGTGCTTGCGTCCCACGGCGGCACCACGCTGCAGGCGGTGCTGGATGCGTGCGCTGCCAAAACGCTGAACGCAACGGTCGTTCTCGTGATCAGCAACAACAGCAACGCGGGCGCCCTCGCCCGAGCGCGCGCGCATGACATTCCCACCCGCCATCTGAGCTCCGCCACCCACACGGATGCAGAGGAATTAGATCAAGCAGTCTGCGCCGCGTTAACGGAAGCAAAGGCCGACTACGTGGTGCTCGGTGGCTACATGAAGAAGCTCGGACCGCAAACACTCAAGGTGTTTCGCAACCGAATCCTCAACACCCACCCTGCACTGCTGCCAAAGTTTGGCGGACACGGCTTTTATGGTCGCCGCGTCCACGCTGCGGTACTGGACGCAGGTGAACGAGTAACCGGGGCGACCGTTCATTTCGTAGATGGGGAATACGACACCGGACCCATTCTCGGGCAGGTTCGGGTCCCGATACATGCAACAGATGATGTAGCCGCGGTCGAAGACCGGGTCAAGCGCGCGGAGCAGCGGCTGCTGATCGCCACGCTGCAAGCGCTCTCGTCCGGGTAGGGTCAGCCGGCAGCCTGCCGAGCACTCGATTGCCCCAAGGGTCTCGCGTATAGCGCGAGCGGCTCCCAAGCGCCGTCGAAACACTGGGTATCACGCCAGATTCGACGCGACGCGGTCGGCGTAAGGCTGTGCTCAGCAACCAGCACTGGCGGACCTTCATCAGTGACCGCGAATGACGCGACGCCGTCAGCAGCAAAATCCATGACTGACACGCCCGCGTACCCGCCCTTCAACGTGCCTGCATTCAGCACCAACAGGTTTTCGAAGTCGATCATCACTCGAAAGTGCAGGTGACCGTTCACAAGGAAACGAATACACCCGGCGGCAATGATTTCATCCAGTCGCGCGCTGCGCTCGATAGGGGATCGATCCGTGCCAGGCCAAATCTTGGCGAGGTCGTTTTCACCGACTCCGTGACAAAGCATGAGGGAACCCGCAGCTGTCTGCAGCGTCACCGACGTCGGCAACGTCCGGAGGTACTCAGCGGTACGATCATCGATCGCATCCAGACGGTGGGCGTCCGGCAAATGTCGAACGCGATCCTGCAAGAGCCAGCGGTCATGATTTCCTGCTACCGCGATGGCACCCGCATTGTCGAGCAGGGCGCAGGTGCGATCGATACACCCACGACCGTCGGCCAGATCGCCTGTGCAGATGATCGCGTCAACGTTTTGACCAGCGAGCCAATCGAGCACCTTTTCCAGCCGATGATGCTCCGCATGGACATCTCCGATCACACCGACTCGTACAAGCGGAGCACCCGGAGCACGCTGCGAATCACCAACGAAGGAACCGAGAGAAACGTTCATGGGAGCCAGTATCCCGACGCGCCGTGAAGGCTTCGTGCGAACCGGAGAAAGGAAGGTGCCCAGCCCGAGGGGAGAGGGGGAAGGCTGGGCACCTTGAGGGCTCCTAGCAGAGCCGACGCCGGCCAGTCATCGGGGGAGAGGAAACGCCGCCGTGCGTCGACATTCCCAAAGCAGAACTCGTGCCAACTCTGCCCCATCTATCCTTTGCGCAAGAAGATGATGTTTTCACCCTCAATACTGGGCGTACGGGCCATTCTGAACAGACCGCATGAGTCGCCATTGGACGTTGTCACCCGAATCACGGGCGTAAAGCGGCAAACTTCGCCCCAATGTGGGGCGCGTCGCATTAATTCGGGGCGCTTTCATCTCGAAGCACCCGGCAAGCAGCGCGGTGCAGGTCAACACTACCGGCGGCCACCACGAATCCCCCAAGACTTGGATTGCCACCATCGACTGTACTGATTACGCCGCCCGCGCCACGGATGATCGGAATCAGCGCTTGGATATCGTAGGCACCCAACCCGGCGTCTATCGCCAGATCGAGACCGCCCATCGCCACCATCGCGTAAAGATAACAATCGCCACCGTACGTGCTCATCTTCACGAGGCGCTGCAGACGCTCGAGAGCCTGACGCTCGAACGCGCTCCTGAAGAACGCCGGGCTTGTTGTCGCAAGCAGGGACTGCGGGAGATCAACGCCCACACGCGTTGTCAGACGGCGGCGCTCGGAGCCCCGCTCCCACCACGAGGCACTACCATCGCCATAGAAGATCTCACCGGTGAAAGGTTGGAACATCACGCCGAGGACGGGGTTCTGCCCATCGAACAGGGCGATCAGGACACCCCAATGGACCAAGCCCGTCATGAAAGCGCGTGTGCCATCGATGGGATCAATTACCCAGGTCAACCCGTTTCCCGGGGCATGACCAAACTCTTCACCCAGCACACCGTGTTCGGGGAAGCGCGCGCCGACCGCCTCACGGAATCGCATCTCCGCCGCCCGATCCGCCGCGGTCACCGGATCAAACGCCCCTTTCTGGCGCTTATCATCCACCTCGAGAGCAGTGCGAAAGAATCCCAACGTCTCTGCCCCCGCCTCCCGAGCAGCCGTCTTGGCGAACTCAAGGTAAGCCTGAAGCTCTTGGCTGCCAACGCGAACGGGGTCGTGAAACTCGAGCACACCTCACCTCTCACCAGACCAATCGCACGCAAACGATTACGCGCGAGGAATTCTTGGCTATCATCTTCTTGCCTTTGCCCCGCCGGAAACAATATGAGCCGCGACATCATTCTGCCCGACTCTAGTCGGGGCGCTTACGACGCCTTCCACTTCGCACCGGGCGTTAGAGTCGGCGATCTGGTCGTTCTTTCCGGACAGATCGGCACCACCGCCTCCGGGCAGATTCCGAAGGACGCTGCCGAAGAGTTCCGCAATGCCTGGAACGCAGTGGGCGCAGTCTTGAACGCCGCCGGCCTCAACTTCGACGCAATCGTTGAATACACAACCTTCCACGTAGGCCTGCGCGAACACCTGGCCACCTTCATGAAGGTGCGGGACGAGTTCATCCAGGAGCCGTGGCCCGCGTGGACAGCGATCGGAGTCAGCGAACTAGCGGTCCCGGGCGCCAGGGTGGAAATCAGGGTGATGGCGAAGAGGGGGGCATCCCTTCGAGGCGACACATAGCCCAGTCACAGTATCCCCGATAACAAACCCCACTTTCCTCGATGGCGAAACCATTACCCGCCAACATTTCCGCAAATTCCTCTGTCGAATGTAACCAATAACTCCCGGCAGATTGACCCCTTGCACCCCGCGCATTCTCGATCAACGCCCCTAATCC
>DMUF01000211.1:0-223 GCA_003476445.1 Gammaproteobacteria bacterium | reverse complement strand
ATCCCTTTGCCGCGAAAATGAGCCCGCCAACCACCCCCTGTTTTCTGATCGCACTCTTGATCAAGAAGCGAGCCCAGTCCACGACACGCTGGGGCCTCCCGAAATCAATAACCAGAAACCACCCATTGGGCTTAAGCATGCGCCGAACCCGCTGTAAAACTTGCGTCTGAGGGACCATCGCATACAAAGCATTTATACAAATAACTACGTCGAAGGTCTCGCT
>DMUF01000028.1:2642-3205 GCA_003476445.1 Gammaproteobacteria bacterium | reverse complement strand
GCCACCACGATTGATCAGGTGCAGATCGGCAACGCGGGACAGGTGTTCCGCAACGCGCCGTTCGCCCTTCTGCAGACGGTCGGCATCATGAATCTGTTCGGCCTGTTCGTGGTGACTGCCTTCGTCGCCAACGCCGTCGTGCGCGATGACGAAACCGGATTCGCGCCGATCCTGCGCGCCACCCGTCTGCGCAAGCCCGACTACGTGCTGGGACGTTTCGTCGGATCAACAACCGTTGCGTGTCTTGTGATGGCAGCGGTTCCGATCGGCGTTCTCGTGGGTAGCCTGATGCCCTGGCAGGATCCCGAGAAGATCGGCCCCTTTATCCTCGGCCACTATGCGTATGCGCTGTTCGTCTACAGCGTGCCGACCGTACTGGTCATGGCGGCGGGCTTTTTTGCCCTCGCAACCGCAACGCGCTCGATGATGTGGTGCTATGTCGGCGTGATCGCCTTTCTGGTGCTGTACACCGCATCCCAGATGATGCTGAGCGAACCCGAGCTTGAGGAACTCGGAAGCCTGCTCGATCCCTTCGCGCTTGGCGCGCTCTTCGATGCGACGAA
>DMUF01000028.1:0-2261 GCA_003476445.1 Gammaproteobacteria bacterium | reverse complement strand
CTTTACAACCGCATTCTCTGGCTTTCACTCGGGGCGGTACTTCTTGCCGTTGCCTACGCGGTGTTCCGGCCGGAAGCTTCCAGACAGACGGTCGATCGCAAAGGGAAGTCCGTCTCGGTCGCGGCCCTGCCAACCTTGAAGCCGCTGGCGCGACCCGCGCCCGGGCATTCGTGGGCGGCGCTGCGCGCGATGATCCGGCTGGACATGCTCTTTGTGCTGCGCAGTCCAGCCTTTGCCGTGCTTCTTGCGCTGGGTCTGTTCAATGCGCTTTCCGGGCTCAGCAGCGTCGCCGAGATGGGCGGCGTGCCCTACTTCCCGGTCACCCGCGCCGTCGTCGAGATGCTCACAGGGGCGTTCGCGATCATCCCGCTGATTGTGGCCATCTATTACGGCGGCGAGCTGGTGTGGCGGGATCGCGATTACCGCATGCATGAAATCGTGGACGCTACGGCAACCCCGAGCTGGGTGTTCGTGCTCCCCAAAGTTCTCGCCATGGGGCTTGTGCTGCTCTCGTCTCTGCTGATCGCCATGCTGGGTGCCGTGCTCTTCCAGCTGATAACGGGCTACACACACCTCGAGCTCGGCAGCTACCTGCTCTGGTTCGTGCTGCCGGTTCTGATCGGATCGCTTCAGTACGCAATTCTCTCGATTTTCGTACAGACGCTGGTGCCCAGCAAAGCGGCGGGATGGGCCATCATGTTGCTTCAGGTGGTGGCGAGCATCGCGTTGGCAACCACTGGCTTCGAGCACAGGCTCTACAACTTCGGTGACGCTGCCCCCGTTCCGCTCTCGGACATGAACGGTATGGGGCACTTCTGGATTGCACGCGCCTGGCATCAATTCTATTGGACTGCCTTCGCGCTGATGCTCCTGGTCGGCGCGCATCTGCTGTGGCGTCGGGGCACAGAGACGCGCCTGCGCCCGCGTTTCGCACTGGCTCCAAAACGTCTGCACGGTCCTGCCGGCGTGGTCATGGGGCTGTTCACACTCGCATGGGTCGGAAGCGGCGCGTACATCTTCTACAACAGCAATGTTCTTAATCGCTACATCACCGAGCCTGAGCAGGAGCAGCTGCTTGCCGACGCCGAACGGTTGCTGCTGCCGCTCGAGACTTTGCCGCAGCCGAAGATCACCCATGTGAGCCTCGATGTCGCGCTGCATCCCCGGGAACGAGTAGCCCTCGCGACAGGCGAATACACGCTGGTCAATCGCCACGAGGTGCCGGTGCTCCAGCTCATCGTCTCAACGCCAAGAGAGCTCGCGATCGAGAAACTCGACATGTCCGGTAGTCGACTCGAGACAACGTATGAAGAGTTTGGCGTGCGCATCTACACACTCGACGAACCGATGGCACCGGGCGAAACGCGCACGCTCCGCTTTGTCACCCGGCTTCAGGAGCAAGGCTTCCCAAACAGCAACGCGCAAACACGCCTGGTGACTAACGGCACGTTCATCAACAACGCCGAGATCAGCCCGCTACTCGGTATCGACCGAACCATCTTCCTGCGGGACCGTGCAACGCGACGCAAGTACGATCTGCCCGAAGAACTGCGCGTCGCGCGCCTCGAGGACGAGACCGCAAACAGCTCTCACTACCTGCGACCCGACAGTGATTGGGTGACTGCGGACATTCGACTCAGTACCGATGCCGATCAGACACCGGTTGCACCCGGTATGACCGTCAGTGATACGACGGCTGATGGGCGACGCACCGTCGTCACGCGAACCGAGTCGCCGATCCAGCATTTCTTCTCACTGCAGTCGGCTCGATATGCGCGCGCGGACGACACCTGGGTGAACCCGGAGGGATCCTCCGTCGCGCTCGCCGTCTACTACCACCCGGAACACGAGCACAACGTACAGCGCATGCTCGACGCCATGAAGATATCCCTGGACGTCTTCAGCAAGCGCTTCTCGCCCTTTCAGTTCCAGCAGGCGCGCATTCTTGAGTTCCCGGCCTACGCAGGCTTCGCTCAGTCGTTCGCAAATACAGTGCCGTACTCTGAAAGTATCGGCTTTATACAGAACTTTCGCGAAGAGGATCAGGACGACCTGATTGATCTGGTCACCTATGTCACGGCACACGAGATCGCTCACCAGTGGTGGGCGCACCAGCTGATTGGCGCCAACAAGCAAGGCATGACCCTGTTATCCGAAACCTTCTCCCAGTACTCAGCCCTGCTGGTGATGGAGCAACTCTATGGCAAGCCGCAGATTCGGCGCTTCCTGAAGCGCGAGCTTGATCGCTATCTGCGCTCGCG
>DMUF01000011.1:678-9042 GCA_003476445.1 Gammaproteobacteria bacterium | reverse complement strand
CGGGTGAGCGGCACGATGTAGTGCAGGTTGTGTCTGCTGACGCAGAAACCACCGGTGGCGCCCAGACTCTTGCTGAAGGTGCCCGTGACAAAATCGACCTGGTCCAGCACGTCGAACGATTGCACCGCGCCCTGTCCGGTTGCGCCAAGAACGCCGAAGGAGTGGGCTTCGTCCACGAGGATGCACGCGCCGGCCGCGCGCGCGACCGCGCACAGTTCCGCGAGCGGCGGCTGATCGCCGCGCATGCTGTAGATGCCCTCGAGCACCACCAGGGTATCGGCAGCCCGCGCACCGAGCCGGCGCAGGCGCTTTTCGAGGTCGGCGGGATCGTTATGGCGAAAGCGATAGAGCTCCGACCCGGCGAGACGCGCGCCGTCGTAAATACTGGCGTGGCACTCGGCATCGAGCATGAGGATACCGTCGCTGCCGCCGAGCGCTGCGATCATGCCCAGGTTGGCCTGATAGCCGGTGGTGAACGTGAGCGCGTGGGGCAGCCCGTAGAACGCGGCAAGCTCTGCTTCGAGAGCGAGATGCTCGGCGTAGGTGCCGTTTGCCATGCGCGAACCGGTGGTGCCGGTGCCATCGCGGCGCGTGGCCGTCACCGCAGCGTCGATGCAGCGCGGATCAAAGGTGAGCCCGAGATAGTTGTTGGTGCCGGCGAGAATGACGGGCTTGCCCCGGACGGTTCCGCGCGTGGCGCTGCCGCTGACCTGCACCGGTTGGCCCAGCGGCGAGAGCGGATCGTCTGCCCAAGGCAGGTTGCCGCGATCGAGACGCCGTTCGAGCAGCGTCATTGCGCCCCGTCCAGCGTCTGAACGCGGGTAGCCAGCTGCCGCAACGTGCGGATCGAGGCCAGATCATTCAGCGGGAAAGCGATGTCCCAGGTGTCCTCGACCTGGCTCACCAGATCCATGACGTCGACCGAGGACAACCCGAACGTGTCGATCATGTCGCAATCGGGATCGATGCTGGGGGGAGGCTCAGCGAGGACATCGCGCAAAAGGCGCTCGAGGGTTTCTATGGCGGCGGAGATTTCGGTCATATACTCGGCGCGGTCTTTCCGGTTCAGGGCGGCTCGGCCGGGATACGGGGGCGACCCCCGGAAACGCGGCGAACAATGCATGAGTCCACCCGACATTTCAACGACGCCCGTCTGGGTACTGAAGAGCTACCGCGCGGGGGAGAACTCGCAGCTGCTCGGCCTTGCCGAGCGACTGGGAGTGCCGTTTCGAACTCTCGAGGTGGAGTATACGGCGCTTGCCAGCGCAGCGGGACTGTTGCGTTGCACCACGTGCGCCGGGATCACGCCGGCGAGTCGAAAACAGCTGGCGGCACCCTGGCCCAAACTGCTGCTGTCGGCGGGGCTGCGCAACGAGCCCATTGCAAACTGGGTGCGTCGTGCGAGCGGTGGGCGCACGCGCGTCGTCTTCGTTGGCCGCACCTGGTGCTCCGTCGACCGTCTTGATCTCCTGGTCACCACGCCGCAATACCGTCTGGCGCCAGGGCCCCGCGTACACCTGAACCTTTTGACTCAGCATCGGGTGACGCCGGCGCGGTTGGCTGCCGCAGGCGCGCAACCCCATGCGCTGCTGCGCGATCTGCCCGCGCCCGTGATTGCGGTGTTGCTGGGCGGCAGCAGCGGTCCCTGGGTGCTCGGGCCGCGTAACGCGGTGCGTCTCGGCGCGGCACTCGGCGCTCTCGCCGAGGCGACTCGGGGCTCGGTCGTGGTGAGTACCAGCGCTCGCACGCCGGAGGCGTTCACGCGTGCGTTGGAGCGTTATCTGCCCGCGGGTGCCCGGCTGTATGAATGGCGCCGCGATGACCCGGGCAACCCCTACTTCGCTATGCTCGCGGCCGCTCAGCTCCTGGTGGTGTCCGGGGACAGTGTTGCCATGCTGAGCGAGGCGGCCGCCTCCGGTAAGCCGGTGTTCATCTGGGATGTGCCGGTGGATGCGGACGCAGACTCCAGCCTTGCCGCGGTCTGGTACCGGTTCATGATGCGCTGGTTGCCGCCGCGACTGACGCGCGATGTCGGTCGCTTTCACCGCGCCTTTATCGACGGGGGATTGGGGTTGCCGCTCGCCGACGGCATTGCAGCGCTGCGCGCCGGGCGACCGTTTCCTGCCGTGCGCGCCGACGTTGCGGACGATGGAACGCTTGCCCGCCTGGACGCGCTGTTAGAGGTCGATCAGTCGCCCCCCGTCGGCAGCAGCGTGATGCCCCCGCGCTCAACGCGATAGATCCGATCGGCGAGCGCTCGCAGCGCCTGCTGATGGGTGATGGCAAGAATGGTCATCGAGCCGCGCAGGGATTCAAGCATGGCGCAGAGCGCCTGTTCGGTGGTGGCGTCGAGGGCGCTGGTTGCCTCGTCGAGGATGAGCAGGCGCGGCTCATGCACCAGCGCCCGCGCGATCAGAATGCGCTGGCGCTGACCACCGGAAAGACGCGCCCCACCCTCACCGACGTCGGCATCCAGGCCGCCCGGCATCGCCAGCACGAACTCGAGCGCGCCTGCGCGCGCGAGCGCTGCGCTGACGGCCTCGCGGGTAATCGAGTCGTCTGCCAGCGCGACGTTGCGCAGCACGGTCTCATGCAGCAGCAGGTTGTCTTGAGGCACATAGCCGATGGCGCGGCGCCAGGCGCGCAGGTCGAGTTCGCCGATGGCGGCGCCGTCTACCGTCACGCGTCCGGATTGCGGTCGCGTCAGCCCGATGATGAGGTCGGCGATCGTTGATTTGCCGGTGCCGGATTCCCCGACGAGACAGGTCATCTGCCCGGCGGGGATCGCGAGCGACAGGTCTTTCAGCACGGGTTCCTCGCCATAGGCAAGGGTCACGTTTTCGAGACGAATGGCGTCTCGCAGTTCGATACGGGCGGTACCCACCGGACCCATGGGTTCCTCAGCCGCCCGGGCCTCTTCGATCACGCCGACCAGGGACCAATAAGCGCTCTCGCAGGCGATCATCTTCTGGTACTGCTTCTGTACCTTGCCCGCCTGGCTCAGAAGCCGCGCGAGGATGAGGACAAGGAAGGTCACCGTGGAAATATCCATTCCAAGGCGCGCGATGGCGACGTAGATGCCGATACCGAGCACCAGGGTCTGCAAGGGCTCCTGCGCCCCATCAAGCGCTGCGTTCCCGAGAACCTCGCGCTTCAGTTCGCGCCGCAGCGCATGGGTTTCATGCTTCAGCAACGCTTCCGCCTGGCGCTCCCGGCCCATCGCTTTGAGGCTCTTCACCGATCCGAGCAGATCTGTGAGCGTGCGCAGGAGCGAAGCGTACCAGCGGGTCTGACCTTTGCCGGCCTTGCGTGCGAGGCGAACAAAACCATGGGACAACACGATGATCACGAGGCTGGCGCCGATGGTGATGAGCGTCGCCTGCCAGGACACGAGCACCGCGAGGACGCCATATACCCCCAGCTCCACCACGAGCACGAGCAGCTTGATGGCAAAGACATAGGCATTCGAGGCGCGCCAGGCCTCGGTGGCCATGGCGTTGGCCAGGCGCCCTGTGGACTGGCCGACAAAGTGGCTCCAGCGTGAGCGGGTGAGAGCCGCGAGCATCGAAACCCGCAGCTCGGTTGCTACGTCGGCGGCGATGTAGCCGATGCGCTGTTCGGCAATGAAGATGAAGACGCGCTTGATGCTGATACCAAGCACGATCACGGTGAGCAGGGTACCGAGCGTGGGCGACAGACCGAGCGCGCCCAGCACGCGAGTGACCTGGCGAGAGAAATCGTCATCCGGCGTCTCGCCCCCCTCTGGCAACGCGCCGCCGGCCGGCGCCGAGCCGCCCGAATCGAAGGCCAGGTTCAGCATCGGCAGCAGGGCGGACAAGCCCAGTCCGTCCGCGATCCCGGCCGCAAGCAGAATCAGGATGAGCAGCACGCTCTGCCAGGGATAGCGGGTGACGAACTGACGCAAAAGACGCATGGTCAGCGGGGCCTCTCATGAATGCGTTTGAGCAATGCCCCGGCGAGCGCGCAGAGCGCCGCGGTTGGCAGCGTCACGGCGAGCGCGGGTGTAAGGCCAAAGCGCGCGCCGGCGTTGATGCCGATCTGTAGAAAAAGATAGAGCCCGATCGCGAGGGCGATGCCCGAAAGTATCACCAGCCCACCGCTCGAGCGCGGGCGCACGGCGCCGATCAGCCCCGCGCCGAGCACGGCGAAAGAAAGGATCATGAGCGGGGCCAAGAGGCGGCGCCAGAATTCGAGGGCGGGCGCGGCATTTGGTGTGGCGCTTGCCTCGAGAAACGCCATCTGCTGGCGGAGTTCCGCAAGCGTCAGACTGCCGAGGGGAAACTCGCGCAACAGCTGGGCGGGGTACCAGATCGGCTGCCACTCCATGTCGCTGCGAATTTCGCGTTCGTGACCATCCGGTCGAATGCGGCGGATGTCCACATCGCGCAGGCGCCAGCGCTCCGGGGCCAGAATGTCGGCCGCGCGCGCGTGGGTGAACCGGGTGAGTGCTAACGTGTCGTCGAACACGAACTCGCTGATGTCGCTCGGGCGCTGCCCCCCGGCGAGTGAGCCGACGTAGACGAAGGTGTTGTCGCGCGCGATCCAGCTGCCGTTGCGATCGAGCAGATTGCCGTCGGGGGATTGCTCAGACAGTCGGTACAGCAATCCCTGCTGCAGCAGCGGGCGCGCGGAAAACTCGAGCGGAACAAGGATAACGAGGCCAAGGAGCGCCGCGATCGCCGCGTAGCCGGCTATGCGCAGGAGCGATTGCCCGGCGGCGCGCACGGCCAGAAGCTCCTGGGTGCGAAGAAAGCCGGCAAGACCGAAGATCGTGCCCAGCACCACGATGAACGGGGCCAGATCGAGCAGGGTCACTGGCAGACCCATCGCGACGAACAGCAGCGCATCCCGCGCGCTGTAGGCGCCTTCGCCGATATCGCCCGCTTCCTCCATGAAGGCAAACAGGGCGAACAGGGCAAGAAGCGCCATCGCAACGATGACGTAGCCGCGCAGGATGGCCATCACAAAGTAGCGTGCAAGAATCATGGTGCGGGGCGCAGTGTGAAGGCTGACATGCGCGTCAGCATGAACCAGAAGGCGATGAGCAGGGGCACGAGCAGATACAGCCCGGGCGTCGAGGCGAGCTGCTCCTGCTCGACGGCGCTGGTCAGCAGATTGACGCCGTTGAAGATCACGACGTAGATCGCGATCCCGAGCGCGAGCCGACCATAGGTGGACTGCAGGGGGCGCACATGACCCAGACGGATGGCGATCATGCCGATCAGGAAGGTGACGACCGGAAGCGTGAGGCGCCATTGCGCTTCGGCGCGATCCTTCGCGAGATCCGAGTCGAGCAGTTTGCCGAGCGGCTGAGTGCGCCGATGCAGCGCGCGTCGGCTTTCCCCGGGGTTGGTCTGGTAGACCAGTGATGCGAACGCGGTAACGCGACGCGAGCCGTCGGCCGTACCGAGCTCGTGCAGTGTGCCGTCCTGGAATTCGAGCGTCTGGCGCCGGTCCGCGCCGATCGCCGAGATGTGCGCGCGCGCTGCGCGGATGATGCGAAAGCTGTCGCCTTCACGCTGCGCCGCGAACACCCGCAACAGCCGCGGCGCCTCTGCGGGTGCCGTGGCGTCGACCGCGTCGGCGCGCAGCACGAGCTGGTCGCTCCAGCGGTAAAAGGTACCGGACTGCAGCACGTCGGAGCTCAGTTCGGTCATGCGTTCCTCGAGCGTGTAGGCGAGCTGATAGGACCACGGTCGGGCGCCCAGAGAGAGCCCCGCGACCACCAGCGCAATGAGCGCCGCCAGCACGATGAGGGGGCGCTCCACGCGCTCCGGCGCAATGCCGTTCGCATAGCAGGCATAGGCTTCCCGATCACGATGCCAGGCTCCCTGAGCCATGATCATCGACAGGAAGAACGCTGAGGGAAGGATGACCTGCAGCGCGATCAGGTCGCGGACGCCGACCAAGAGCATGAGCGTGGAGATCGGCGCCGCGGCAAGCGCGCTGTCGCGCAGCAGCGAGGCGAGAGCGAAAGCGGAGTAGACGAGGAGCGTGAGTACCGTGCCAATCACGGTGGGCAGCAGCACCATGCGCAGCAAATGCCGGTCGAGGACGGTCACTGCGCGACCTCGGGGGCTTTGGCGGACCCCGACGAGCGGGGGACCGCTGGTACTGCGGCATCGCGCGGCCAGCGGCGCTTGGTGCACAGCCACTCGCCGGGGCGCGCGCTGATCCAGGTTTCGAGCAGTCGGTGATAGGCGACCGTCGCCTCTGCAGCGGCGCTGCGTTCGTCTCCCTCCGGGTCGATCCGGATCGGGCGGTGCAGGCGCAGATGAAAGCGTTGACCCGGTTCGCGCCGCAGCTCGGCGGGCAGGAGCGGGTAGCCGAACCGGCGGGCGAGCTTGGCCGGGCTCACGGTGGTCAGGGCTTCGACGCCAAACAGCGGCAGCGCGACGCCGGAATCGACACGCGTATCCTGCAAGAGCGCGATCGCGCGCCCGGCGCGGCCGGCCGCCATCAGCGCCTTGAGCGAGCCCGCCTTGTCGCTGAACTCGATCACGTCCGCCCGGCGGTAGCCCTGGATGCGCGCTTCGAGAAGCGGATTCTCGTTGCGATCGTACACGGCGGTCAGCGGGGGGCCGAAGCGCGCGAGCCAGCCTCCGATCACTTCCCAGTTGCCGAGATGCGCAGTAAGCAGGATGAACGGCTGTTGGTTGTCGAGAAGGCTTTGGGTCTCGGGATCGATCGCGACGGTCAGGTCTTCCTGAACGATCGCGTCCAGATGCGGAAATTCGGCGAGCACCATGCCGAAATTGCGCCACACCGCGCGCGCGAGGCGCTCGATCTCATCGGGCGCAGCCTCGGGTTTGACGAAGGAAAGATTTCGCTTAACGTGGCGCTGCTTGCGGGTCAGCGGGCCGATACGGGCGAATACCGCGCCAGCGAGGCGCGCTGCCAGGCGTCGCGGCAGCACCCTGCTCGCCAACCACAGCAGGCGCAGCGGCGCAGCGGCAAGCTGATCGCGCCACGTGGCGCGGTCGGGCCGGTGAGAGGCGGGCCGGTCGGTCAACGAGGGTTCCTGTCCGGGTAGAGCGCCTGCGTACGGGCGGCGCAGACGGCGCCAGAGTGTACGGAGCCAGGGCAGGCAGCACAAACGGAACAACGGTAGCGTAACCACGGCGCCGGGGCACGATGACAGCAGTAAAGGAGGGCAACGACGGCCAGCCCGCAACCGGGTCGCAGGAGTGCGGTCGGCAGCGCCGTGTCTGGCTCCTCGAGGGGCCGAAGGCGGGCGACAACGCCCAGGTGCGCGCCCTTGGCGCGGCGCTGCGCGCGCGGGGTGGGTGGCAGCTCGAGACCAAGACGCTGCAGTTCCATGGCGCGGAACTTCTGGCGCAGCTGGTGCGGGTGCCCAATCGTCTCGGTCTGATCGGACCCGGTCGGTCGGCTCTGGTCGCGCCGTGGCCGGATCTCGTGATTGGCGCCGGTCGGCGCTCGGAACCGGTCGCCCGCTGGATCCGCCGCGCAGCGCTTGCATCGGGTGCGGCTGCGCCACGTCTGGTCCATCTCGGCCGTCCCTGGTCGCGTCCCGCGCAGTTTGATCTCGTGGTTTCAAGCCGTCAGTACGAGCTGCCGAGTGCAGCCAACGTGCTGAGCCTCGCGCTGCCGCTCACCGCGTTGCCACCCCCGTCCGTTCCACAGACGCCCGATAGCTCGGCAGCGGTGTTCGCCGGACTGCCGCGCCCGTGGATTGGCGTGCTGCTCGGCGGTGACAGCGGCTATCTGATTTTCGATGCGACCCGCGCGCGCGAACTTGCAACCTCCCTTGCAGCCGCTCGGGGTACCGGAGGTCTTGTGATCGTCGGCTCGCCGCGCACGCCAGCCGCGTTTCTGAACGCGCTCGCGGCCGCGCTGGATGGATCTGCGCGCATCCATCCCTTTGTCCGCGGCGGCGCCAATCCCTATCGCGATGTTCTCGCGACCGCTGATCGCCTCGTTGTCACCAGTGACAGCGTGTCGATGGTGCTTGAAGCGGCGACGACGGGTGTTCCGACCTACCTGCACGATGTCCGGCCGCGCGGCGGCGACTGGTGGCGTCATCGGGTCGAGTATCGTTGGCGAGCATTGTCGCACCGGCTGGTACAGGCGCTTGCGCCGCGGCGCTTGCGGCGCGACGTGCGGGCGCTGCATGCGGCGCTCATTACTGCGGGCCATCTGCGCTGGCTGGCCGACGGTTTAGCACCGTTTACACCGGTGCCGCTCGATCCCACTGCCGCGCTTGGGCAGGTTGCGGACCGGGTCGAGAAGCTCGTTGGTAACCCCGGGGACGATTGATCCCCGGGGTCAGAGCGCGAGTCAGGCTGGCAGCGCGAGCGGCGGCCCAGGCGGGGGCGCCAGCGG
>DMUF01000011.1:0-462 GCA_003476445.1 Gammaproteobacteria bacterium | reverse complement strand
TGATCCCCGGGGTCAGAGCGCGAGTCAGGCTGGCAGCGCGAGCGGCGGCCCCGGCGGGGGCGCCAGCGGGCGCGTGACGCTCAGCACGTCGAGCGCGTCTTCGCGAACATGCTGCTGCGCAATCTCCGCGTTCAGCATGTCCCGCGTGACCAGACCCAGCTCAACGCATTCCGCGAGCAGTCCAAAGAACAGCCGCTCCTGGTTTTCGTCCGGGTGGCGGCTGTAATTGCCGAGGAAGGCGTACTCGCCGAACAATCGGCGTCGCGCCCGCATCAGCCAGCCGATGGGCGGAAATGCGCGAAAACGCTCTGCGGGGCGCCAGTCCACTGGCAGCCCGGTCTTCCACGGCTGCGTCTTGCGCCGCGTGTTGTGCAGCATCTTGGTGCGGGCGGTGAGACGGTCAAAATCGTTCCACTCGTTCTCGAACATACCGATCGAGTCGCGATTCTCGGTCTTCAGGCA
>DMUF01000108.1 GCA_003476445.1 Gammaproteobacteria bacterium | reverse complement strand
TGAGGTCGCTGGCGTGACAGCGCACTAGCGCTGCCACGCCCCGTTCTCGAAGCCCGCGGCTAACCCCGCGGGCTTTTTTTTGTGCGCCCGGCAGGGGGCAAAATTCGGCAGCCTTCCGGCGAGAAACCAGATTCATGCACCGCGAACCGTTGCTAGCGCTGATCGACGCCTACGCCGATCGGCATCCCGAAGACGAAGCCCTGGTGGCACGGTTTGTCGCTTTTGTCCGGCAGCACGAGCGCTGTTTCGAACGTGATCTTTGGGCGGGGCACGTCACCGGATCCGCGTGGCTGGTCAACCGCGCACGCGATGCGGTGCTGCTCACGCATCACCGCAAGCTTGGGCGCTGGCTGCAGCTCGGAGGCCACAGCGACGGCAACCCTGATGCGTTGGACGTCGCCCGCGCGGAGGCGGAGGAGGAGTCAGGCCTTGTCGTCGATCCGCTCTCGCTGCGGATCTTCGATCTGGACATTCATGAGATTCCGGCGCGCCGGGATGACCCTGCCCATTTTCATTTCGATGTGCGGTTTGCGTTCGTGGTGCGCGACAGCGAGGCGTTCGCGGTAAGCGCCGAATCGCTCGCCCTGGCGTGGGTGCCGATCGCACGACTCAGTGAGTACACCGACGAGGAATCCATGCTGCGCATGGCGCGCAAGTGGTTCGATCTCGCGGCGGCTGCTGATTGAAGCGTGTTTGAACTTGTCGAGTGAACGCTGCGGCGGCTCAGGCGTAGAGGTGACACGCCACCTGACGCGTGGAGACATCCTTGAGCGGCAGCAGCGCCGGTCGCTCTCGATGACAACGTTCCATCACCTTCGGGCAGCGGGTAGCAAACCGACAGCCCGGGGGAACGTTGAGGGGCGAGGGAATCTCGCCG
Organism: Gammaproteobacteria bacterium; assembly: GCA_003476445.1. Taxonomy (GTDB): domain Bacteria; phylum Pseudomonadota; class Gammaproteobacteria; order Pseudomonadales; family Azotimanducaceae; genus UBA7803. The sequence continues at coordinate 13,398 of DMUF01000108.1, read as the reverse complement.
GCGAGAGTCACGCTTGCGCGCGCGCGCTCACGCGCGGGATCAGGCTCAGGATTTGAGCTGATCAGCAGCTCCGTATAGGGGTGCCTGGGATCGAAATACACGTCATCAGACGGACCGACCTCAACCAGGCCACCGAGATACATGACCGCCATGCGATCGCTCAGATAGCGCACCATGGACAGGTCGTGAGCGATGAAGAGCAGGGTCAGACCCAGGTTGTCCTGCAACTCGCCCAGCAGTCGGATGACCTGCGCCTGCACGGAAACATCGAGCGCTGAGATCGGCTCGTCGCACACCACGAATTCCGGTTCCAGTATCAAGGCACGCGCGATCCCAATCCGCTGGCGCTGACCGCCAGAGAATTCGTGGGGATAGCGCCCCATATGATCGGGCTCAAGACCGACGCGCCGCAGCCACGCCGCAACCTGCTCGCGAATGGCGTTCGTTCCCAGCCCTGTGTGCAGGCGCAGCCCCTCGCCAATGATCTCGCCGACCGTCATGCGCGGGTTGAGGGAGGAGTACGGGTCCTGAAAGATCATCTGCATGCTTTTGGCGAGGCGGCGGAAGTCGGCTGCCCGATAGCGAGCTGGTAATGTCTCCCCGCGCCAGCGCACGCTGCCCGCGGTCTTGTCATGCAGACCAATGAGGGTCTTGCCGAGGGTCGATTTGCCGGACCCGCTCTCTCCCACCAGCCCAACGATTTCCCGCGCGCCAATGTTGAGTGAAACCCCATCCACGGCGTGCACCCGGCGCCCCTTGCCAAGATCGAAGTATCGAGACAGACCGTCGATCTCGAGCAGCGGCTGCTGATCTGCTGCTGATGCAGTGGCAGTGTTCAGATCATCCATGGCGCGTCTCCGCGGATGAGCGGGCAGGGTGGTGCAACCAGCAGGCTGCGATATGAGTATCGTCGGTCCCGCCCCCGGCGATCAGGTGCTGCGGGGGTGTTTCGCGCCCGCAGATGCGCATGGCATGAGGACAGCGCGCGGCATAGGCGCAGCCCGGCGGCGGTTTGAAGAGATCAGGCGGGCTGCCCTCGATTGGCGTGAGCGGTCGGTCGCGATCGGCGTCCTTACCGGGCAGCGCTGATCGCAGACCTTGGGTATAGGGGTGCGCGGAGCGATAGAAGAGCGCATCCACGGAGCCCTCTTCGACGATCTGCCCGGCGTACATGACGGCGACTCGATCGGCCATGCGGGCCACGACCGCGAGATCGTGCGTGATGAGAATGATCGCCATCCCGGTCTCGCGCTGGAGATCCTTGAGCAGATCGAGGATCTGCGCCTGAATGGTCACATCGAGCGCCGTGGTGGGCTCATCGGCGATGAGCAGCGCGGGCTCACACGCGATCGCGGCGGCGATCATGGCTCGCTGCAGCATGCCCCCGGAAAACTCGAAGGGGTACTGAGAAGCGCGCCCCTCGGCGTCTGGAATGCGGGTGAGTTCAAGCAGTTCGATGGCGCGGGCCCGGGCGGCGCGGCGGCTAAGACCGCGATGCACCTCTAGCGTCTCTGCGATCTGCGCCCCGATGGTCATGGTCGGATTGAGCGAACTCATCGGGTCCTGAAAGATCATGCCGATCTCTCGCCCGCGCACCTCGCGTCCGTCGATCACCGTGCCCGCGAGCAGATCGTGCCCGCGCCAGCGCGCGGTGCCGCCAACAATGCGACCCGGCGGCATGGGGATCAGTCCCATCAGGCTCTGCACGCTGACGGATTTGCCGCAACCGCTTTCACCAACGATGGCGAAGGTCTCGCCGCGATGCACGGTAAAGCTCACCCCGCGCACCGCGTGAACGGTGCCGCCCCAGGTGGCGAAATCGACAACCAGTTCGTTAACGGCGAGCAGCGGTTCACGCGTTTGGCTATTCACGGGAACGCATCCTGGCATCGAGCGCATCGCGCAGTCCGTCTCCGAGCAGATTGAACGCAAGAACGGTCACGCTGATGAAGAGCGCGGGGAAGATGATCTCGTGGGGGTGTTCCAACATGGACTTGATGCCCTCGTTGCACATGCTGCCCCAGGAGGGCGTCGGTGGCGCCACGCCCATGCCGATGAATGACAGGAACGCCTCGGTAAATATCGCGCTGGGTACCGCAAAAGTCAGTGTGACGATGATGACCCCCAGCGTGTTCGGGAGCATGTGACGTGCGATCAGGTAGGGCGAGCTGGCACCCAGCAGCCGGGCGGCACCGACATAACCTTCTTCACGCATTTGCAGTATCTGCCCGCGCACAAGCCGGCTGCTCGCGGGCCATGACAGAAGCACCAGGGCGACGAGCATGGGCATGATGCCGCTCTCGCCGGGGCCGATGCCGAACGCGATCTTGAACAGGATCATGAACAGGAGAAACGGGAGCGCAACGACAAAGTCGGCAATCCGCATCAGCAGCTGATCCACGCGACCGCCGACGAACCCCGCGAGACTGCCGTAGACAACCCCGATCAGGATGTAGAGCAGCGGCGCACAGAGCCCGATGAAGAGCGAGACCTGTGCCCCGTGCATGAGGCGCGCAAGCAGATCACGACCAAGGTAGTCCGTGCCGAGCGGGTGCAGCGCGAACTTCACAACCGTGCCCGGTGGCAGATCCTGCTCGCGGTCGGCCATGCCCCGCGCCACCGCGTCTGCCGCGGTGATCACGCGCGCAAGCGTAACCGGTAGTGTCACGAAGTCGGGCAGTGCATTGCCCCGGGCGTCGAGCCCAACCACGGTGTAGTGCCACGTCTGCGGGCGCAGATCGAGGCGGTCCTCAAAGGCGCGAACCTCCTGCCCGGACAGCTCCGCGAGCGGCATGCCAAAGGCCTGTCCTCGTTCGGCTGGGTACAGATTTCGATACACGCGGTAGCGTTCGGCGCCGGGCAGTGGGCCCCAGACCAGACGTACCGCCTGGGTCGTGGCGGCACCGTCGAGCGCGAGAACAGGCGCGTCGGGTGCACGGCCATCGGGGCGCCAAGGGGCGAGGGGCGCAGCGACCGTCGCGCTGCGATCCGCGCCCGGCGGCTGGCTGATCTGATCAACATCCTGTTGTGCGGGGTCGACGCGCCAGACCAGCGGGCCAACGAGCGCGAACAGCAGGAGTGAAACCACGATGCCGAGTGAAACGATGGCTCTGGGATTACTGCGCAGGCGGCGCCAGGCGTCCTCCCAGTAGGAGAGTGACGGGCGCACCAGCGTGTTCGCCGCTTCGGTGCGCGGCAGCGGCGCCAGATCATCAGCGCTAAGGGTCATGTGGGGCGACGGCATCGAGTCACTCCAGCCGGACTCTGGGATCGACGATCCCGTATAACAGATCCACGACGATCACCATGAAGACGAGAAACGCCCCATAGAACACGGTGGTTCCCATGATCACGGTGTAGTCGAGCTGCTGCACTGCCTGTACGAAATAGCGCCCGAGACCCGGGATCGCAAAGACGAGTTCGACCACAAAGCCGCCCGTGGTGATGCCTGCGATTGCCGGTCCCAATACGGTGATGACCGGCAGGACCGCGTTGCGCAGCGCGTGATGGGTGAAGATCCGTGTTGCAGGAATGCCCTTGGCGCGCGCGGTGCGAATGTAGTCGGTGGCGATCACCTCGAGCATGGAGGAGCGCATGAGCCGTGTCAGATAGGCCATCGTGCCAAGGCCGAGCACCAGCGCCGGAATCAACATGTGACTGACCGACCCCCAGCCGGCGACCGGGAGCAGAGGAATACCGGTGACGCGGTTCAGACCCACGATCGCGAGCTGGCCGAGCGCGGCGATCACAAAGCCCGGCACGGAGATCGCAAGGATGACGAGAAACATGATCGCCGTGTCTGGCAGCCGGTTGCGATAGAGCGCGGTCAGCGCTCCCCACACGACACCGCCCATGCCTGCGATCACGATGGCAAGAATGCCGAGGGTCGCTGAGACCGGAAAATGCTCGCGAATGATGTCGTTGACCTCGCGATTCTTCTGCGTGAACGAGATGCCGAAATCACCGCGCGCCAGGTTGCTGATATAGATGAGGTACTGGCGGTGCAGAGGTTGATCGAGCCCGTACTTGGCTTCCAGGTTGGCGCGGATTTCCGGTGTCACCGCCTTGTCGGACATGAGCGGATCGCCCGGTACCGCATGCATGGCGAGAAATGTGGCCGTGGCAATGAACCATACCGTCACGATGCCCTGCAGCAGGCGGCGAAGCGCATAGCGCCACAGCGTCATGTCAGCCTTCCTCGATGTAGGCGCGCGTAAGATCCGGGTCAGCACCGACCGCGCGGCGCACCACGCCCTTCAATGCGGGATGCAGCACGTAGACGAGACCGCGTTCGAATTCCGGAAAGATCACCACGTCATCGTGAATGATCTGCTGGATGGCGCCGAAGGCGGCCATGCGCTCCGCCGGGTCGAGCGAGGCCTGGGCGATCCGAACCTGACGGTCAAGCTCGGGGTTCGCGTAGCGACCGCGGTTGTTCAGGTTCCAGGATGCAAACAGGTCGCCAAACGTGAGCGGATCGTTGAAATCGGGCCCCCAGCCCGCGGCGACCAGATCGAAATCGCCGCTGGTCATCTTCGCCAGCCGCTGCTTGAAGGTCTGCTTGTCGATGCGGATATCGACGTTCAGCTCACTTTTGAGCCGGGCCTGGTAGTACTCGGCCTGCCGCGCGGAAAGCGGCGTATCACCTGTGAGCAGCATGAGTGGTGGCAGTTGGTCGAGCCCGAGCTCATCGAGCGCGAGCGCGAGATAGGCCCGCGCTTGCGCCGTATCCGGCGTACGCTGTGGCACGGGATATTCCTCGCGCAAGGTTCGATCGACGCCTTGCAGCCAGCTCGGGAACAGGGAGCGTCCGGTGAGGAATCCGGGGATCTTGATCACCTTGTTCACCAGCTCGTCTGCATCCAGCGCATGGGCGATGGCAAGGCGCAGGTTGCGATTGCGTGTTACGCGGTCCGGTCGATGGTTGAACTCGGTGTAGAACACGGAGCCGTCCATGAACCGGTTGATATGCCAGCGCTGCTTCAAGGCTTCCTCGAGGCTTTGCTCGCTGAGCCCGGTCATCGCGATGCGCCCGTCCTTGAACAGGTTGACCTGGGTGCTCGGATCCTCGGTCAGGTACGGAAAATCGATGACGTCGAGACGCACGCTCTCGCGGTCCCAGTAGTGCGGATTTTTCTCCATGCGCAGCTGCGCGCCGTGTACCCAGCGCGTCAGCATGAAAGGGCCGCTGTAGAGCAGCGTGTCGTAGTCTGCCCCGTAGCGCCCGTTGGTCGATCGGTAAAAGGCCTCGTTGACCGGGTAGTAGGTGGTGTACGCGACCAGTTTTTCGAAATGTGCGATCGGACGTTCAAAGTCGACCTCGAGGGTAAGGTCGTCTGCAGCGCGCACCCCCAGCTCCGTCACGGCACGTGCGCCGCTGTTGATCGCTTCGGCGTGCCGGATCGGGAACAGGATGAACGCGTACTGTGAGGCGCTTGCGGGGTCGACCGCGGTGCGCCAGGCGAACACAAAGTCGTGTGCGGTGATCGGGCTGCCATTGCTCCAGCGCGCGTCGGCACGAAGGTAAAACGTGGCGCCCGTCTCGGTGATCGTCCAGCGTTCGGCAATGCCAGCTTCGAGGCGCCCGTCGATGTCGTAGCGGAGCAGGCCCTGCATGACATGACCGAGCACGAAGCTGCTCACCTGGTCGGTGGCGAGCGTGGTGTTGAGTTGCGGTGGTTCCTCGCGCAGGAGGAGTGTGATGGTGCGACCGGTTGGATCCACCGCCGGTTTGACGGCAGATCCGGTGCCTGTGCTGTCCGCGGCCCAGGCGAGCAGATACATGAGCCCCGCGATCGCGGCTATCGCGCCGGCTCCGAGCAGTCCGATCTGCTTCAGCGCTGCGCGATCGAGCGAGGTGCCGGACGATGTCATTGCGTCATGCCGCCCAGGTCATTGCACCGTTCGCAGCAGGTTGCCGACGATGCGTTCCAGATGCACGAGGCTGTTGCACTCCTCGGCCTGATGCGAGTACGCGATGTATTTCCGCATCTCGGAGTCGCCCGTAAACCACCCGCTGCGCGATTCGGGATTGAGCCAGATGAGCCGTTTGCAGCGGTCATAGAGCTCTTTCATGATGTCGGTGCGCGGGTCGCCGAAATTGTTCCGCGCGTCGCCGAGAATGATGATTGTGGTTCGATTGTCGATGTCATCGAGGCATTGCTTGCGGAAGTCCTGCAGCGCCTGGCCGTAGTCGGTGGAACCACCCGCGTAGTCGCGCAGCGTCTTTGCGATCGCGTCTTCGATCTTGTTGCGCTCAAAGAGATCGGTCACCTCTGCCAGATCAGACGAGAAGGCGAACGACCGCACCTTCGGCATCACTTCCTCGAGACTGTAGAGGAACATCAGCATGAAGCGCGCGTAGTTGGCGACAGACCCGGAAACATCGCAGATCGCAAATACCTTGGGGCGGTCGATCTTGATCGACTTCCAGTGCAGATCGAAGATCGCCCCGTCGTAGGCCATGTTATGCCGCAGCGTGCGCGGCACGTTCAGCGCGCCGCGCTTGAATACCTTCTTGCGCCGCGAATGCAGCGACGCGAGCTTCTTGGCCATCTTGAACACGACTTCCTGGATCAGACGGAAGTTGCGCTGCTCGATATTGGAGAGCTTCACTCGGCGCAGGAGCTCTTCCCGCAGCCGATGCCCGGTAGCGTCCGCATGCAGCAGGAACTGGCGCTCGACATAGTCGCGCACCTGTTCACGCAGCCATTCGCGGCGCTGCTTGAGCTCCTGCCCAAGTCGGCGATCCGGGACCTGCCTGCTCTCGCGCAGGTCGCTGATTTCGCGATTGAGTTCGGCGAGGCCCATGCCATCCATGATCCTGCGGGTGTAGAGCCCCTTCTGGGTAAACACCTGGATTTCCTGCAGGTCGACCGCCTCGCCCGCGGCCGCCATGGCCATGGTCAGCTCCACGCGCGAGTTCTGCATCAGCAGTTCGCCGAGTGCGGAAGCAGGTGTGCTCATCGGGCCCGGCCCGAGATCTTCCTCGACCGCGTCGTCTAGCCCTTCGATAGGCGCCTTGTTCTTCTGCTTTTTCTTCTTGCCGCCCTTGTCCGCTGGACCGCCCTGGCTGTCGCGTTCCCCGCCGGCACCGGCGCTGTTGCCGCCGGCGCCTTCGCCGTCCTGTTCGTCGGACTCGTCGCCCTCGGCGCTCGGGCTCGGCTCTGGCTGCCGCGCCCCGCGTACGTCATCGAAGGTGAAGAACTGCTCGAAACAATGATCGAACGCGACCTTTTCGTCTGCGGTCTTGGGTAGTGCCAGCGCGAGCGCGCGCTTCAGCGCGCCGCGGTCTTCGTATCCGACAAGCTCGACCACGGACAGCGCATCCAGCGTCTCGGCGGTAGAGATCCGGATGTCTGCGTTACGCAGGGCGCGTATGAACTGGGTGAGGGTGCGATCCATGCCGCGCTGCTGGCTATCCCTTCAGCTTGTGCAGCAGCGAGGTAAGTTCGCTGCCGACCGCTTCGATATCCTCCTGGAATTTGAGGATGACGTTCAGCGTCTCACGCACCATCTTTGGATCCAGCGATTCGGCGTGGAGCAGCACAAGCGTGCGCGCCCAGTCGATGGTTTCGCTGATTGCCGGGACCTTCTTCAGGTCCATATCGCGCAGCGACTGGATGAACTGCACCAGCTGGCGTTCGAGTTCCGGCGGAATCTCCGGCACTCGGGCGTGGATGATGCGCTGCTCGAGCTCGGCATCCGGGAACGGAATGTAGAGGTGCAGGCAACGGCGCTTGAGCGCATCGGAAATCTCACGCGTGTTGTTGCTTGTGAGAAATACGAGTGGTGGCTCGCGCACGGCCTTGATCGTGCCGATCTCGGGAATGGAAACCTGGAAGTCGGACAGCATCTCGAGCAGCAGCGACTCGAACTCATGGTCCGATTTGTCGATTTCGTCCAGCAGCAGAATGCAGCCGGTCTCGGACTTCAGCGCCTTGAGCAGCGGCCTCGGTTCGAGAAACTCCTCCGAGAAGAAGATGTCACCGAATTCGTGCAGTCTCTGTACCGACTCGCGGAATCCTTTCGCGCCTTCGAGCACTTCGTCGAGCGTTTCCTTCAGTACCTGCGTGTACAGGAGCTGCTTGCCGTACTTCCACTCGTAGATCGCCTTGGCCTCGTCCAGCCCCTCGTAGCACTGCAGGCGGATGAGCGGCAGGTCGAACAGCGTGGCCGCGGTCTTTGCGAGCTCGGTCTTACCGACCCCGGGCGGCCCCTCGATGAGAATGGGCTTGCGCAGATGGAACGCGAGGAAAACCGCGGTTGCGATCTGATCGCTGCAAATATAACGGTGTGATTCGAGACCGGCCTTGATGGAACCTACGGACGCGGTAAGGGCGGTGGTGTCTGCGTTCAAGTCTGCCAAGGTGACCTCGATGCGGGGCTGCGTGCACAGCCCCTGATTATTGCGGGCGCGCGGTCTGCTGTATACCGCGCGCGGCGATCGGGTTCGCCTCGGGTCAGAACTGCTCAGCGAGGCGCGCGCGCTGCCAGGCGCCGTCGCCGAACAGGAACTGGCTGTGCATCTGCCGCTTGTGCCAGATCTGCACGTCGGCTTCCCAGGTGAAGCCGATACCACCGTGCAGCTGCGTGGAACGATTGGCGCAGAATTCTGCGGTATCCGAGGCGCTCGACTTGGCCAGGCGCGCGCAGCGCAGGGCGTCCGCCGGGTCGTGATCATAGGCAGCCGCGGCGTTGTACATGAGGGAGCGCGTTTCGTCGGCCGCGATCATCATGTTCACGATCGGGTGCTTCACCGCCTGGAAAAAACCGATCGGGCGATCGAATTGTTCGCGCACTTTGGCGTACTCGGCCGTGGTCTGCAGCTGCCACTCCGCGGCGCCGGCAATATCCGCGGCAACCAGTGTGAGCAGCGCGGGCAGTGCGCGCGCAAGCACGTCGCCTGCGCTTCCGGGTGCTGCGATCACCTCGGCGACGGCGCCCTTCAGCTCGATGCAGCCCTGATCCCGGGTGAGATCCACGATGCGATCCGGCGCGACCGTCACCGCGGACGCGTCGACGTAGTAGAGACCCACGCCGCCCGCCGCGCGCGCGGCGACGATGAAGCCGTCTGATTTCTGCGCGTCCTGCACGAACCAGGCGGTACCGGTAAGCCGGTCACCGTCAGCCACCACCTCAGTGTCCTCGGCTTCGAGCGATCCGTCCTGGCTATAGAGTGCAAGGCTCATGCTCGTGCCTGCGGCGATTTTCGCGAGCGCCGTCTCGGCACCCGCTTCGCGCAGCACGAACGTAGCTTGCAGCGTGCTGGTCAGGGGCGTCGGGCACGCGGCGCGACCGATTTCTTCCTGCACCGCAGCGGCGGCGACGAGGCCCATGCCCACACCGCCCGCACTCTCGGGCACGGCCAGCAGGTGCCAGCCGAGCTCCTGCATGGCAGCCCATGCCTCGCGGTCAAACCAGCCGCCGCGCACGTTGCCGCGATGCGGGTCCTCGGTCCCGGCCAGGCTCGCGCGCAGGCCGGTGATGGGCTGACGTTCCTCGAGGAAGCGCTGCACATCCCGCTTCAGCATCTGGATCTCTTCGCTGAAGCCGAAATCTCTCGGTTGTGTCATCGCATTCCCCTTACTTAGTCTTCGGCAGGCCGAGCACGCGCTCGCCCAGGATGTTGCGCTGGATCTCGCTGCTGCCTCCCGAGATCGTCCCGGTGTAGGTGTTCATGTAGCCCAGCGCCCAGCGACCGTCTTCTTCCGCGTGCTTGTCGTGAACGTAGAGACTTGAGCGTTGGCCCAGCACTCCGAGTGCGATCTGGTGCATCTCCTGGCCGATCTCGCTGCCGACCACCTTGCCCTGCAGCGGAATACGCATGGCGCCACCGTTCAGGCTGCTGATCCGCGCCCGGCGCCCGTTCTGCACGGCCGCCTCGGTGCGTTCGTAGATCTTCATGATGCGGTCGCGCCAGACCGGGTCATCCCATACCGCGCGCCCGTTGCGTCGCGTGCGCTTAGCCAGCTCGATGAGCTGGTGAATGGCGCCCATGGGCGATTCGCTGCTGGCAACCGCGCCCACGCCGGCGGCCGCGCCGCGCTCGCTGGTCAGCGTCGACATGGCGACCTTCCAGCCGGCGCCGACGGCGTCCACGCGCAGGTGATCGGGGATGATCACGTTTTCGAGGAATACCTCGTTGAACCCGCACTCGCCGGTCATCTTGTGAATCGGGCGTACGGTCACCCCGGGCTGATCCATGGGTGCCATGAAGTAGGTGATGCCGTTGTACTTGTCGTTCTTATCCGTGCGGGCAAGCAGCAGCATCCAGCTGGCCAGCGCGCCAAGGCTGGTCCACACCTTGCTGCCGTTGATGATCCAGTTGTCGCCGTCCTTGACGGCAGAGGTCTGCAGCGACACGAGGTCTGAGCCTGCGCCCGGCTCGCTGAAACCCTGGCACCAGATCTCGGCCGCCGTGAAGATCGGCGGCAGGAAGCGCTTCTTCTGCTCTTCGGTGCCGTGCACCAGCAGCGTAGGCGCGGTCATGCCGAGACCGATCCAGTTGAGGAAGTACGGCACGTTCGCGCGACGCACTTCCGCGCTGGCGATGGCCTGGAAGTTGCGATGGCCGTGACCGCCGTATTCGCGCGCCACGTCTGTCGCGATCAGCCCTGCTTCGTAGCACTTGGCCTGCCAGTCGACGAGGTAGTTGCGATGGTCTTCGTAGGTGACTTCGTAGGCAGCCTGCGGCAGCGTGGTGGAGGGCGGCGCGGGCCGGTTCTCTTCCAGCCAGCGGCGGCAATACTCGCGGAACTCTTCCTGCTCGCGCAGTTGGGTGGCTTCAGACATGGTTTGGCGGCTCCGACCAGCAAAAACCTAATGCTCGCATTCGTGCGCGCCCGGCACAATCAAGAGTGCATGCGGATCAGCCCCTCCTGCGCCGACGACGCGATCAGCGTTCCGTCCTGCGCGTAGATAAGCCCGCGGTTGAAGCCGCGCGCGCCGCGATCTGATTGCCAAATTTTGCCAAGCTATCTAGTCTTGCGGCATGAGCACGATGAACATATCTCTGCCCGATAGCCTCAAATCGTTCGTGGATGAACAGGTAAGCCAACGCGGCTATGGCACCAGCAGCGAGTACGTGCGCGAGCTGATCCGTCGCGATCAGGACCGGCTTCAGCTTCGCAATCTGCTTCTGGCAGGCGCGTCGTCTGATCCCTCGACGGCGGTGAACGAGACCTACTTCGAAGGTTTGCGCGAGCGTGTTCGCGGCGCGGCTCAGGCGGGAGGTAAAGCCGGTTTCTCCTCGTGAGGGGCAAGCCCGTCGTCCTGCGTGAGCGGGCTCGCCAAGATGTTGAGGATGCTCTCGCTCACTACATAGACGAAGGAGCCGGGGCGGCCGCGCTGGGCTTCATCGACGCCTTGGAGCGAGCCTACGCGCATATCGGTCGCCATCCGGCAGTTGGTTCTCCGCGCTACGCCCATGACCTGAATGTGCCTGGATTGCGATTCTGGGCGCTGAGGCGGTATTCGTACCTCGTCTTCTACGTGGAGCGTTCAGACCACGTTGATATCTGGCGTGTGCTGCACAGCCAGCGCGATATCCCTGCGTGGATGCAGGATCCGGACGAGATCTGAGCATTTCCGTCACTGGGTGCTCGCCTTTACTGGCGCATGCGGATCAGCCCCTCCTGCGCCGACGACGCGATCAGCGTTCCGTCCTGCGCGTAGATAAGCCCGCGGTTGAAGCCGCGCGCGCCACTTGCGCTGGGACTGTCCTGCACGAACAAGAGCCATTCGTCGGCGCGAAACGGGCGGTGAAACCACATGGCGTGATCAAGGCTTGCCATCTGTGCGCCAGGCTCCATGAAGCTGACGCCATGGGGCAGCGTTGCCGTGTCGAGCAGCGACCAGTCCGACAGATAGGCCAGTACACATTGATGCAGCCGCGGATCATCCGGCAGCCGGTCGCGGCAGCGCATCCAGGCGCGCTGTCGGGGTGGGCCGGGCTCCGGACGGAAGATGTTTACAGCATCCACCGGACGGACTTCGATCGGACGCTCCCGGTCCCAGCCGTCGTTGCGGTACTGGGGGAATTCCTCCAGCCAGCGCGCGCGCAGTTCTTGCTCATCGGGCAGCGTTTCTGGTGCGGGCACCTCTGGCATGTCGAACTGGTGGGTGAGCCCGGGTTCCACGATCTGAAACGAGATCGACATGTGGAAGATCGGGCGACCGTGCTGGATAGCCACCACACGTCGGGTGGTGAAGCTGTGCCCATCCCGAATCCGGTCGACCTTGTAGAGTATCGGCACCTTGGTGTCGCCCGGTCGCAGGAAGTAGCCGTGCAGGGAATGCGCAGCGCGGTCCGCGGGCACCGTGCGCGAGGCGGCAACAAGCGCCTGACCGAGCACCTGTCCGCCATAAACCCGCTGCCAGCCCTCACTGGGTGAAGTGGCGCGGTAGTGGTTGTGCTCGATCTCTTCGAGATCGAGCAGTCCGATCAGGTCGCTGGTCGCCGTCATAGGGTCGTGCGGTCCTTTTTCAGTACTTGTAGCTGTCGTTCTTGAACGGACCCTCGGCGGACACGCTGATGTAGCTCGCCTGTGTCTCGGTCAGCCGGGTGAGCACGCCGCCGAAGCCCGCGACCATGAGCGCGGCGACCTCTTCGTCGAGCTTCTTCGGCAATACGTCCACGGTGATCGGGGCGCGCTGATTTTCCGGCTGGTCGGCCCAGCGATTCTCGTACAGGTGAATTTGTGCGAGCACCTGGTTGGCAAACGAGCCGTCCATGATGCGTGAAGGATGACCCATGGCGTTGCCGAGGTTCACCAGACGGCCTTCCGAGAGCAGCACGAGATAGTCTGCCGGGTCGTCGCTGCGGAAGATCTGGTGGACCTGGTCTTTGACCTTGTCCCACTGCCAGTGCTCGCGCATGAAGGCCGTGTCGATCTCATTGTCAAAGTGACCGATGTTGCAGACGACCGCCCCGCGCTTCACCGCGCGCAGCATGTTCGCATCGCACACGTTCGTGTTGCCGGTGCAGGTGACGATCAGGTCGGTATCGGCCATCAGCAGGGTGTTCACATCTTCGGCGCGGCCGGTGTTGAGACCATCGCGGTAGGGAGACACCAGCTCGAAGCCGTCCATGCAGGCCTGCATGGCGCAGATCGGGTCGACCTCGGTCACGCGCACGATCATGCCTTCCTGACGCAGGCTCTGTGCCGAGCCCTTGCCCACGTCGCCATAACCAAGCACCAGCGCGCGCTTGCCGGCGAGCAGCATGTCGGTGCCGCGCTTGATAGCGTCGTTCAGGCTGTGGCGGCAGCCGTACTTGTTGTCGTTCTTCGATTTCGTGACAGAATCGTTCACGTTGATCGCCGGCACGCGCAGCGTGCCCTGTTTCATCATCTCGTATAGGCGGTGGACACCGGTGGTGGTTTCTTCGCTGATACC
>DMUF01000104.1:2639-15626 GCA_003476445.1 Gammaproteobacteria bacterium | reverse complement strand
CCTGCGGTACTGATCCCGCGGCCGGAGACAGAGATCCTCGTGGAGCAAGCGCTCGCCGCGCTGGCGCAGTGCAATTTGGAAACCGATCAAAGAACGTCTACCAACGCGACCCACACACGTCTGCGGCTGCTCGATCTCGGCACTGGCAGCGGCGCCATTGCCCTCGCGCTCGCTCGGGCACGACCGGATGCCGAGGTAATCGGTGCGGATATCAGCACAGAAGCGCTCAAGATCGCCGCCGCGAATGCGGCGACGCTTGGCGTCGAGATCACCTGGCGAACGAGCAGCTGGTTCGCGACCTTGTCGGGCCCATTTGATCTGATCGTGAGCAACCCACCCTACATTGCCGCCGATGATCCGCACCTCGCCGACCTGACCTTTGAACCCTTGGTCGCGCTTGCGGGCGGCGCCGATGGTCTGGACGCGTTCCGCGCCATCATCACCGATGCGCCGCGTTATCTGCGCCAGGGCGCCCCGCTTGCCTTCGAGCACGGGTACGATCAGGCCGAAGCGGTGGCAGATCTGCTTCGCAGCCGAGGCTTCGAAGACATCGAAACCCATCGCGATCTCGCGGGCATTCATCGTGTAACCCTGGGACGCTGGCGCGGATCGGAGGCGTATTGACACCATGCCAGATCTGACCGACTCCCAACTTGCGCGCTATGGTCGACACATCCTGCTGCCGGAGCTAGATGTTGCAGGACAGGAGCGATTGCTTGCGGCGCGGGTGCTGCTGATCGGCGTTGGCGGGCTTGGCTCGCCCGTCGCGCTCTACCTCGGGGCAGCCGGCGTGGGCACGCTTGTGCTGGTGGACCACGATCAGGTCGATCTTTCCAACCTGCAGCGACAGATTGCTCACGGCACACCCGATCTCGGACAGACCAAAGTGGCGTCCGCCGCGGCTGCTGTCGCGCGCCTGAATCCGGAAATCACGACACTGGCCATCGACCACCGCCTCGAGGGCGCGGAACTCGAGCAGGAGATAGCGGCGGCGGATCTCGTGATCGATGCGTCGGATAATTTTCGCACCCGCTTCGAGCTGAATGCCGCCTGCTGGCATGCAGGCAAGCCGCTGGTCTCAGGGGCTGCCATCCGCTGGGAAGGACAAGTCACCGTCTTCGATGCGCGCAACCCGGACTCGCCCTGCTATCAGTGCCTCTATCCGGAAGGCGACGACCGCGCGCTGAACTGCTCGGAAAATGGGGTAGCCGCGCCGCTGGTGGGCGTCATCGGCAGCCTGCAGGCGCTTGAAGCGCTGAAGATGCTGACCGGCGTCGGGGAAACGCTGGTCGGTCACGTGCTCTACTTCGACGGCAAATGGGGCGAGTGGCGCAAACTCAGGCTGACGCGTCGCCCGACGTGCCCGGTGTGCGCACGCTGAACCCGTAAACACGCGCGAGCGCATCGACCAAAGCCGCTCGCACCTCTGGCAGAGCCACCGGACCGACGAGCTCGGTCATGGACGTCACCTGCATGCCCAGCAGCCCACAGGGATTGATGCGGCCGAACGGCTCGAGGTCCATATCCACGTTGAGGCTCAATCCGTGGTACGAGCAGCCCCGTCGAACCCGCAGCCCCAGCGAGGCGATCTTGGCGCCGCGCACATATACGCCAGGAGCATCGGGTCGCGCCTGGCCTTCGATGCCATAGGCAGCCAGGACGGCGACGATTGCCCCCTCGATGCCGCTCACAAGATCGCGCACTGATATGCCAAGACGGCGCACATCAAACAGCAGATAGCCAACGATCTGCCCGGGGCCGTGATAGGTGACCTGGCCACCGCGATCCGTCTGCACCACAGGAATGTCGCCGGGAGCAAGAACATGCTCCGCTTTGCCCGCCTGACCCTGGGTGAAGACGCGTTCATGCTCGGTCAGCCAGAACTCGTCCTCGGTCGCGGACGAACGGGATTCGGTGAATGACTGCATGGCCTGCATGACGGGAAGATAGTCCGTGCGGCCAAGGTCACGCAGATGCAGGGGCAGCAGCGCGCGGCCCGTGCGCAGAGTCTCGAACAAAGCGCCTGGCGGGGTTATTTCCCGCATCAGAGCACGAGCTTCACCGCCGGCTCCGCGAGGAGCGCGGCATGAAGCGCACGGAGCTGTTCTTCCCCCGTCGCCACGATGCTGATACGAACGGAACTGAACGCTCCCTGCCGGCTGTCCCGGACCGACACGGACATCTCGGTCACCTCCGGAGCATGCACTCGCACAATAGTCAGCACGCGCACGCGGAAATCTTCCACGTTGTGCCCGATCACCTTGATTGGGTAATCCGCACAGGGAAACTCGATGCGCGGCAGTTCAGCCACCGGCCGGTGCCTCCGTCTCATCACTTGTGAACAGATTGGCGAAGAGCAGCAGCAGAAAATCGACGATCCGTGAGAAGAACCCCGCTTCTTCGACCGCATCCAGCGCGACCAGCGGCACATCGGCCACCGTCTCTTCACCCAGCCGCAGGACGAGTCGACCCAGCACCTGCCCTTTCTCGAGCGGCGCCTCAATGGCATTCGGGACGACCAGCTCCGCCTTCAGGCTGTCATAGGCGCCCCGCGTAATGGTCACGGTAACGGTCTCGGCAGCACCCAGCCCCACCTCATCCGCAGTGCCGTACCACACGCGCGCGGTCTTGAGCGGCACACCGCCTTCATAGAGCCGATGAGTCTGGAAATAGCGGAACCCATAGGACAGGAGTTTCTGACTTTCGCGCATGCGCGCTTCATCGCTCTCGGTGCCCATGACAACGGAAATGAGGCGCTGATCCTCACGCTTCGCCGATGCAACGAGGCAGAACCCGGCTTCCTCCGTATGCCCCGTCTTCACGCCGTCAACCGTTCGATCGCGCCAGAGCAGGCGATTGCGGTTCGGCTGGTCGATGCCGTTGAACGTGAACGACTTCTCCGCGTAGATCGCGTAATGCTCGGGGAACTCGCGAATGAGGGCGCGGGTGAGCAGCGCCAGATCGTGCGCGGTGGTGCGGTGTTCCGGCGCCGGCAGCCCGGTCGCATTCTCGAAATGCGTGTCTGTCATGCCGAGTTTGCGCGCCTGCTCATTCATCATGTCGGCAAAGGCCGACTCGCTGCCGGCGATGTACTCGGCGATCGCGATGCTCGCGTCGTTGCCCGACGAAATGATCACGCCGCGCAGCAGTTTCTCCAGGGGGACCGTGGTGCCTTCCTGGATGAACATGCGCGAGCCCTCCGCTTGCCACGCATTGACACTCACAGGCACGTCGTCCGAGAGCTTGATACGCCCGGAAGCGAGTTCGATCTCCGCAACGTAGGCGGTCATGATCTTGGTGAGACTGGCAGGCGGCAGCGGCGCGCGACTGTTCTGCTCCACGAGCACGCGCAGCGTCTCCGCATCGATGAGCAAATATGAACTCGCAGCGATGGCCGGCGGCGGCGCAGGTGCGGCTGCCGCGGTCGCCGCAGCGCTGGCTGCTTGCAGCGTGCCGCTCCACAGGCCGAGCAGCAACAAGACCGCATGGCCGAGGCGACGCGGTACAGAAGCGAGAAAAGACAGAGAGTGCAGTGCTGGCATGAGCGAGATCCGTTCGCGCAGGGCATCGGAGCGCGACATTCTAACCCGCCTTATTCCCGGATGATCATCGGTTCATCCAGGTTCGCATCGATGATCAGCGATCTGAGCCTCAACGCCTCGGCCTCGCTCTCGACCGGACCAAGACGGACGCGATAAAGCGCCTCATTGGACACCCGGACCACATACGCACGACTGCCCGTCAATCGCTCGAGCGAGGCTTTCAACGCATCCGCTGATGCGAGGTTGCGAAAGGCGCCCGCCTGGAGCACGAAACGATGAGGCGGCGCAGGGACCTCAGCCAGAACACGATCCGATCGCGCCTCTGCGGCGGGTGCTCCGTCGGGTGACCAGACTTCTACGCGCACACGTGCCGTTCCGCGATGAGCGAAGCCTAGCTTGTACGCTGCCCCAAACGAGAGATCGATAATGCGGTCGCTGTGAAACGGTCCACGATCATTGACTCGAACCAGCGTGGTGCGCCCGTTTTCCAGGTTCGTGACCCGCACATACGTCGGCAGCGGCAAGGCGCGATGCGCCGCCGTGAGCTGCAGCATGTCGTATGGCTCTCCGCTCGAGGTGCTGCGACCGTGAAACTTGCGTCCGTACCAGGACGCGAGCCCGGTCGCGTAATAGCCTTCCGCCGATTCCATGGTGCGATAGGTCTTGCCAAAGACCCGATAGGTCTTCGGGTTGCCGCGCGCGCCGCGTGGTTCGACCCGCGGCACCGGGTCAGGCTGGTTCTCGAGCCCCGGAGGAATGACATCCGGCGGTCCGTCCGTGCTCCAGATGCGGGACGCGGTCGGGGCGCGCTCTCCGCTCCCGGACGACGGAGACTCCGGCGCAGACCGACACCCCACAAGCAGCACCATCAGCGCGAGCAGCAGGCCGACTGGAGCAGACCGGGACATCAGCGCGCGGACACGCCATTGTTTGCAGCGGCATAGCGGTCGCGGAGCGCACCGGCCAGCTCATGCACGGCAAGCGCATAAAGCCGACTGCGGTTGTAACGTGTGATCACATAGAAATTGGGCAGCGCGGCCCAGACTTCCTTTCCCTGCGCGCCATCCAGCAACAGAAGCTCTGACGCCTGATCATCGGCGAGGGGCGGCAATTTCCACCCCGCGGCGCGCAGCGCGCCGGCAGTGAAATTGAGCTCAAGCGAGTCATCGGTCCAGCCGGATGCACGTTGAGCTGCAGAAGCGTCCGCAGCACCCAGAGGCGCGGCGACCAGACCATCACGCGCCCAGCCATGTCGCGCGAAATAATTGGCGACACTGCCGATAGCGTCGGTCGGATTGCCCCAGATGTCACGATGCCCGTCCGCATCGAAGTCGATAGCGTAGGCACGAAAGCTGGAAGGAATGAACTGGCCATAGCCCATGGCCCCCGCGTACGAACCCTTGAGCGTTGCCGGATCAAGCCCTTCTTCCCGCGCCATGAGCAGCAGCGCGAGCAGTTCACCGCGGAAGAATGTCGCGCGCGGTGGGTAATCGAACCCCAGCGTCGCGAGCGCGTCCAGAACCCGGTAACTGCCCGTGACCCGCCCATAGCGCGTTTCGACGCCAATGATGGCGACCACATACTCCGGCGGCACGCCGAAGCGCATACGCGCGCGGTCAAGGGTGGCGGCATGCGTGTTCCAGAACGCGAGCCCCTGCTCGATCCGCATCGGCTCGACGAACAGCCTGCGGTACTCGTCCCAGGTGAGCACCCGCTCAGCCGGTCGCGCAATAGCCTTCAGAATTGATTCCTGACGTTTGGCGCCATTGAGCGTTGAGGTGACGGCGGCGGCGTCGAGCCCGTGCGCCTCCACCTGCGCCGAGATCCACGCACGCACATCTTCGCGCTCGGCGTAACTTCCGTACGCAGGCGCCGCCAACTGTCCGAGGACGAGAAGGACACCCGTAAACCACAAGAGTTCACGCGTGCGGCGAAACAACGAGAACAGCGTCATCGACGACTTCCTACTGCGATGAAAACGTTAGCGGCTGCGCTGCGACCGCGCAGCCATGATGATGCCAAAACTGCCGAGCAGCGTGATCGCCGACGTGCCGCCATAGCTCACGAGCGGAAGGGGCACGCCCACCACCGGCAGGAGCCCGCTCACCATGCCGATGTTGACGAACACGTAGACGAAAAAGGTGATGGTGAGCGCACCTGCGAGCAGCCGCTGAAACGCGTGCTGCGCCTGCGCCGCGAGCTGAAGCCCTCGCGCGATGATCGCCGTATAGATGAGGAGCAGCACGGCGACGCCGACAAGCCCGAACTCTTCGCCTACCACCGCAATGATGAAGTCCGTATGCCCCTCCGGCAGAAAGTGCAGGTGGCTCTGCGTTCCGGCAAACATGCCTTTGCCGTACATGCCCCCAGACCCGATGGCGGTGGTGGACTGGATGATGTTCCAGCCAGCGCCCAGGGGATCGCTCTCTGGATCAAAGAGCGTGAGCACCCGACGTTTCTGGTAATCGTGCATCACGAAGGTCCAAAGCAACGGTACGGCGAGGACGAGCGCCGCGACGGCACCGCCGATCCAGCGCCAGCTGAGGCCGGCAAGCAGGATCACCGCGAAGCCCGAACCAGCGACCAGAATCGACGTACCGAGATCTGGCTGCACCAGCACCAGCGCCGCGGGCACACCGATGATCACCAGCGCCACCCCGAGATCAACCAGGCGGGGGGGCATCGGTCGGTCGAACAGGTACCAGGCCACCATCATCGGCACGAGGACTTTCATCACTTCCGACGGCTGAAAACGTGGCAGCCCGGGCAGATCGATCCAGCGCTGGGCGCCCTTCGCGGTGTCACCGATCACGAGCACGAGAACCAGAAGCGCCACGCCCGCGAGATAACCCACCGGGGCCCAGACAAGGTAATAACGCAGAGGCAGCTGCGCAGCGATAACCAGAGCCAGAATACCGATCCCGAACCGGCTCGCCTGATTCTCGACCATCGTGATCGAGCGATCCGCTGCGCTGTAGAGCACGACGAGACCGACGCTCATCAGAATCAGCAGCGCGAGCAGCAAGAGCGGGTCAAGGTGAATGCGCTTGAGCCACGCGGCGGGGCCCGTGGCGACGCCACCCGGCAGGGAGCGAACGAAATCCTGCCCCGCCATCGTTACCGTGCCACCAAAGAAGGCTGGAGATAGGCGTCGATCACCTGGCGCACAACCGGGGCAGCTACGGCGCTGCCGCCACCACCGTTTTCCACCAGCACCGCGAGCACGATCTCGGGTTGGTCCGCAGGCGCAAAACCAACGAACCAGGCGTGCTTGCGCTGGTACTCGTTGAGCTCGCGCTCGTCGTAAGTCTCGTTCTGACGAATCTCCACTACCTGCGCGGTGCCGGACTTCCCTGCCATCCGGTAGCCAATCCCCTGCCCGATATAGGGAAAGGCCGTGCCGCTCTGTCCGCCACCCAGATTGCCCCGGTGCACGACGTCCTCCATCGCGTCCACCAGGCTCTCCCAGTCCGAGGGCGTCACTCCCGCAATATCCGGCAACGGGGGTGGTGGATCAAATTCCATGAGCGGGCGATCACTCGAGAGCAGCAGCCGCGGCCGAAGCACCTTGCCACGATTTGCGATGACCATGACGGCGGTCGCGAGCTGGAGAGGGGTAACGAGCAAGTTACCCTGACCGATCCCCATATTGACGCTGTCCCCGGGGTACCAGGGTTCGCCGCGAGCGCCGCGCTTCCAGACCCGATCCGGCAACAAGCCGACACCGGCTTCAGGGATATCGATGGCAAGCCGCCGACCAAACCCGAACTGGGCTGCAAAGGTCGACCAACGGTCGATGTCCATGCGGGAAGCAAGGTCATAGAAATACACATTGGAGGACCGATAGATCGCGCGGCGCAGATCGACCATGCCCTGCCCGCCGGAATTACCCCGGGTCCAGCTCCAGTCGCGAAACACGCGACTTTGCCCGGGCAGACGAAAAGCGCCATTGTCCAGCATGCGTCGATCCCAGGTAGTCGCTCCGAGGGCGAGCCCGGCCAGACCAACGAACGGTTTGAAGGTCGAACCCGGAGCATACCGACCGCTGATGGCACGATTGAACATCGGTCGGTTGCGATCGGCGATGAGCGCCTGGTAGTCGCGGCTGGAAATTCCGGTGATGAACGGGTTCGGGTCATAGCCGGGATGGCTCACCAGCGCAAGAATGCCACCCGTGTGCGGATCCAGGGCAACCACCGCGCCGCGCCGATCACCCAGCGCGGCCGCAGCGGCCTGCTGTACCCGCACGTCCAGATGCAGGGTGAGATTCTGACCCGCCAGCGCGGGCTCCAGCTCCAGTACCTGACGGACCCTTCCGTGCGCATCGACCTCGACCTGGCGATGGCCTACGACACCATGGAGAGACGACTCGTAGACGCGCTCCACACCGCGCTTGCCGATATACCGCGTGGCGCTGTAATTGACCGCGTCCAGGCGTTCCGCGTCCTTTTCATCCAGGCGACCCATCGCGCCAAGGGCATGCGCGAATCCTGCACCGAGGGGATAGTGCCGCAGCAGCTCCGTGGAGATTTCGATGCCGGGAAGGCGATGCCGGTGAATCGCGAGGCGAGCAAGCTCTTCCTCGTTCAGGGACTGGCGCAGCAGGATCGGTGCGAACGGACGCCCCGAGCGTCGCGCGCGATCACGGAACGACTGAACATCTTCCTCTGAAAGCTCCAGAATCTCGCTCAGGTCGAGGAGCAGTTGGTCGAGGTCATCCGCCCGCTCGCGCACAACGTTGAGCGAGAACACCGGGCGGTTACTGGCCAGAAGGGTTCCCTGTCGGTCGAAGATCAGTCCGCGCGGGGGCGCAATCGGCTCGAGCTGAATGCGGTTGCGCTCTGATCGAGTTCGATACTTGTCGTGATCCCAAACCTGCAGCTGAACCATACGCAGAACCAGCCCGCCGAAGGCGAGCATAGCCAGGGCAAACAGAATCCACGCCCGCGTCACGAAAATGCGGCGATCGCGTTGGCTGTCCCTGATCTCAAGAGCCGGATTCATGGCGCGCTCGGTGTACCTCAGGCGCGGTGATAGGGATGACCGGAACGAATCGTCCAGGCGCGATAGACCTGCTCCGCAAGCATGACGCGCACGAGCCCATGGGGAAAGGTCAACGCGGACAGAGACAGCCGCTCATCCGCGCGTGCCATACACACAGGATCAAGCCCGTCCGGCCCGCCAATGAGGAACGCGACATCGCGCCCCTGCTCCAACCAGTGTGCGAGGCGATTCGCCAGCGCCGCAGTGCTCTGAACACGGCCTTCGACATCGAGCGCGATCACCCAGTCCCGCGCGGTCAGTTCCGCGCAGATTCGCTCACCTTCCTGTCGACGCGCGCGCTCGACCGGCAGCGCCCGTCGCGATGCCACAGGAATTTCGATCAGCCTGAGCGAGAGCTCACGGGGGAGCCGCCGGGCATAGTCATCAAAGCCGGCTTCGACCCACGCGGGGGGACGTTGTCCCACCGCGATCACCCGCATCTTCACGATGCTGAATCAAACCGCGAGTCGTGAGTCTTCACGCGCCGGATTCGCCGGCAGCGGAGACCAGAGCCGCTCGAGGTCGTAAAAGCCGCGCGCATCGCGTTGCATGACATGCACGATGACATCGCCAAGATCAACCAGAACCCATTCGTTGGGACCTGCGCCCTCGATACCGAGGGGCGCCCATCCGGCCTTCACTGAGGCTTCCGCCACCGCGTCGACCAGGGCTTTGACGTGACGATTGGAGGTCCCCGTCGTAATGACCATGAAGTCCGACATGCTTGTCATGCGGCGCACATCAAGCACGAGGATCTCCTGTCCCTTGCGGTCCTCGAGCGCACCGACCACATGATCACGCAGTACTTCCGGGGTCACTCCTCACTCCATATAGCTGATGCTGCCAAATATAGGTGGACACGGAACGGGGTAGCAAATCATCCACTGACCGCCCCGCGCCCAGCGCGGATCGCACCGATGTCGCCGAAACCCTGAGCATCGGCACATCGAGCACCACGATCGTTCCTTGCGGAGTCTGCCGGAAGGTCGGGTCGTCCGCGTCCGCACGCGCCGCGGCCAGAAGCGCTGCCACCGGGCCCGACGCAGGCAGCTCAGCTCCCGGGCGCCGCAGCACCACAAGGTGCGCAAGGTCAAGAAGCTCGGTCCAGCGATGCCAGGTATCGAGCCCGGCCAGGGCATCGCTGCCAATGACCCACGCGACGGACTCGTGCGGCGTTTCCGCGCGCATTTCCTCAAGGGTTTCGACCGTCCAGGACGGTCGCCCAATTCGCTCCGCGCGCCGCAGTTCGCGATCGTCGGGCACCAGCCGCAGATCCTCCGCACACGCGAGTCTCAGCATTTCCCACCGCGCCGCCATCGGCGCCAGCGGCGCATCTCGATGCCCGGGGCGGGCTGAGAGCATCAGATGGACCGACGCAAGCCCGAGCCGATCACAGACGCTGCGCGCCGCATGCAAATGCCCGAGATGAACCGGGTCGAAGGTACCACCCAGAATTCCGATCAACGGTGTCGAATCTCGCCGTTGCCCAGCACAACGTATTTCTGCGTGGTCAGCCCCTCGAGACCAACGGGGCCGCGCGCGTGCAGCTTGTCCGTAGAGATGCCGATCTCCGCCCCAAGGCCGTATTCGAAACCGTCTGCAAATTGTGTTGAGGCGTTCACCATCACGCTGGCGGAATCGACCTCAGCCAGAAAACGCCGCGCGCGCGACCAGTCGCGCGTAACGATCGCATCTGTGTGACCAGAGCCATAGGTGTTGATATGGGCAATCGCTTCGTCAATGTCTTCAACCACACGAACGGCAACCACCGGGCCCAGATACTCCTCGGACCAATCCGACTCATGGGCTGGCTTGGCGGCCGGCACCCAAGCGCACACCTCAGGGCAACCGCGCAGCTCGATCCCGCTGGCCAGCATCTGCTCCGCCAGCGGCGGAAGAATCTCAGCAGCCATGGACCGCGCCACGAGCAACGTTTCCATTGCGTTGCAGACGGCGTATTTCTCGTGCTTCGCATTGAACGCGATCGCGACCGCCATGGCCGGGTCTGCATCGCTGTCGACATAAACATGACAGACGCCGTCGAGGTGCTTGATCATCGGGATCGAAGACTCCCGGTTCAGCCGCTCGATCAAACCCTTCCCCCCGCGCGGCACGATCACATCCACATGGGCCTTCATGCGCACGAGTTCCCCAACCGCCGCGCGATCAACGGTCTCGACCAGCTGCACCGCCGCCGCGGGCAGCCCGGCGGATTCCAGACCCGCGGCAATCACCGCCGCGATCGCCTGGTTGGAATGAAACGCCTCGGATCCGCCGCGCAAAATGCAGGCGTTGCCCGATTTGAGGCAGAGACTCGCCGCCTCCGCGGTTACGTTGGGACGCGATTCATAAATGATGCCGATGACGCCGAGAGGCACGCGCATGCGACCGACCTGAATGCCCGTCGGGCGATAGGTGAGGTCACTGATGACACCGATCGGATCCGGAAGGCGCTCAACCTGCAACAGGCCTTCGATCATACGGTCGATGCCGGCCTCATCGAGCCCGAGACGATCGATGAGCGGCTGTTCGATGTCAGCCCCCGCAGCCGCGGCCAGATCGCGCGCGTTAGCCGCAAGCAAGCTTGCACGGGACTCATCGAGCCCGCGCGCAATGGCCCGCAGCGCGGCCGACTTTTGCGCCGTTGCCGCCGCAGCCATACGTCGAGAAGCTGCTCGCGCACGCTGCCCGAGAGCCTGCATGTAATCCTGTAGAGAGGAATCCACGTTCATGTTCCTGTCGCGCCGAACACCTGCCGCAGGGCGGCGGATTATACGTCAGCCCCGCATCTGGTCGACGACGCGAGCCAGTGCCTCAAGGCGCTCGTCCGACGAGTCGAGTTCCAGCAAGCTCTGCTTGATCGCGGGCTCGATTGGCAGAAGTTCCGCGAGACGGCAGCTCACCGACACCGCATCCTCGAAATCAATCTCGGGACCCAGACGCTGCACCAGCGGGTGCTGGGCGAGTTCACGCAGCAAAGCGGCCAGCCCACCAAATGCCGCGGGCAGCGGGACTGGAGCTTCAGCGGCCAGCGGCACGACCGTTCCCTCCAGCAGATGATCTGCAAGCTCCCGCGTGTGCACTACCCGAAACTTTTGCTGCCCTTTGACCACGATGCCCAGGCGGCCGTTTGGAAGCGGGTTGAAATCGATGATCGCCGCCGCCGTACCCACCTCGCAGATATCGGGCTGGGCCGTTTCCTGCGTCAGCCTGGCATCCTGCCCGCGCCGGATCAGGACGATGCCAAATGAGCCGGTCTCGCGCATGCAGCGGCTGATCATGTCGAGATACCGAGGCTCAAAAATCTGCAGGGGCATACGCCCCGCGGGAAATAACACCGTGGGCAACGGGAAAAGCGGCAGGGTAATCGCGTCAGTCATAGCCCTCATTCTGCCGCAGAAACCGCAAGAGAAGGTGATCAGTGGTCTACAATACTGTGATGGAGTGGACCCAAGTCATCGTTTTGTCTCTATTGCAGGGCCTTCTTGAGTTTCTGCCGATCTCGAGTTCGGCTCATCTCATTCTGCCAGCGCAGCTCACCGACTGGCCGGATCAGGGGCTTGCGTTCGATATTGCCGTGCACGTCGGCACTTTAGTCGCCGTCATGGCCTTCTTTCGGCACGAACTCATTGGTTACGCGCGCGGAAGCGTGCAGAGCATTGCCGAGCGTCAATTGAACGACGATGCGTCGATGGTGTTGAAGCTCGCGCTAGCGACGCTGCCGATCGTCATCTTCGGCTTTCTGCTTAAAGATTGGGTGGAGGTCGCGCTGCGCAATGTCCCGGTGATCGCCACCGCGAGCATTATTTTCGGCTTGCTTCTGTGGTACGCGGATCGCCGTCACGGCCAGCGCACCGACGTGACCTGGCGAGATGCCGCCTTCATCGGCGCGCTGCAGGTGCTCTCTATCGTGCCCGGCACATCGCGCTCAGGTATCACGCTGACCGCCGCCCTGCTGGTCGGCATGTCGCGGGCCGCGGGAGCCCGGTTTTCGTTCCTGCTGTCCATTCCCACGATTGCGGGCGCGGGACTCTTGCTCGTAAACGACGCTCTGGAAAGCGGCCACGCGACCGCTTGGACGCACTCTCTGGCTGGCGCCCTGATCGCGGGGCTTTCAGCCTATGCCTGCATTCGGGCTTTCATTGCGCTGATCGATCGCACGGGCATGCTCCCGTACGTAATCTATCGCTTGCTGCTGGGTATCGTGCTGCTCGCTTTTTGGGGCGGCGGCGCCCTGAACTGAAGACAAGGCGCGATCACGCGGAAAGCGCGTGGCGACCGCTCTCGTCAGAACGGAATATCGTCGTCGTCAAAGCCCGGATCTTCATCGAGCGTTGGGCGATTATCTGGACGCGCGTCTGGTCTTCGCGGCTCAAACCCTGTCGGCGGAGCGTCACCGCCC
>DMUF01000104.1:0-2298 GCA_003476445.1 Gammaproteobacteria bacterium | reverse complement strand
GCGGCCGTCGAGCATCTGCATCTCGCGCGCTACCACTTCCGTGCGGAATCGCTTCTGGCCTTCCTGTTCCCAACTGGACGTACGCAGGCTGCCCTCGACGTAGACCTTGGAACCTTTGCGCAGATACTCACCGGCGATTTCGGCAAGCCGACCGAAACAGACGACGTTATGCCACTCCGTTCGCTCCTGGCTCTCGCCGCTCGCGCGGTCCCGCCAGCTTTCGGACGTTGCAATGCTGAACCGAGTAACCGGGCCACCGCCCTGGGCATAGCGTGTCTCCGGATCGCGCCCGAGATTGCCGATGAGCAGAACCTTGTTGATTCCTCGGGCCATGGTGTCGAACTCCGCTTCGCCGCAACTTTGCGGAGGGAAGTCTAGCCCATCACTCCGTCGAAGCGCACGACACTGGCTGCCCGCACTGTGCGGAATGAACGCGCGCACGCGTGCGCAGACACCGACTCTATGCGACAGCCTTTGATCTCGGGGCTGATCCGGTTGCAGATTCGAGCGAGTCCATTCGAGCCTTGCAGGGCGGGTGCTATACCGCTATGTTCCGGGACCTTCCCGCCGGGCAAACTCCTTGGACAAGATCAGCGTTCGAGGCGCACGAACCCATAACCTGCGCAACATCAACCTGGATATTCCGCGCGATCGACTGGTCGTCATCACCGGTCTATCCGGATCCGGCAAATCATCACTCGCCTTTGACACGCTATACGCCGAGGGCCAGCGCCGGTACGTGGAATCGCTTTCTGCCTACGCGCGACAGTTCCTCTCGATGATGGAGAAACCCGATGTCGACCACATCGAGGGGCTCTCTCCGGCCATTTCCATCGAACAGAAATCCACCTCGCACAACCCGCGCTCCACCGTGGGAACGATTACCGAGATCTACGATTACCTGCGTCTGTTGTATGCACGGGTCGGCGAGCCGCGTTGTCCGACCCATGGCACGGTGCTCGACGCACAGACCGTGAGCCAGATGGTGGATCAAGTACTCGGGCTTACCGCTGGCAAACGCATCATGGTGCTCGCACCGGTGATCAGCGAACGCAAGGGGGAGCATCTGCATGTCTTCAAGGAGCTGCAGGGCAACGGGTTTATCCGCGCACGCATCGACGGCATCGTCACCGATCTCGACACCGCGCCAGAGCTCGACAAGAACCGTAAACACACCATCGAGGCAGTGGTGGACCGTCTGCGCATCAGTCCGGACGCGCGGCAGCGACTCGCGGAAAGCTTCGAAACGGCGCTGAACCTGGCCGACGGCGTCGCCCGGGTGGTCGACATGGACGACGACGCAGCGGAAGAAATCGTGTTCTCCGCGCGTTTCGCCTGCCCGCACTGTGGCTACAGCATCACCGAGCTCGAGCCGCGAATGTTCTCCTTCAACAATCCCGCCGGTGCTTGTCCTACGTGCGACGGGCTTGGCGTAAAGCAGTTCTTTGACCCGGAGCTCGTGGTCCAGAACGAAGATCTGACCCTGGCCGAGGGCGCCATTCGCGGTTGGGATCGGCGCAACATCTACTACTTCCACATGCTGTCATCGCTCGCGACACACTACGGGTTCGATGTCGAAACCCCGTTCCGAGCGCTCAAGAAAAAGCATCGCGAGGCGATCCTGTTCGGCAGCGGGCGCGAACGCATCAGTTTTTCCTATGCGAACGATCGCGGCGACATCATTCAGCGCACTCATCGGTTTGAGGGAGTGATCCCCAACCTCGAGCGCCGATACCACGAAACAGACTCGGGCATGGTGCGTGAGCAGCTGCAGAAGTATCTGCGCGTGCGAGCCTGTCCCGATTGCGAGGGGACACGTCTGCGCGAGTCATCGCGGCATGTCTTCATCGGAACGGTCAATCTGCCAGAGATCACGGGAAGATCAGTGGAATCCGCTCTGGCTCATTTGGACGCCCTCGAGCTGCAGGGGCGGCGCGGCGAGATCGCGGACCGCATCCTGAAAGAGATCAGCGCGAGATTGCGCTTTCTCGTCGATGTCGGGCTGAACTACCTGACCCTTGATCGAAGCGCAGACACCCTCTCTGGTGGCGAAGCCCAGCGCATCCGACTCGCGAGCCAGATCGGGGCAGGGCTGGTCGGCGTGATGTACATCCTGGACGAGCCTTCAATCGGCCTGCACCAGCGCGACAATGAGCGCTTGCTGAAGACCCTGCGCCACCTGCGGGACCTCGGCAACACCGTGCTCGTCGTGGAGCATGACGAGGAAGCCATACGTCTCGCCGACCACATCATCGACATCGGCCCCGGCGCCGGCGTGCATGGCGGTCAGATCGTCGC
>DMUF01000056.1 GCA_003476445.1 Gammaproteobacteria bacterium | reverse complement strand
TATCAGCTCGTGGTGATTGACGGAGAGGCCGACGCGGTCGCGCTGCACGTTTACCGCTCGCGAGACTCACGACAACTGCCGCTGCTGAGCGGGCGACCGCCCGCCGGCAATTTGCGCGTGGTGCTGGGGCCTGCTTCAAAGCGACAGGCGGGCGTGCAGGTGTTGCGTTCCGAGCGCGTGCGCCTGCTCCTGAACGCCTGGTACAAGGCGCGCGCCGAAGCGCTCTTCGCCCGCCAGTTTGATTATTTTCGACCGCGGCTCGATTGGCTGCATCAGCGCACGCTGCTCTGGCGGCATCGGTTCATGCGCAGCCAGTGGGGCAGTTGCAGTCACAGCGGGCGCATCGCGCTCAACACGCATCTGGTGAAGCTGCCGCACCGGCTCACGCGCTATGTGGTGTTGCATGAGCTGTGTCATCTGCGTCATCACGATCACGGCCCGGGTTTCTACGCGCTCATGAGCCGCTATATGCCGGACTGGCAGGTACGGCGCGCGGAACTGGATCGTTACCTCCCCGTGCTGCTCCAGGACTAGCGCGTGTCTGCATCCGATTCGACCCGCGCGCTCGTGCGTCTTGGTTGGCGCACGATCTTCGCCAAGCAGTGTGGTCACCGAGAGCGTGACCTCGTGCCCGCACGCGTGTTTGGCGTCTGGCGACGGTCGCTCTCGGTCATGGACGCTGCCGGTGAGACGCAGCAACATCTGGGCGGACGCTGGTTTCAGTCCGACGCGATCGACCGGCCCGTGGTAGGCGACTGGGTGCTGCTTGATGCGGCTCGACGCAGCGTCGTCACACTGCTCGCGCGCGAGAATCTGCTTGAGCGTCGCGCAGCAGGACGGCAGCACGAGCGGCAGCCGCTTGCAGCGAACGTGGATACCTTGCTGCTCGTCACCTCCTGTAACGAAGAATTCAACCGCTCGCGGCTGGAACGCTTCCTGACTCTTGCGCTCGACGCGCGCGTGCACCCTGTGCTGGTGCTAACCAAGGCGGATCTGGCCTCTGATCCCGAGCGCTTTCGTGCCGACGCTGTCACGCTGAAGCGCGATCTGGAAGTGCACGTGGTGGACGCCCGCGACAGCAGTTGTCTCGAGGGCGTTCGCGCGCACTGCGGAATCGGGCAGACCGTGGCGTTGCTCGGTTCGTCCGGTGTCGGCAAATCCACATTGGTCAACGCGATCGCGGGAGCGCAATTGCAGCTGACCGGCGCGATTCGTGCAGCAGACGGCAAGGGTCGGCACACGACGACGCACCGGTCTCTGCATCTGCTCGATGGCGGAGGTCTCATCCTCGACACGCCGGGACTGCGCGAACTTAATCTCGGGGATGTTGGCTTCGGCGTCGCTGCGCTCTTCGAGGACATTGCGGAATTCGCAGCAGACTGCCGCTTTGCAAACTGCCGACATGACCGTGAACCCGCTTGTGCGGTGCGGGCAGCGATCGATGGTGGTGCTCTCGACCCGCGTCGGCTCGAGAGCTTTCGTAAACTTCGCGGAACCTAAGCGGCGCTCGTCTCCCGGCGCGAAGCGAGCTCCGCGTGCACCGCCGCGAGAATCGAGTAGGACTCGAGACGCGCGTGCGGATCGAAGATCTGGGTGGCGACCATGAGCTCATTGGCGCCGGTGCGTTCGGCAAAGCTCTCGATCGCCGCGGCGACAGTGGCCGGTCCTCCGACCGCGGAACACACCGAAAATTCCGCCAGCATGGCGCGTGCGGCGGGATCGAGTCCGACCTCAAAGTCGCGAACGGGCGGCGGGAGTTTTCCTGGCATGCCCTGACGCAGACGCAGAATGGCCTGCAGCGAGGAGCTCCGCAGGTATACCGCTTCTTCATCGGTGGCGGCAGCGCAGACATTGAAGCCGAGCATTACCCACGGCTCCGCGAGGTAGGCTGAAGGCTTGAAAGTGCTTCGATAGATCTCGATCGCGCGCATCATGGCCGCCGGTGCAAAGTGCGATGCAAAGGCGAAGGGCAGCCCCAGCATCGCGGCGAGCTGGGCGCCGTAGAGGCTTGAACCGAGAATCCAGACCGGAACATGAGACCCGGCGCCGGGAATCGCGCGGACGCGCTGTCCCTCTGCCGGCTCGCCGAAATACGCGAGCAGCTCAAGAACGTCGCGCGGGAACTCATCGATATCGCCGGCAAGATTGCGTCGCAGCGCGCGCGCCGTGAGGCCGTCTGTGCCGGGTGCGCGCCCGATGCCCAGGTCGATGCGGTCCGGGTACAGGGCGGCAAGCGTGCCGAACTGCTCGGCGATGACGAGCGGCGCATGGTTCGGCAGCATGATACCGCCCGCGCCAACGCGAATGCGCTCAGTGCCCTCGGCGACGTAGCCGATGGCGACTGCGGTCGCCGAACTCGCAATGCCCGGCATGTTGTGATGCTCTGCCAGCCAGAAGCGCTCGTAGCCGAGACTTTCGGTGTGACGCGCGAGCGCGCGGCTGCGGCGCAGGGCCTCGGTCGCCGTGCTTCCCTCGGTGATCGGAGCAAGATCGAGAACGCTCAGGATGGGCGGCGTCATGAGTGCGGTCCGGAATGATGGTAGGCGCACGATAGCAAGCCGATCCGCGCCCAAGAAGCCCTGTCATGATCCCGGCGTGTTCAGGTCGGAAACACCGTCAAGCCCGAGTGACCGCGCGATCGCGACGACTTCCGCATCATCCGTACGACCGGTGAGCAGCCGCCTGGCGTAGCGTTGTGCGTTCTTCAGGTCGCCGGCATCACGGTGAAACAGAGCACTCGCGATCAAGAGGTCGCGGTTATAGGGATGGCGCACGAGAGCTTCATCGAGCGCGGCGAATGCCGCCGATGTGCGTCCCGCGGAATGCAGCGCGACGGCGTGGACATAGGCATAGCGCGCGTTCTGCGGTGCGGTCCGTGCGGCAGCCGCGAGCAGCGCCTCTGCCTCGCTACGTGCGCCGATGCGCACCAGCGCGAGTCCGAGCGCGTGCTTGAGGTCGGGTGAATCCGGGTTCTGCTCCAAGCCCTTGCGCAGCAGAGTCGTGGCCTCGTGTTCCTGACCCTCGCGCCGCGCCAGGTCGCCCAGGTTGATCCAGGCCGGTAGAGCATCGGGAGCGATGCGTAGGGTCTCGAGCAGTGTTGCCCGCGCGGCGTCAGGATTGCCCTCGGCCGCGTCGAAGAGGGCGAGCGCGACACGCGCTTCCGGTCGATCCGCGTTCAGCGCCTGTGAACGGCGGAACTCGGAAGCGGCCGCCTCAAACGTGCGCGCGGTCGCTGCGGGAAGTTGCTGTGTGGGATAACCCGCGAGCAGACGGGCGGCCGCGATGCGATTGGCGCGCAGCGGATCTGCGAGCAGCGGCAGCAGCTCATCGCTGTCAGCGCCTAACGCAAAACTGTCGAGCGCCATGAGCGCCCCGTACCGCACAAGCGGCGCCGGATCGGTGAGCCCGGCGCGCAGCGCGTCCGGAAACCCAGGGCCGGCTACGTAGGCAAAGGCGCGGAGCGCGCTGGCGCGAATGATCTCCGGTGTGGCGGGATCGGCAGCAAGGCGCTGAAGCGCCGTCCGCGCCCTCGGATCTCCGCGCCACGCCGCTGCGAAACCGTCGGCAAAGGCGGGTCGCCGATGCGCGTTGAACCCGTGATCACGTCGCGCGTCGATACCCATGTAGGTGGTTGCCGGCATATGACAGTCGACACACCCTGAACCGTTCGCCGCGCGCAAACCTTGCCCGTGAGATGCGCTGTCAAAGCGTTGCGCCTCGTGACATGAAACGCACAGAGCAGCGGGTTCGGACCGCAGTTGACCGCTGTGCGGATCATGGCAATCGCTGCACGTCACGCCGGCGGCGTACATGCGGCTTTGCAGGAATGAACCCCAGATGAAGACCTCGTCCTGCTGCTGACCGTCGGCGTGGTAGAGCCCGGATTCGATGAGCGCGGGCGCATAGTGGTCGAGGAAGGGAGCTCCAGGCTCGTAGCCCTCGGCGATCGCGGTGCGGCGCGCATGACACGGCGCGCAGACCTCGGTTTCCGTTCGGTTCACCGCCCGCGGGCGCAAAAGCGCGCTTGCCCCCGGCGTAGTCTGCACGCGCTCGCGCACGGGAAAGCCGGTGCGAAACCCCGCGTGCAGCGGCTTGGCAGACCGGGTCGGGTCACGAGCCCAGGCGACGTGCGCGCTGGCGGGACCATGGCATGCCTCGCAGCCGACGCCGATCTCGGAGAACGTGCTCGCAAAGCTGTCGTCGGCCGGCGTATAGCCTTTCCGGAAGTCGGTCACATGACAGTCAGCGCACATGTAGTTCCAGTTCTGCGCTCGACCGCTCCAGTGGAGCGGGTCACGGTGATCCCGCGTATCAGGAAAGAGATCAAACCAGCGCTGGCCGCCCGCTTTGATTGGGCGGGTATCCCACGCGACTGAAAACGCCTGCAGGCGTCCGCGCGGACCCTGTAACAGATACTGCTGCAGCGGCTCGACGCCAAAGGTGTAACGCACCGGAAATGTATCGGGTCGACCATTAGCGTCGATGGTGTGCACCAGGAAGCGTTCGCCTGCCCGTTCGAAGCGCGAGGTCACGCCCGCGTGGGAGAAGCTGTCGCTCCATCGGGCGTTGATCGTCTCCGGAGCGGCGGGCTGCATGGCACGGGCATGGTGACTCGCGCGCCACGCATCCGTTTGAGCGGCGTGACAGTCGCCACAGTCAGGGCTGCCGACGAGGCTTGACGCATGACTGACAGACAACGGATTGAGCATCAGCACGAGCAGAAAGAGCAGGCGCAGCGGGTCTGTACTTCGCTCCCCTCTCATGGCGGCCGTCTGATCTCCTGCGTACATGAGCCCCTCCCGGTTCGGGCCTGTGGTCGAGTATCGCTGCGGCTGGCAGGTGCGTCACGTTGGCTCGATCCAGTACCATCGACGCTTCACGCGCCCCTGGAGATCGCTCATGTCTGCAGCCGATGACCTGTTTCGCGAAGAGATCCGTTCCTGGCTCGAGACCAACTGTCCGGTAAGCATGCGTACGCCCATGCCGGCAGACGAGTATCCCGGCGGAGGACGCCGTGCGCGCTATCGTAATCCGGACACAAAGCTGTGGATGGATCGCATGGCTGCGCGCGGGTTCACCGTGCCGCTGTGGCCGCGCGCCTATGGCGGCGCGGGTCTCGACAAGGCGCAGAACCGGATCCTCCAGGAAGAATTACAACGCATCAACGCACGGCCAGCGCTGGTGGGCATGGGCATCAGCATGATCGGTCCCGCGCTCCTGGAATACGGCACCGAGGAGCAGAAGCTCGAACATCTGCCCAGCATTGCACGCGGCGATATCTGGTGGTGCCAGGGTTACAGCGAGCCAAACGCGGGCTCCGATCTTGCCAGCCTGCGCACCTCGGCCGTGGTGGATGGCGATGACTACATCATCAACGGACAGAAAATCTGGACCTCCGGCGCCGACCACGCGGACTGGATGTTCTGTCTGGTGCGCACGGACCCGCAGGCACCGAAGCACCAGGGCATCACGTTCATTCTCTTTGACATGACGACGCCCGGCATTACGGTCAAGCCGATCCTGCTCATATCAGGCTACTCGCCGTTCTGCGAAACGTTTTTCGACAACGTGCGCGTGCCGCGTCGCAACGTGGTGAGTCAGGTGAACCAGGGCTGGACCGTGGCCAAGCGGCTGCTGCAGTACGAGCGCACCTCCATTGGCGGTATCGGCAACAGTGGACAGAAAGCCGTGACGCTCGAAGAGCTCGCCCGCGAGTACGTGGGCGTGCACGAAGGGCGAATTGCCGACCCGGTACTGCGCGCCGACATTCTGCGGCATCGCATGAATGACCGAGCCTTCGGACTCACCATGAAGCGCTCGCAGGAGGAGATGACGGCAGGGATCGCGCCGGGTGCGATGTCGTCCCTCTTC
Source organism: Gammaproteobacteria bacterium (assembly GCA_003476445.1). Lineage (GTDB taxonomy): Bacteria > Pseudomonadota > Gammaproteobacteria > Pseudomonadales > Azotimanducaceae > UBA7803. Next base: position 9,901 of record DMUF01000056.1, on the reverse strand, counting down.
AAGTACTACGGCACCGAGCAGAACAAGGGCCGCTACGAGCTGACGCTTGCGCTTATGGGCACGAGCGGCGTGGGTTGGGAAGGCGAGGCGTTCGGGGCGGTCGAGCTCGATGCCACGCGCGGCTGGCTGCGCTCCAAGGCGAACTCGATCGAGGGTGGCACATCCGAGGTGCAGCTCAATATTCTCGCCAAGCGGGTTCTTGACCTGCCCGAATGAGGAATCCGCATGACCATTGAAACGCATCCGCGGCGAGCGGGTTTTGCCCCCGCGCGCCTCGACCGCATCAGCGAGCATCTGCACCGCCAGTACATCGAGCCGGGCAAGATCGCCGGGTGTCAGGTCGCTGTCGCGCGTCGTAATCAGCTCGCCTATTTTCGCTCCTTCGGCTACATGGACCGGGAGCGACAGCGCCCGATGCGCGATGACGCCATCTTTCGCATCTACTCGATGACCAAGCCCGTCACCTCCATTGCGCTGATGCAGCTCTACGAGCGCGGGCTGTTCCAGCTCAATGATCCGGTACACCGTTTCATTCCTTCGTGGCGCAATCAGCAGGTCTGGGTCAGCGGTGAGGGCGATAGCATGCAGACGCGTGCCCCGCGCGACCCCGTGACCATGCGACACGTGCTCATGCACACCGCGGGGTTGTCCTATGGTTGGGGCGAAACGCCGGTCGATCGGCTTTATCGCAGCGCGGGCGTCGTTCGTAACGAAGGGGAAACGCTCGCGGGATTCGTGGAGAAGCTCGGGCGCATGCCGCTCGCCTTTGATCCTGGTTCCCGCTGGCTGTATTCCTATGCGACGGATGTTTGCGGTCGCCTGGTAGAAGTCCTTTCCGGGCAATCGTTGGATGCGTACTTTGCCGAGCATATCTTCACGCCGCTCGGCATGACGGACACCGCCTTCAGCGTCGCGCCAGACAAGCTTGATCGGTTTGCCGCTAACTATCAGCGTCAGCCGGACAAATCGTTGCGTCTGATTGATGATCCGCTTGCGAGCACCTACGCGCATACGCCCTCCATGCTGTCCGGCGGCGGCGGATTGACCGGAACCACCGCGGACTATCTGCGCTTCTGCGACATGCTGCGACAGGGCGGCGAACACGCGGGTGAACGGATCATCGGCAGTCGCACGCTGCGGCTCATGACGGCAAACCATCTGCCGGGCGGGCAGGATCTTGCGACCATCGCGCTCGGTGATTTCGCGGAGACAGCCTATGAAGGCGTAGGCTTCGGCCTTGGTTTTGCCATGTCTCTCAGCGAGGTCGCAACGGGCGCGCTCGGCGTGGGCGATTACTACTGGGGCGGCGCCGCCTCGACCATCTTCTGGGTCGACCCGCAGGAAGATCTGGTTGTGGTGTTCATGACCCAGCTGATGCCGTCGGCGACGTTCAATTTCCGCGGTCAGCTCAAGAACATTATCTATGCGGCGATCGAGGATTAGGCGCGTGGCAGCCCCCGCGCCGAGGGCCATGATCGTTCAATACGTGGCCGCGCTCGCGCTGCTCGTGTTCTCGTCGCTGGCGGTTGCAGAAGCGTGTCGTACGCGGAACGTGATCCTGGTAACACTTGATGGTCTGCGCTGGCAGGAAGTCTTTACCGGAATCGATGCTGCCATCGCGCGTCATCCCGGGTCGATTCGCTACGCGAAGACAGCCCCCGCCTTTGAAAGCGACTTCTGGCGCGAAACGGCGGTAGAGCGGCGTGAGGCACTGATGCCGTTCTTCTGGAAGACGCTGGCCACGAAGGGGCAGCTGCATGGCAACCGCAACGAGGGCAGCGCGGTCGGGGTCGCCAACCCGCTGCATTTCTCCTACCCGGGCTACAGCGAGATCCTGACCGGCGTTGTGGATCCGCGGATCAACTCGAATGACAAGGTTCCCAACCCGAACCGTACCGTGCTCGAGTGGCTTAACGCGCGCCAGGATTTTCGTGGCCGGGTTGCGGCGTTCGCGTCCTGGGACGTGTTCCCCTACATTCTGAACGAAGAGCGTGCGCGCTTTCCGGTCAACGCCGGCTTCGAGCCAAGCTCACTCACCAACGAACGTGATATTCCGCTGCTCAATGCGCTGCAGAAAGAAATCCCAAGCCCATGGGATGCCGTTCGGCTCGATGCGTTCACCCACCGGTACGCAAAGACGTGGCTTTCGGTCCGTAAACCGCGCGTGCTCCTGATTGCCTATGGGGAAACCGACGACTTCGCCCACGACGGATGGTATGACGCCTACGCCCGCGCCGCGCATCGCACGGATCGATTCATCGCTGATCTGTGGGCCTGGGTGCAGGCGGATCGGGACTATCGCGACCGCACCACACTGATCATCACCACCGACCACGGGCGGGGCCGCACGCTGGCGGACTGGCGCCACCATGGACCGGCGTCTGCCGAACTGCCGACAACCCGGCCGGGAGACGGTGAGACCTGGCTTGCGATACTCGGACCCGATACGCCGCCGCGTAATCCTGATAAGGCGGGTGAACCCCTGTCGGCAGCGATGGTGCCGGCGACCATCGCGGAGGCCCTGGGTCTCGAGTACGAAGACAGCCATCCCGAACTTGAGGCGCCCGGTCCCGTGCCCGGAGCCTTTCTCTGTACTCGCAACTGAACACGATTTCTCACAGGTAAACGAACATGGCTATTACCCAGCGTCGCGTCGCAACCAATGGCATAGCGCTCAACATCGCTGAGGCTGGAAACGGCCCACTGGTGCTTCTGCTGCACGGTTTTCCAGAGTCCTGGTACTCCTGGCGGCATCAGTTCGAGCCGCTTGCCGCTGCCGGGTATCACGTGGTGGCTCCGGATATGCGTGGTTACGGCAAGAGCGATCGCCCCTTCGCGATCGAGGCCTACAACCAGTACACCGTGGTCAACGATATCGCCGGTCTGATCCCGGCCCTGGGTTACGACACCGCGGTCGTGATCGGGCATGACTGGGGCGCACCGACAGCCTGGGCCTCGGCACTGCATCATCCGGATCGGGTGACGGCGGTAGGTGCGTTGTCGGTGCCCTTCAGCCCTCGACCCGCAACGCCGCCGATGGCGACGATGCGTGCGGTCTTCAAGGACACCTTTTTCTACCAGCTCTATTTTCAGACGGCCGGCGTGGCGGAAGCCGAGTTCGAGCGCGATTTGCGGGTGGCGCTGCGAAAGTTCTTGTATCTCGGCAGCGGTGAAGCCGACCTCTCCGATGTCCAGCCAAAGGCGCCGGATGCGGATCTGCTGTCTGACTTGCCCGATCCTGCGCAACTACCGGATTGGCTCACGGAGGCAGATCTCGATTTCTACGTCGGGGAATTCACCCGCAGTGGGATGCGAGGACCGCTCAACTACTATCGCAACCACGATCTGACATGGGCGCTCACGGCGGGCGCGCCGCAGACGATTGCGCAGCCGGCCATGTTCGTGGCGGGTGCGAAGGATGGGGTCATTCTGATGGCAGCGGAGGCCCTTAAGCAGCTGCCGACACGCGTACCGAACCTGCTGATCAACGAACTGATCCCGGGCATCGGGCACTGGACGCAGCAGGAAGCGCCCGCCCCGGTGAACGACGCCCTGCTGCGTTTTCTGCGTCAGGTGAAGCCGGTCGCCTGACGCTGCTTGGGGGTATCAGGATCCGCCCGGTTCGCCGGAGGCTGCGTCGCAGCCTTCCGTGCCCAGGTTCGCATACTCGTTGGCGTCGAACTGGCTGCCCCAGCGGAAGGAAGAGCGGTAGATCGCGCACCGCTCCGCTTGGCTGGGTACCGCGGGGTCGGTCGCGAGTTCTGCCACGATTGCATCGCGCGTGACCAGATTATCGATCATGCGCAGGCCGCCGCCGGCGGTGGTATCGAGCACCATCGTGCGCTGCGCATTCTCGCCCCAGCGCAGCCAGGTTGGGAGCTCAGCGTCCCGCCCCGTGCCGGGTGCGCCCGCGTAAGCAAATTCAGCCCAATACGACATCATCTGCTCAGAGAGCACCTGTTGCTCCGGATTATCGTCGCCAAACAGATTAGCAAGGGGGAAGTTCACGAAGTCGCCGAAAACAAAGGGCACTTCAAGGAAGTGACCAGCGCCGATGGCTTTGGAGAGGTCGTAACCGCCGCGGCTTGGCAGCTCATCGAAGTCGAACCGGTACGCGTAGACTGCCTTGTTGCCCGAGCGGGTGAGCGCCTCGGCGAGTTCATCGACGCCGCGGGCTTTCCACGCGAGCGCGCCGTAGCGCACGGTGCGCAGGTAGCTCTCCTCGTCGCGAAGGCGCGGCAGAAAGCCGAGAAAGCGCGTGACGTGCTGTGGGTCCTGCGCCATGAACAACGCGGGTTCGTCGCGGTTTGTGCCGAGAATGACTGGCACGTTGGCGTAGTTGTCCGGATCTGCGAATGACTCCGCGGCGGATCGGTTCGGCAGCACGTGGCCGTCGCCGAGGTTATCGGGCACGTTGATCATGCCGAAGCCGCCGCCGCTCCAAAGCGCGAAGAGATCTTCGCTGGTCTTGCTGTACAGGTAGCCGCGCAGCTCCGCGGCGCTCATGCGGTTCTGTCGCGCCGTGGCGTCCGCGATATCACGGGCGCTTCCGTCCGCGATCATCAGCTGGTTAACGATCTCCCGCGCGCTGTAGGGGTGGCCGCCGCTTGCTGCATAGTTGCTCGCAGACGACATGTCCGTGGGTTCAAGGCCGCCGCTCTGGGAAATGGCTCGATGAAAGAGCCCGCGCGCAAGCGGGGAAACCATCATCGCGAGCGTATTGAAGGCACCCGCAGATTCTCCGAATACGGTGACGTTGGCGGGATCGCCACCGAAGGCTGCGATGTTGTCCCGTGTCCACTCCAGCGCGCGAATGATGTCCAGCGTGCCGAAGTTGCCTGAGTCGTTCGCCGGATCACCGCTTGCTAATGCGGGGTGAGCGAACCAGCCAAACGGGCCCAGGCGATAGTTGATCGTGACCACCACCAGATTGTGGCGGGTGGCCAGATTGGCGCCGACGTACTCCGCTCCGCTGCCGATGGTGTTGCCGCCGCCGTGAATCCAGAACATGACCGGCAGGCGGCTCGCGTTTGCGGGCGCGTAGATGTTGAGATAAAGGCAGTCTTCGTCCCCGATCACGGCCGGTGCTTCGCCCTCAACCGGTGCCAGCGCAGACGGCTTTTGCGGACACCTTGACCCCGCGGCAATGGTTTCGCGCAGACCACTCCAGGGAACGGCAGGACGAGGCGGTTGCCAGCGCAGCTTGCCCACCGGCGCCTGCGCATAGGGAACGCCGAGCCAGGTGCGGGCGCCGTCTGCCACGAATCCGATCACCTCACCGCTTTCTATCTGGCGGATGGTGAGTGGTTGCGGCTTGATCGGTGTCGGCTCGAGTTCGGGCGCCGGTTTCAGCAGGAACCAGGCCACGACGGCAAGTGAGAGGGCGATCAGAGCCAGCGCAGCCTTTTTCACGGCAACTCCTTGCGGGCGATTCTTTTGGGACGATTGGCGGGCGTCATTCTAGACAGTTGGATCGCCTGTGCGACAATCGATCGGGCACAAGTGGACTGAACGCAAGAGGGGACGACCATGGCACAGCACGATCTGGTGATTCGCGCGGGCACCGTTATCGATGGCTTGGGTGGGGCGGCCCGCACGGCGGACGTTGCTATCCAGGGTGGGCGGATTGTCGACGTAGGTCGGGTCGCCGGTGCCGGTCGGCGCGAGATTGATGCCGCTGGTGCGCTTGTCACGCCGGGCTTCGTCGACATTCATACGCATTATGACGGCCAGTCGACCTGGGCGTCACGCATGGCGCCGTCCTGCTATCACGGCGTCACCACCGCGGTGATGGGCAACTGTGGCGTCGGCTTTGCTCCCGTGCGCACGCAGGACCACGGGATTCTGGTCGAGCTGATGGAAGGTGTTGAAGACATCCCTGGTGCAGCACTGCACGAAGGGCTCTCCTGGGAGTGGGAGTCCTTTCCCGATTTTCTGGATTACCTCGCTCCGCGCCAGTTCGATATCGATGTGGCAGCCCAGCTGCCCCATGCTGCGATGCGGGTTTTCATCATGGGTGAGCGCGGAGCCAATCGCGAACCTGCGACAGCCGACGATCTGGCGGCGTTTCAGCGTATCACCGCCGAGGCGATGCGTGCCGGTGCCATCGGTTTCACCAGCTCGCGGTCGCTCAACCATCGCAGCAGCAAGGGTGCGCCCACCCCGTCACTGACCGCGGAGCATGACGAGCTTGTCGCGATCGCACGCGGTCTGCGTGATGCCGGTCGTGGTGTGCTTGAGTTCATTTCTGATTTCGTCGATCTCGATTACGAGTTCGGCCTGTTGCGTGCGATGGTCCGTGAGAGCGGCCGACCGCTCTCTCTTTCGCTCGCACAGGGCTTGTCACCTAACAGCTGGCGCACGGTGATGGACCGCATAGAGGCGGCGAACGCAGAGGGGCTGGTGATTCGCGGGCAAGTGGCTCCGCGCCCGATCGGCGTGCTCCTTGGACTGACGACGACACTCAATCCCTTCACCACGCGGCCTTCCTACAGCGAAATTGCTCGACTGCCGTTAGAGGCGCGTGTTCAGGCGCTGCGTGATCCCGCACGTCGGGAACGGATCTTGGGCGAGGAAACCAGCCCTGGCTTCCAGCGCCTGTTCCGGATGATGGCGGGGCTGGAAAAGGTCTGGGTTCTGGGCGACCCGCCGAATTACGAGCCGGATCCTGCTGACAGCCTGGCCGCGCGGGCCCGACGTCTCGGCCGCGATCCTTTCGAGTTCGCGCTCGACGTGCTGCTGGAACGTGATGGACGGCAGATCCTGTTCATGCCGTTTGCGAATTACGCGGATAACAATCTCGATTGCTGTCGGGAGATGCTGCTGAACCCGTGGACTGTGCCCGGGCTTGGCGATGGCGGCGCGCATGTGGGCACCATCTGTGATGCAAGCTTTACCACGACGCTGCTGACGCATTGGGGGCGAGATCGCACCCGCGGCGAACTGATTGATCTGCCCACGCTGATCAGGCGGCAGACCCATGACACCGCCCGCGCGGTTGATCTGCATGACCGTGGCACGCTCGAGCCTGGCATGAAGGCAGACATCAATGTCATCGATTTCGCGAACCTCCGGATCTGCGCGCCGGAGATGGTGCACGATCTGCCCGCGGGCGGCGCGCGGCTCGAGCAGAAGTCCGAGGGTTACCTTGTTAATGTGGTGGCGGGCGAGGTGACCTATGAGCGCGGTGAAGCAACAGGCGCGCTCCCGGGTCGGTTGGTGCGCTGAAGCTTCGCGCGCTTATTTTCTCTCGGGCGAGTTTGCGAGTGTTCGAGCGAGAGCGCTTGTCATCTCCGATCGACCGTCTTCCGCGATCCAGCCAAGCACGATGGCTTTCAGCACGACGGCGACTGCAATCGGATCGTCGAACATGAGGTGGTGGTGCGTGCCAGGGATGCGGAAGATGGGCAGCTTGCCCGCGGTGATCTCAGCCATGTGCCCCGACCAGAACGCGCCTTCGTCAGCGCTCTGCTCGCCGAGCACGACCGCGCTGCGGCAGGCCATGCCGGCAAATTTGTCGCGTTGGGTTATTCCCATCTCCAGATGATCAAAGAGCGCCGGATCAAATTTCCAGGTCCAACCGCCTGCCACGGGTCGCAGGCTCTTCTCGCCGATGTAGTCACGAATGCAGGCGTGGGTGACGGGCTGCTCCGGCATATAGCGAAAGCGCGCCAGGGCTGCGTCGCGCTCCGCATAGATCCGCGTGGCGCGACCGGGCTGCACGCCCTCGCGTTCGGCGCGTAACCCCCACTCCACGTAGTGCTCGGGTGGCGCCGTCGTGAAGTCGAGAAACACGATGCCGCCGAGGTCCTTGCCGTAGTGGTGTCCGGTCTCCAGCACCACAAAACCGCCAAAGCTGTGACCGACGACAAAGGGGCGATCGCCCAACTCGGCAGCCTGGCAGACAGCGAAGACTTCTTTGGCGAGGACGGCGCCGCTGTAACGCTCGCGCCAGCCGCTGTCGCCGTTGCCGGAACTATCGAGCGCGACCACACGAAACTGGTCTGCAAGAAACGGTGCCACGAAGCGCCACCATTCAAGGTGAGCGTTGCTTCCGTGGACTAACACGATGCCGGGTTTGCCGACCTCGCCCCAGGTTACGTAGTGAATATCGGCCCCATCCACCGCGACGTACCCATCGCGGGAAGGGGTGTCGAGTGCGCGCTGGTACCAGAACGGCGTGTCCATGATTTGGGTCCGACGAAAGAAACCCCGGAGGTTAGCACAGGATTCGGGCGCGGCTCTTCGCCAGAAACGAAGGCCAGTCGCTGCGTAATCTCTTACCGACTTTCTGCGCCCGCGCGCGCTCTTTATCGATCTGACGCCGTACGGCCTGATCCGTTGCGCGCGAGATCAGTGTCGTCTCCCGCCATGCGCGTAGATGTTGAGCTGTCGATTCAGCGTCCCGCACCTCACCCAGTCGTTCTTGTAGCAATCGGGCTTCATCCGCGAGGTGTATCAGAGGTTTGCCGAGGATAGGCGCAACTGTTTCGAGACCATAGCGCATGCGTTTTGCGGCGAGACGAAGCTGGTGAAGGTCCTTTGCTCGCGGCCAACTCGTCCGTCCTAAAGCTCGATGTCCGAGCACCTGCACCCGGGCGATGAGAGTTTCAACGTTCTGCGGCGCTGCAGCCGCGACCGTGATCTCGTGTTCCGTGCTGCGCGTCGCGGCAGCCAGGTCATGCAGCTCGATCGGGAGCACCCGGGCATCCGCGCTTGCCAGAGTCTGCAGGAGACGGAGCTGGGTGGCACGTCGGTCCGCAGCCAGGCTCAATCGAAAGGGCTCTAGCGCCGTGTTGTCCGCAGGGCAGCGTGTCAGCTGTATATCGAGATCGCGGGCGGCCCCGAGAGCGTCGCCGAGCCAGCGCAGGCGCCGGCGCAGCGGGGTTACGCGCTCGGTCGGCAGCACGGCTGCGAACTGCTTCAGCAGCGCCCGTAAGCGCCGCACGGTCACGCGTAACTCGTGCACGCCATCGTCCGAAAGGCTTTCCCAGGCTCGTGGTTCCCACCACTGGTAGCTTTCGATGAGCTGCTTCAGGTGAGCGACAAACAGGTCCTGCCAGCGCGAATCCGGCCGCAGATGATTGAGCGCGCTGGGCGATCGGTCGGGCGTCAACGCGCGTGTCGCCGGGTCGAGGCGCGATGGAATCAGCTCGGGCTCAAGCGCTATGAGCGCGGAGACCCGATCAAGCAGTTGTCGCGGCCCTTGCTCCTGGGTCAGCGTCAGTTCGGCGGTAGGGGCAGCGGGCGAGCCGGTTAACAGCGGGGTGAGGGCCAGAGTCAGACTGGCACGCGGATGGTCGTCGTGCACCAGCTCGAAGCGATAGCCGCCCCCCTGAGGCACAACGGTGACGCCGCTGCGATGCGCGCCCGCGAGCAGTCGCTCCAGCGCGTCCCGTCCGGAGGTGGCGAGCAGCCAGCTCGGCGCTTGCCTCAGGTTCGCCACAGCCGCTGCATCTGCAGAAACGTAAGTGACGCGGACCAGGTGATGAGGGAGAAGCCGGTCAATGCCTCGGCCATGGTCAGCATACGGAGCCCGGCGCTAGGCACCATGTCTCCGAACCCCAGAGTGGTATACACCACTGCAGAGTAGTACACATAGTCGAGCCAGTCGCCCGTGGGCGTACTCACCGTACCGAGCCCCAGGACATGCTCCGCAATGTAGAAAGCAGCGGCAAATAGCCAGATTTCAAGGATATGTGCCAACATCAGGCCGCCCATGGTGATGAGCACCACCCAGCGGTGTCGCCGAAGTTCGCGGCTGATGCGTTCGAGCAGATTCATGGCCTCGTAGTGCAGGAGCAGGCACAGCACGAGCACGAATCCGGCAACAGTGGAGGCGGAAAGAAACGCGAGCATGCTTCTTTGTCAGGCGTCCGACGGGCTATTCATTGTGCCGATT
>DMUF01000195.1 GCA_003476445.1 Gammaproteobacteria bacterium | reverse complement strand
CTGTCCATCCCAGGTAGGATGCACGATACGGACGCGGGGCGCGTTGCCTTCAACAGTGGCAAGTGCGCACCAGACAGCTTTCTGACTTGCAGCAGCAACCGCAGCGAAGAATGCCGGCGTGTCGTCGGGGGTCACTCGGGTCATCATGCGCTCCTTAGTTTTCGGTCTTGCACTCGCGGCTCCTGCGAACAGTATGCCGGTCAGCCCTGCACGTCCCTGAGATGAACCGCTTCATTCAGCGTGATGACACTGCGCTCACCGGAGCGGGCGCCAATGAAGCGATTGATACTCGTGTAGTCCGGATTGAAGAAGAACCGCGGAGCGAGTCCGATCACGTGTGCCGCCCAGACATTGATCACGCCGCCGTGACAGGTCACGGCGACGCGACGTCCGGGATTATCGACCACGATGCGGTCAAGCGCGGCAATCACGCGTTGCGCGAATTCGTCGAAATCAGCTTCCATCTCGCCGCGCATGAGTCGCTGCCAGCGCTCGAAGTCGGCTTCCTTGAGATGTTCCATGGGGATATAGCTCGCCGAATGCTGATCAAACTCCGCCGCGTCCGGTTCGAGCTCAATAGCGAGACCAAGCGCCGCCCCAAGCGGCTTTGCCGTCTCGCGCGCGCGGCGCAGGGGGCTGGAATACAGACGATCGATACGCTCATTACGCAGCCATTGCGCCATGCGCTCCGCCTGCACGTGACCAACGTCAGACAACGCCGGGTCGGCGGGCGCACCGGGCGCGTTTTCGACCCGCAGGGGCAGACCATGCCGAATGAGGATCAGCTCCATTCCCGAAAGACTCCTCGCTGTAACGCCGGATGTTGGCAGCGAGTGTACACCGAGGCCGTGCGCCGACTGCTAGACTCGAACCATTCTCGCCAGGCATCACGTCGTTCACATGAGTAACGCTCACGAAACAGGCATGCGACGCGTGCCTCGTTACCTGCTTCTCGGGCTGCTGACGGTCGCGCCCCTGTGGGTTACGTGGCTCGTTTTTGATTTCGTGTTCCGTCAGCTCTCTGCCCTCGGCGGGCCCTGGGTCGCGATGCTGGCTGAAGCCATTGCCGCACGATTTCCAGAGACCTCCGCGCTCGTCGCAACGCCCGGCTTTCAATCCGCCTGCGGCGTGGTGCTCACCCTCCTCGTCCTGATTACCGTCGGCTGGCTCGCGGGCAATATCATCGGGCAGCGCATTATCCACTGGCTCGAGCGGCTCGTTCTCAACGTGCCCCTGGTTGCGAGCATTTACGGCGGCACCAAGCGCTTTCTGTCCGCGATGAAGGAAAAGCCGCGCGGATTGCAACGCGTAGTGCTGATCAGCTTTCCCACCGACAACATGAAAGCCGTTGGGCTGGTCACCAAGATCATCCGCGACACCGAAAGCGACCGCGAATTGGCTGTGGTCTATGTACCCACTGCGCCAAACCCGACCTCGGGTTACATCGAAATCGTGCCCGTCGAGTTTGTCGTGTCCACGGACTGGACGATCGACGAAGCCATGAGCTTCGTCATGACTGGCGGGGTGACCTCACCCGATAGGGTGCGCTTTCGTGCCGACGGCGATCCGGCTGCTTAACAGACACATCAACACCATGAAGCGGCGGGCACAGGAGCAACGATGAGCAACAGAGAACTCAGCGGCCGTGTGGCGGGAAGAATCGCGCTGGTGACAGGCGCGGGAAGCGGCATTGGTCGCGGCGCCGCGATCGCGCTTGCGGCTGAGGGCGCCCATCTGATCGTGACCGATATCGACGAGCGCGGGCTCACGGAGACGGTCGAGCGGATTCATGAAGCTGGCGGCGCAGCGGTCAGCTTTCACCATGATGTCACCGACGAGGCGCGCTGGCAGGCCATCCTTGCCACCGTTCAAACCACGTTTGGCGGACTCCACATCCTGGTGAACAACGCGGGCATCGGCATCATGAGCTCGATTTTCACCATGTCCCACGCCGACTGGTCCCGTCAGCAGGCCATCAACGTGGACGGCGTCTTCTTCGGGCTCAAACACGGCTGCCCCCTGCTCGCTGCCTCCGGCGGTGGGTCCGTGATCAACATCTCCTCGGTCGCGGGTTTACGCGGATCGCCGGGCCTTGCCGCCTACTGCGCCACCAAGGGGGCGGTGCGCCTGCTCTCCAAGGCGGTTGCACTCGAATGCGCGCAGGCCGGCATGAAGGTGCGGGTGAATTCCGTCCATCCAGGCATTATCGACACCGCCATCTGGGGCAAGGTGAGCCCGGAACAACCCGGCGCACTCGGGCTTGCAACGGGAGCCAACGGCATCGATGCGCAGGTTCTCGGCGCAGCCAGCCCGCTTGGCTACGCGGGACTGCCGGAGGACATCGCCGCCGGCATCGTCTATCTCGCGAGCGATGAGTCGCGCTATGTGACCGGTACAGAGCTCGTGATTGACGGCGGGCTCAGCGCACGTTAGTCCCGCGGGAGTGTTTGCAGCCACTCAAGGAGCGCGGCCCCGTGACGGGCATAGCCAAATGACGCGCGTTCGTCGGGAGTCATGCCGCGTAGCGCAGCCTCGAGATCATCGCGTGCGCCTGTCTCTGCAGCGAGCTCGGCGAGCGGAAACTGCCGCACATCGATGGTAAAGAGGATGCAACTCGCATCGATGCGTCGGAGCGTTTGCCGCTCGCTGCGAATGTGCAGTGACGGACAGTCGGATGGCACAAGCAGGCGGTCCCATTGCTCCGGCACCGGGTGGAACCGCTCCGGATCGCGGTGTACGTTCCAGTTCGCCCGCTGGAACACGCGATCCACCGGCAACCCATCCAGAAAGCGGGCCATCCGGTCTCCCAGCGCGGCGTCGAGCCCTTTGACCGGCGCGTGAATCTGTTCGAGCGGACGACCGATCTTGTCAGCCAGGCGCCAGAAGGAAGGGGAGCAGAGACACGCACCGGCAAGCACCCATCCCTCCGCGGTCGCCACCATCACGCAGAGGTCATCGGGCACCTGCAATGCCACGGCGGCGAGTGGGTCTGAATCTACCGTCGAGGACGACCAGCCTCGCGCAGTCAGCCGCTCGCTGACAAACCCTGCCACGGAGTCGACAGCGCCGCGATGCGTCGGCACTCGGGCGAGGACCTCGTCACGGCGATGCGTGAGGAGATCGAGCTTGCGCGCGCATTCAAGCGGACTCGCCGGCAGCGGCAGCCATTCGGATTCCGTGACCGGAGCGAGCCCAAGGCGAAACGGGCCTCGACCCCCGCGCCAGGGTGGATCAGCCCAGAACGTTCGGGACATAACGCGGCATCACGCGCGAGCCGTCCGCCAGCCCATTGCGAAAGCGCGGCGACGCACCGGCTATACCGCGTGCGCCGCGATGCGCTCGGCAATCTTCGCCGACCAGATCTTTGGCCCCTCCCGATGCACCGATTCGCCGTTGGAATCGACCGCGAGCGTGACCGGCATATCCTTGACCTCGAATTCGTAGATGGCTTCCATGCCGAGTTCGGGAAAAGCCAGCAGACGTGACGCGGTGATCGCCTTGGCCACCAGGTAAGCCGCGCCCCCTACCGCAATCATGTAGACCGCCTTGTTGTCGCGGATGGCATCGATCGCTGCGGGTCCGCGCTCGGCCTTCCCCACCATGCCGATGAGCCCGGTCTTCTCGAGCATGGTGCGGGTGAACTTGTCCATCCGCGTTGCTGTCGTGGGACCCGCGGGGCCCACGATCTCATCACGCACCGGATCCACCGGCCCAACGTAGTAGATGACGCGGTTGGTGAAATCGACCGGCAGCGGCTCACCGTTCGCGATCATGTCAGTGAGCTTCTTGTGCGCCGCGTCGCGGCCGGTGAGAAGCTTGCCGTTAAGCAGCAGCGTTTCTCCTGCGCGCCAGGTCTGCACCTCAGCCGGCGTCAGGGTATCGAGATTCACCCGCCGGACGTCGCTGCCCAGCTCGAAATCGAGATCCGGCCATTCCGAGAGATCCGGCGCCTCGAACTGCGCCGGACCCGAGCCGTCCAGCGTGAAGTGCACATGACGTGTCGCGGAGCAGTTCGGAATAACGGCAACCGGCTTGTTGGCCGCGTGCGTCGGATACTCGCGGATCTTCACGTCCATCACCGTCGTGAGACCGCCAAGCCCTTGCGCCCCGATACCGAGGGCATTGACCTTGTCATAGAGCTCGACCCGCAGCTCCTCGAGATGATTGGCAGCACCTCGGGCCTTGAGTTCCTGCATGTCGATCGGATCCATCATGGCTTCCTTGGCCAGCAGCATCGCCTTTTCCGGCGTGCCGCCGATGCCAACCCCGAGCAGCCCGGGCGGACACCAGCCAGCTCCCATCTGCGGCACCACCGACAGCACCCAGTCGACGATCGAATCCGAGGGGTTAAGCATCGCGAACTTGGCCTTCGCCTCGCTGCCACCGCCCTTGGCGGCGATCTCCACATGCAGCTGATCCCCAGGCACCAGCTTGTAATGAATGACCGCGGGCGTGTTGTCCTTCGTGTTAGTGCGCTTGCCATCGGGGTCCGACAGCACGGAAGCACGAAGCACGTTATCCGGATTCTGATAGCCCCGCCGCACGCCCTCGTTGATCATGTCATCGACACTCAGGGTGCCTTCCCAGCGCACGTCCATACCGACTTCGACGAAGGCGATCACGATTCCAGTGTCCTGACAGATCGGTCGCTTGCCCAACGCGCACATGCGTGAGTTCACCAGGACCTGTGTCAGGGCGGCCTTGGCCGCGGGTGACTCTTCGCGTTCCCAGGCGGCGCGCATGGCGCGAATGAAGTCCACCGGGTGGTAATAGGAAATGAACTGCAGCGCATCGGCCACGCTCTGAATGAGATCTTCCTGTTTGATCACGGTTTGTTTGATCACGGTCATCGGCAGTCACCTGTCTGCAGCGTTGGGGAAGCGGCGCGCCGTCAGAGCGGTTGCCGACGCCGCGATTGTACTGCAGTCCCGCGTCAGCGGAGCGCAAGGAAACCCCCGTGTCCGAGAGTGGCGCCGTTTACGGCCATGACGGCATAATCCGCGCCCGCGACGACGCCGTTCTGACACACCAGCGTCCAGGATGCCCCGCCATCACGGGCGCGCGAATGCATTCGCGCACTCACATTCGCCATCAGCGCCAGGAGCACCATTCATGAGCACCACCACGCAACCAGAAACGATCGCCATCCTCGGCGGCACCGGCGACCTGGGTACCGGCCTGGCCATTCGCTGGGCGCGGGCCGGACATCGCATCGTGATCGGCTCCCGCACGCTGGAGAAGGCGCAGGCCGCCGTCACCGCGCTGAAGGAAATCAGCCCCGCGACCCAGGCAGAAGCGATGGACAACGCTGCCGCCGCCGCGGCCGGCAATATCGTGGTGCTCACCGTTCCGGCGGAGCACCAGCTCTCCACCCTTGCCGCAGTCAAGGAAAGCCTCACCGGCAAAATCCTTATCGACGTCACGGTGCCGCTGGTTCCGCCCAAGGTGGGCACGGTACAGCTTCCCCCCGAAGGCAGCGCCGGCAAGCGGGCGCAGAGCCTGCTCGGCGACGACGTCATGGTCGTATCGGCCTTCCAGAACATCGCCGCGCACCTGCTGCAGCAGGATGTCGAGATCGAGTGCGACGTGCTCGTCGCGGGCAACAAGAAAGCCGCACGGGACAAAGTCATCGAACTGATTGCGCAAGCCGGCATGCGCGGCTGGCACGCGGGCCCGATCGAGAATTCGGCCGCGGCCGAGGCGCTCACCTCGATTCTGATCCAGATCAACCGCTCCGGGGTCCTGTCCCACGCGGGCATCAAGATCGTTGGTCAAGGCGATCACTGAGACCATCATGAGTACGCCCCCGCATAGCCCGTCGGTTCAGCAACCGGTCAGCGCAGCACCGCTGCGCGGCATCCCGCTGGTGCGGGCGGGGGACGACCTGGTCTCCATCATCGGTGACGCCCTGGTCGGCAACGGCATCACGCCCGCTGCCGGCGATATCGTCTGTCTTGCCCAGAAGATCGTTTCCAAGGCCGAGGACCGACTCGTCGACCTGCGTTCGGTCACGCCAAGTGCCGAAGCCGTTCAACTCGCGCGCGAAACCGACAAGGATCCGCGTCTTGTTCAGCTCATACTCGACGAATCGACCACCGTTGTGCGCAAGAAACCGGGCGTGCTGCTCGTGCGCCATCGTCTCGGTATCGTTGGGGCACAGGCGGGTATCGACCAATCCAACGTGGAACACGGACCGGGCGGCACTGAGGACGAACGCGCCCTGCTGCTGCCGGTCGACCCGGATCGCTCGGCGGCTCTGCTGCGTGCGGGTCTCGAAGCGCGTTTCGGCGTACGTCTTGGCGTGATCATCACCGACAGCAATAACCGACCCTGGCGTCTTGGCAGCATCGGCAGCGCCATCGGCTGCTCCGGTATCCGCGTGCTCGATGATCGGCGTGGACAGACCGACCTCTTCGGGCGGGAACTGAAAGTCACGCTGATCAACCGAGCCGATGCGCTCGCGACGCTGGCGACGCTTGTCATGGGCGAATCGACCGAGATGACGCCTGCCGCCATCATTCGCGGGCTGCCGCCGGACACTGCGGACGAACCCGCGCGCAACGCGATCCGTCCACTCGAAGAGGACATGTTCCGCTGATGCGCCGCATCCTCGCGCTCACCGGCGGCGTGGGCGGCGCCAAGCTCGCCCTTGGTCTGGCGCATCGGCTTGCGCCGGAGGAAGTACTCTTTGCAGTCAACACCGGCGATGACTTCACGCATCTCGGCTTCGAAATCTGTCCGGATCTCGACACGCTGACCTACACGCTGTCCGGCTTATCCAATCCCGAACTTGGCTGGGGGCGAGTGGATGAGACCTGGAATTTTCTCGATGCGCTGGGGGCACTCGGCGGAGACACCTGGTTTCGTCTGGGAGACCGTGATCTGGCGCTCCACGCTCGCCGCACCGCGCTGCTCGCGGCGGGCGCAAGTCGCACCGCAGTCACCGAAACGATTACCCAAGCGCTCGGTATCCGTCATCGCCTGGTGCCCATGTCCGACGACCCGGTGCGCACGATCGTGCACACGGCGGACGGGGCGATGGCCTTCCAGCACTATTTCGTACGCGAACGCTGCGCACCGGTGGTCACCGGCTTCGAGTTCGCCGGCGCCGAGCAGGCGCGACCCAACCCGGTCATCATGGCCTGGCTGACGACCGCCAGCGCGGTCGTGATCTGCCCCTCGAATCCGTTCGTCTCGGTCGACCCCTTGCTTGCCCTGCCCGGCCTGAAGGCAGCCATTCGCGCGAGCGGCATTCCTGTGGTGGCGGTCTCCCCGATCGTGGGCGGACAAGCGCTGAAGGGCCCCACAGCGAAGATGATGCAAGAGCTCGGCGTGCCCTCGAGCGCCGCCGAGGTGGCCGCCCACTACGATGATCTCCTGACGGGCTTCGTGCTTGATCATGCCGACGCGGCGCTTCATGAGCGCCTTCCGGTCGCCACTACCGTGACCGGAACCGTCATGCTAAGTTTTGCCGATCGCGTCTCCTTGGCTGACTCGGTGCTCGACTTCGTCGACCACCTGAGCGCTGCGGGCTGACAGCGAGCGTCAGAGCCGGGCACGCGCCCATCGCGGGCGCGACCCGAACCCGATACCCAACGTGAGAACGCGGTTAGTCCGATGTGGGCCATCGTTCCCATCAAGACCCTGGAGTCGGCCAAGCAGCGCCTGGCGACCGTGCTGACGCCGGACGAGCGTCGCGCGCTCATGCTCGCAATGGCGCGCGATGTGCTGACCGCACTGGTACAGAGCCAGCGGCTGCGCGGGGTTCTCATCGTTTCCCGCACGCCGGAGGCCGATGCGCTGGCCCAGGCGTTTGCCACCGAGCGCTTCAGCGAGCGCCCGGGCTCCGACCTTCCAGCCGCTCTGACCCAGGCGGCGGACTACCTGACACGACACTTCGGCGCGCGCGGCATTCTTATCGTGCCGGCTGACGTGCCGCTGATTACTGCGAGCGAGGTAGACGCGATTCTGGCGGACCATACCGAAGTCACCATCCTGCCTGACGACGAACACGTCGGCACGAATGGGCTTGCGTGCACACCGCCCGACTCGATCCCACTTGTCTTCAACGGCCGCAGCTTTCGCCCCCACGTGGACGCCGCGTTTGCTGCAGGCATTGTCCCGCGCGTGGTACCGTCTCCGGGGTTTGCGCTGGACATTGACACACCGGACGATCTGCGCGCCCTGCTCACACGCGGCGCCCACACGCAGACCGGCGCGCATCTTGAACGTAGCGGCATCGCGAGCCGTCTTGCCGCAACGAACGTCACAACGGGCGCCCTCGGCTCGGCAGAAGCAGTAAACGGAAGACCATGAGTGACATGATCGAATCCATCGCCCGCAACGCCGGCCGAGGTCAACTCCCGAACCATGAAGAAGCGCTCGCGCTGGCGGATTACACCGATACCGCAGCGCTCGCGGAGATCGCCGCGGCGATTCGCGACCGCGGGTTCCACAACGTGGTCACCTACTCGCGCAAGGTCTTCATTCCGCTGACCCATCTCTGTCGCGATGTCTGCCACTACTGCACATTTGCGCAGGTGCCGCGGAAGCTGAAGGCGCCCTACATGAGCGTGGATGAGGTGCTTGAAGTTGCCCGCCACGGTGCGAGCCTGGGCTGCAAGGAAGCGCTGTTCACCCTCGGCGAAAAACCGGAGCTGCGCTACAAGGCGGCGCGCGAGGCGCTCAAAGAGCTTGGTTTCGAATCCACCCTGGATTACCTGCTGCACGTCGCCGACCGCGTCTACCGCGAGACGGGTCTGTTGCCGCACCTTAACCCGGGCACACTGACCGACGAAGAGCTCGCACGCCTGCGGCCGGTGTCGCCCTCCATGGGCATCATGCTCGAGTCACTGTCCGACCGACTGTGCGAAAAGGGCATGCCGCACCACGGGTCGCCCGACAAGGTGCCCGCGGTACGTCTGGCAACGCTCGACGCAGCGGGGCGGGCGCGTGTGCCATTCACGACGGGCATTCTGATCGGCATTGGCGAAACCCGCAGGGAACGTATCGAATCGCTGCTCGCCATCCGCGATGTGCATGACCGCCACGGACACATCCAGGAAATCATCGTCCAGAATTTCCGCGCCAAGCCCGAAACGCTGATGGCCCGGGCGCCGGAACCCGATCTGAACGAACTGCTCTGGACGATCGCGGTCACCCGCATTCTCTTTGGCGCCGACATGAGCGTGCAGGCGCCGCCCAACCTGAGCCCCGGAGTGCTGGCCCAGATCGTGCGCGCGGGCATCAATGACTGGGGCGGCGTGTCGCCACTGACGCCGGATTTCGTCAATCCGGAAGCGCCCTGGCCGCACCTCGACGAGCTCGCGCGCGAGACTGCCCACGCCGGCAAACTGCTGCAGGAGCGGCTGACGGTCTATCCACGCTTCGCACGAGATCTCGCGCGCTGGGTGGATCCTGGTCTGCACGATAGCGTGCTCGCGCTGTCTGACGCCGAAGGGTTCGGCCGCAGCGACGACTGGTGCCCCGGCTCGCAGACGCCGCCGCCGGCCACCGATGTCGCTGCCATTACCGCAGAGCCGCGCGAGGTGTCTGCCGATATTCGCGCAATCATCGAGCGCGCGGTTTCCGGCGCCGACCTGACCGAGCGCGAGATTGTGCGCCTCTTTGCCGCGCGGGGGGACGACTTCAGCGCGGTCACACGCGCGGCAAACCAACTGCGCCGCGAGGTGAATGGCGATACGGTCAGTTTTGTCGTCAACCGTAACATCAACTACACCAACATTTGCTACTTCAAATGCCAGTTCTGCGCCTTCTCCAAGGGCAAGCTGTCGGAAAACCTGCGCGGTCGCCCTTACGATCTGTCACATGAAGAGATCCAGCGGCGCACTGTGGAAGGGTGGGAGCGTGGCGCCACCGAAGTGTGTATGCAGGGTGGCATCCACCCCGAGTACACCGGCGAAACCTATGTCGAGATCCTGAAGGCGGTAAAGGCAGCCGTGCCCGAGATGCACATCCACGCCTTTTCCCCCCTGGAGATCTGGCAAGGTGCGGCGACGGCCAATCTGGATCTGCCAAGCTACGTTCGCCGTCTGAAGGACGCCGGGTTGGGAACGCTGCCAGGCACCGCGGCAGAGATTCTGGACGACGAGGTGCGCGCGATCATCTGTCCGGACAAGATCAATACCGCGCAGTGGCTGGATGTGATGCGCGCTTCCCATGGCGCCGGATTCAAGACCACCGCCACCATCATGTACGGTCACGTCGAAGCGCCCGAGCACTGGGCGCGACACCTGATACGTATTCGCGACCTTCAGTCCGAGACCGGCGGCTTTACCGAATTCGTACCGCTGCCGTTCGTGCACATGGAAGCCCCGATGTATCTGAAGGGCAAGGCGCGCAAGGGCCCTACCTTCCGCGAGGCCGTGTTGATGCACTCGGTAGCGCGACTGGTGCTGCATCAGCGCATCCCCAACATTCAGGCCAGCTGGGTGAAGATGGGCCACGTCGGTGTCCAGGCGTGTCTCGATGCCGGCTGCAATGATCTTGGCGGAACGCTCATGAACGAGAGCATCAGCCGCGCGGCGGGCACCAGCCACGGGCAGGAGACGACACCCACCGAAATGCGCGCCATGATCACCGCCTGCGGACGCGAACCACGGCAGCGCACCACGGCCTACGGCGAGGTCAGCGCAGAGCGGATCGAGGCCGGCCTGAACGCGACCGACATCACGGAGATCATCAACACGCCCGCCAAGCGCTACGAGCGGCGCCGCGACGGTGATCTGGTACGTAACGACCTCATTGCGGTCGCGCGAACAGAGTCATGAGCGCGCTGATCCAGTTCCTGGGCGGGCTGTGGGTGGTGGTCTGCGGCATTGCCATGGCGGCCTGGGTGATCCTCAACCTGCAGCCCATCGTGCAGATGCCAAACTTCCTCTGGTGGCTTACTACGGGCTGGGGCGCGCTCGTCCTCGTCATCATCTCCGTCCCTGGGTGGTGGTTCGTACGCATCGGGTTTCGCGCCCGACGCGCGCGACGCGCCGCCGCAAAGAGCAAGCTCGCCGCGTCCTGACCCACTCCTGAACCCCGCTCCCGGATCTTCCATTACCGAAACTGATCCGCTATAAAGCGTAAAACGGTGCAGTGCAACAAAAGGCGCTGTGCTACGCTTAGCGCGACGAAGAATAAGACTGAAGCTTAACGGGCTGATCATCCGTTGGCGTATGGGGCGGGACTGTACCTCTGTCGGGCTTGCGTTTGAGCATGCCAGAGCGATCGACGCAGGGCCTTTTGGCGCTCGTTCCCCCATTGATCCTGATCTGCCGCAGCCATTCACGTTAGGGCTGCTGAACAGCGCACGCGATCACGAGACGATAAAACAGGGTCTAAAACAATGAGCAACGAAACCACGCCGACAACGACCGATGATGATGCTGCGGAGCACGCACTAAGCCCCGCGGTCGCGGCGCCGGCCGACGCGCTTCCAACCGTCCAGGCTAGCGTGCCCGAGCCCGGGAAGGTCGAGGGCAACCACCGTTTAGCCGCCATTGCGAGCGCCGCAAGCGCCGCCGCGGGCGAGACCAGAAAACTCTGGGATCGGTACGCACCCTCGAGGGCTGAGCTCACCGAAACGCTGCAGGGGCTTAACACCAAAGTTTCCTCCTCCCGCCAGAGCGCGCGACACGTCCTGGATCAGGTGACCGAGAAGATTAGCCGCCGGCTCGAACTGGCGACCGTACCGTCCACGAGCAAATTCAAACAGGGCGCCGAGCGCCTGCAATCCATGGCGCAGCAAGTCCGTGTGCCCGACCTGGCCACCATCAGGAGCCAGGCCGGCGCTCTCGCCGACCGTTTGCACCTCGCGGACCTGACCAGCCGCGTCAGCGCGCGACTTGGAATCGGCGGCGCGACCGAAGGCGAAAAGCCAGCGCGAAAGGCGAAAGCGAAAGCAAAGGCCAAGGCTAAAGCACCCGCCAAACGCAAAGCAGCACCGCGTAAATCCGCCGCAGCAAAGAGTTCTACGGCGGAACCGGAATCCACCGCCCCCGTGGCGGCGAAGACGCCCCGGGCTCCACGCAAGCGCGCTCCGCGCAAAATCGCCGCGGCGCCCGAGGCGCCGGCTGACACGGCAGATCGGTCTGCCGGTACGAGTGAAACTCCCTGAGAGCGAGTAGGCAGTTATGGGCAGCGTAGTAACAGAGTTCCCGGGAGAAAGAGGTCGTAGTCGCGCGCAGGTCGCGAACGAGCAGGAGGCCGGCAACCCAGGGTCTGCCAACGGCGTAGCGCTAGCGGCTGAGCAAACCGAGGCGTCGAGTTCCGGCGGCCCTGTCGCCCGAATCGGGCAGCTTTCCCTGGGCAGCGTCGACATACTCTCCGTGGAGGTAGAAACGGATTCTGGACCGATCGCCATCTACGCCCGAGACGACAATGCTGTTTCGATCGATGCCGTCGGTCACGACGCCGCTTCAGCCCAGATTGACCTGCGGCTGCGTGGCGACGCACTACAGTTCAGCACACGTTCAATCGTTCAATCGAAGAAGCCGTGGCGCGCACTCAAGCGCCCGGCGACGGGTCTGCGCGTCGGGCTTCCTCGGGGGTTAACGATCCGGGCGACTACCCGCGCTGGCTCGGTTGACGTGCGGGGCATCACCGGCGATGTCGTCATCGAGACGGAAAGCGGCTCGGTCGATCTCGATGGGGGTTGCCGGTCGCTTACCATCGTCACGGAAGGTGGTCACGCGCACCTCTCCAATCTGGCGGGCCCATTGAGTTTTCGCTCGGTATCGGGGCTCCTGGATGCCAGTTGGGCGCGGCTTCCCGAGACAGGAGCGATCGACATCAAAACGGGTCGCGGAAACGTGGCACTGGGGCTTCCCGCAGACGCGCGGCTGAGGGTGCAGTTCGTGACCGGGCCGGCGGCTATTACGAATGAGTTCACCAGCGATCCGTCCGCCCCCCTGCAACTGTCCGTCACCACTCGCGCTGACCTCATCAGCGTGAAGAAGATCGAGCGGTCGGGTTCAGACTCGCCGGCCGCGAGCGGCTGACCGGCTCACGAGTATGGCGCGCCGGCGTTTCAAGCTCTTCCGCGGGCTGCGGCTGCAATACAACCTCCTGGTGCGGGTTGTTGTGCTGGGGGTGGTTGGCTGGCTGGGCTATAACCTGTACGAGGCGAGCCTGAAGCCTGTGCGCGTCGGCATCTTCTTTCCGACCAGCGGTCCCGCGGCGCTGGAAGGGCGGGTTGCGCGCGACAGCGTTCTGCTGGCACTGAAAGAGCTTGAGAACAGCGTCGGTCTGTTGCACCGCCCCGTCGACGTGATCACGGTGAATCCGGGGCTGCAGGCTGATATGCGCATTGCGCAGATGCGTTCGCTGCTCGAGGAGGAAGGCGCAGACGTCGTATTCGCCTGTCTGACCGCGGCATGTCTGCGCGAACTCGAGCCGGTCGCCAACGCATCGAACGGGCTGATCGTGTACCCGTTTGCGGATATCGGCCTCGACGGCGGCTCGCACACCATGACCACGGGGTCACTACCCAATCAGCTGCTGCTGCCACCCATGGGCTGGGCGGCAGAGCGATTCGGTAAACGCTTCTATCTGGTGGCGTCCGACTCGCTCTACGGGCGCGTCGCGAGCGAAGTCGTGCGTCATGAGGTCAAACGCCTCGAAGGGGAAGTCGTCGGCGAGATCTTCCTCGACCAAGACTTTTCCGACGGCACGAACGCTGCCAACGAATTGCTGCGGGCAGCGCCCGACGTTGTGCTCAATGTCGTCGTCGGCGACGCGAACGTCGCGCTGTACAAGGCGCTGCATGCCGCGGGCGCGGGGAACGGCCAGATCCCGACTCTGTTCTTCAATAACGCCGGGCGGCTTGGCTTTGAGAGCAT
This sequence comes from Gammaproteobacteria bacterium, assembly GCA_003476445.1. Classification (GTDB taxonomy): domain Bacteria; phylum Pseudomonadota; class Gammaproteobacteria; order Pseudomonadales; family Azotimanducaceae; genus UBA7803. Next base: position 18,828 of record DMUF01000195.1, on the reverse strand, counting down.
TGGCTGGGAGGCCGTCGCCGGTAACTTCTCCGTCTCCTTCTATGACGCGGACAATAGAACCGAGGTCAATCGCCAGTTCATCAAAGCGTTCAAGCGTCAATTCGGTAACAGCGCGATGCCCGGCCCCTGGAGCGAATCCGCCTACGCCTCCGTGATGGTCTGGGCCAGCGCGGTTAAGCGCGCCCGCAGCACCAACGCAACCGCTGTTGAAGCGCAAATCGAGGGCACCGTTGTCGAGGTGCCCTCCGGTCGACTGGAAATCGCCCGGGGGAGCCACTATCCGGTGCGCCAGCCCCTGGTGGCAGAAATCAGCAGCTCCGGGGTCATCGCCACCGTCTGGCGCGCGGAAACCGCCGTTGAGCCGCACAACAATGCCATTGCCATGCCCCGTGCTGACTGGGATCGCTTTCTCGACGACCTCTATCGCAGTTGGGGCGACAACTGGGAGAAGCCCGGGCGATGAGCGACACCTCCCGAGCCGATGAACGCCGCGCGCGCAGGCGTCTTAACCGCCTGCGCAATCAGCGTCGCAGCCTGCGTTACCGGGTCAACCGCCGCGTTTCGCTGCGCCTGGCAGCGCTGGGCGCCGGCGTCCGCGCGCGCGCGCAGAGAGTCCTCGGGGCCTTCGGTCGAGCGGCCTCGGCGCTGGAGCGCGCGACCGACCGTTCGCTGACGTCGGTCCTCAACGCGTTGCGACGCAACCGGGTGCTTCGTTTCCTCTTCGGGGCGGGGCTCCGACGCGCCATCTTTGTTATTACCGGCTTTTCCGGGCTGCTCTTCCTGCTCTACGACAGCCTGTTTATGGTCCCGGTCACGGACAACGCGGTCATCATCCGACTGGGGCGCTACGACCGCATGGTCGAGCCTGGTCTAGCGGTCAAACTGCCCCTGTTCGAAAAGCAGCTCACGGTGAATACCCAGCTGCGGCTCCAGGAGAACTTCGGTTTCCGCCAGTACACGCCGCCGCCGGAGCCGCAGACCGAGCGCGAGCAGGCGCTTGCCGAGCACACCGCAGACGTGGTGACAGAGGCGATCGAGGCCAATATCGATGGCCGCGGCACGGGGATGGTGACGGAGGAGCTTCGTCGCGGTCCGCCCCTGCCCAAGGATTATGCAGCGTCACTCGATCCAGCCCCGGAGCCGCCCCCCGACCCCGAGGCCGAGACCGCTGATGTCCTGGAACGGGTGGAGCTCTCTGCAGAGGCGCTGGAGAACGTCATCCCGCCCGACGGCAAAGTTCCCATGCCTGCCGACATGAAGATGCTTACCGGGGATCTCAATGTCGTCTACCTGACGTGGTCCGTGCAGTACGAGATCGTGGACGCCAAGAAGTTCCTGTTCCGCGCCGCAGATGTCACGAAAACCCTGCGCGATCTGGCCGTGGTTGGTATGCGAACGGCGGTCGGTGACATGCTGACCAGCGATGTTCTTGCGAACGGCAGGGAGGCGGTCGCCGAATCGGCGCTGCGCTTCATGCAGACCCAGATCGACCGCTACGGTCTTGGGCTCGAGATCAAGGAAGTCATCATTCTCGACGCCAACCCGCCCGATGAGGTGCGTAGCGCCTATCACCTGGTGAACCAGGCCAAACAGGAGATGGAACATCTCATCAACCAGGCGCAGGCGGAATACAACAGTGTGATTCCCCACGCGAAGGGCAAGGCAGAGCGCGCGGTATCCGAAGCGCACGCCTATGCGCTCAATATCGAGAACCGGTCGCTTGGCGAATCGGAGCGTTTCCGACTGATCGAGGCGGCCTACCGCGAGGCGCCGGAGGTGACGCGCGATCGTCTTTACCTCGAGACGATGGAAAACGTTTACGCGGGCACAGATGTCACGCTGGTCGACAGCGATCTGCGCGGCATTCTGCCGGTGTTCCAGCGCGGGCCAAGTCCCGACCCGCTCGGCATCAGCCCCAACACCGCTGTCGCTTCAGGGCACTCGCCCTCAGGGGTCGCACCCGCCGCCGAGGCGCCAACGCACATCGTGCTGCCGGAGCCAGCGGAACAACCCATGCACCTGCCGCACTCGAGCGCGGTCCGCGAGCAGCCATGGGCGCCACAGCCGCCGCTCAACGAGGCGCCGCCCGCGCGCGCCCCTGCCCCCGCGCTCAACCCGAAACTGCAGGAGGTTGCGCCTCCCAACGTACAAGGGCATGCCGAGACCGCGCCGCGATGATGTACGAAGGCTTGATCCGGTGAGTATGCGCACATGTGGAATGTAGCCTTCTACCTCATCCTTGCGACGTTCGCGGTGCTGCTGCGCTTCGGCACATTCATCGTCTATGAGGGCTCGCAGGTCATCCTGACCCAGTTCGGCGCGATCGTGGGTGCACCCTACTCGGAGCCCGGCATCTACTTCCGCCTGCCCTTTCTGCAACGCACCCACTATTTCGATTCGCGGATCCAGACGTGGGAGGGCTATCAGAACTACGTGCCAACCCGCGATCGGCTCTACATCGGCGTGGAAACGGTCGCGCACTGGCGCATTCGGGACCCTGCCTTGTTCCTTGAAACGCTGCTGACAGAAAAAGCCGCCAAGGAGCGACTGGAAAGCATCATCGGCGGCGCGGTGAAGGACGCCGTCGCCGGGCACGGACTTGTGGATACGGTGCGGAGTACGAACAACGTGCTCGCGAATCGTGGCCAGGCGGAGAAGATCAACCAGGCGGACCTGACGGACGGCACCAGCTCAGAGGTTGAAGACTCGATTCTGAGTGATCTTGAGTCCGTAACCGTCGGGCGCCTGCACTTGTCGGAAAAGATGCTCCAGAACGCTTCGACCGATGCCGAGTCCCTGGGTATCGAGATCATGAACGTGTTCATCAAGCGCATTACCTACAACCCGGCGGTGGAACGCATGGTGTTCGAACGAATGATTTCCGAACGCCATCGGGTCGCAGAGCGCCTGCGCTCGATTGGGCGCAGCGAAAGCGAGCGTATTCGGGGCGAAATGGCAGAGGATACCCAGGACATCATCGCTCCTGCGGTCAGGGAGGCAGAGATATTGAAAGGCGAAGCGGACGCCAAGGCGACCCGGGTGTACGCGGAATCCTTCGGGCGCGACCCTGAGTTCTATCGCTTCTGGCGCACGCTCGACGCCTACCAGACGGCGCTGCCAGAACGGGCCCAGATTCTCGGCTCGCTTGATTCGCGCTTCTTTCGCCTGCTGAACCAGGGTGAGAATGCCGCCACCCCGTCACTGGAGGATGCGAGGGACGAAAATCCCTTGGTCATCGACCGGCTCCCCGATCAGACCGATGTGGATGCTGCTACCGCAGCGCTGGATCTGATCGCACCCGAACCCGCACCGCCCCCTGCCCCGGCTTCGGAGCCTGCCCCGTGATGGAACCCGCAGTCCTCGGCTTCGTGATACTGGGTGTGGTCTCGGGATTTTTCTCGGCACTGCTTGGCGCTGGGGCTGGTGTGCTGATCGTGCCCGTGCTGACGATCTTTGGGCTGTTTGCCGTCGCAGGCTCAGCCTCTTCCGTCGCGGTCGCCATGTGTTCGATCACGGCAGCGCTGCATATTCGCAAGCGCTTTACCGGGCCCGACGCCCTGCCGTGGAAGCCTGCCGCGATACTCGCAGGCTCGGCTTTTCTGACCGCGCACCTCGGCGTCAGCATGGCAGAACTCGCACCACTCCTCGCAGTTCCGCTCGTGCTGTCGGGGCTCGTCTTCCTGAACCTGGACCTCTACACGCGCGTCGAGCGCAGACTCATCGGCAGAACCGCGATCGGGGACGCACCGCCGGACGCCTTCTTTGGGCGTTACGTGCTCTTCGGGGCGCTGACAGGCACCTTTGGCGGCATTCTGGGAAGCGCGGGCGGTCTCATGCTGCTGCCTCTGCTGCTGGCCTATTGCGGCGTGACCACCCGGCAGGGTGTCTATTACTGCCTCATGATGATGCTCGGCTCCTCGCTCTCCGCGGTGAGCGCGCAGCTCTATTTCGGTCTGCCGGATCTTTCGATCGGCATTCCGCTCGGCATTGGTGCGATCCTCGGTGGCTACATCGGCGTGATCGCGATCGAGCGGGTGAGCGAACACACGATTCGTGTGCTGAGCCGCGGTTTTCTGACCGAGCTCGCTCTCTTTCTCTTCATCATCTGGTTCTTCGTCTGAAGGGCGCTCTCCGCCCTCCCCGCGCCAAAGCCCGCCTCACGCCGCCGCGTCGCGCCGGGCAATATCCGCCGCCAACGCCCTCGGGCGCGCGGTAGCCAGCGGGCCGCGCGTTGAGCCAAGCCCTACGACCACCGCGGCCGCATAGGGCACCGCCATGATCGCGAGCGCGATCGCTGCCAGAATCTCGGCTGGGTCGTCGTAGGCCGTGACGTTTCCAAGCCCGATCAACGCAACTACCGTCAGGACCAGGAGACAAAGCTCTGCACGGACCATGGCGACGGCACGGGTCCACGGGGCACCCGCTTCGCACTTCGGCGTACGGACGAAAGGAAGCCCTCGGGTGCAGAGACCAAAGAGCACCGCCTTGCCCACCACAAAGGCGAGCGACAACCCGGCTACGGCGGCACCGCCCACATCCCGCTTGCGCGCTTTGACCCGATAGCGATGGAGCACGACGGTCTTGGCGGTCTTGACGCTAAAGAGCGTGATGACCACGAGAGAAAACGCGGACAACGGCACGTCGAACTGGCGCGGATCCCACATGACAAGCGCCGACCAGAGCAGCCCAAGCAAGCCGAACACAAGCCCCAGCGCATCGGCAAACCAGGGCAACCAGCCCGCCACGAAGTGGTAGCGCTGTCCGGCCGACAGCCCGCCCTTGCGGCCGAACAGTTGCCGCGCATGGCGCTTGAGAATCTGCATGCCGCCATACACCCAGCGATAGCGCTGGTCTTTGTACGCGGCATAAGTATCCGGCATAACCCCGCGTCCGAGACTCTCGGGCAGGTAGACCGCGCGCCAGCCACGTTCGAAGAGTTTCAGTCCGAGTTCGGTATCTTCGGTGATACACCATTCCGACCAGCCGCGTACCGCCTTTAGCGCCGATCGCCGCACGATGCACATGGTGCCGTGCTGAATGATGGCGTTGTGTTCATCGCGCTCCACCATGCCAATGTGGAAAAAACCACGGTATTCCTCGAAACACATTTCCTTGAACGCGCTTTCCGAGCCGTCGCGATAATCCTGCGGCGCCTGCACCAACGCGACGCTGGCGTCGGCGAATACGGGCACGGCACGGGCGAGCCAGTGCGGAGCCACCTGATAATCGCTGTCGATGACGGCGATGAACTCTGCGTCCGGATCCGTGAGTTCAAGCGCCCGATTGAGCGCGCCGGCCTTGAAGCCTTTGACACCGTCGAAATGGTAGAAACGGAAGCGGGCACCCAGCGCCGCGCAATGCGCCGCCACCGGCCGCCATGTCGCCTCGTCCGGCGTGTTGTTATCCAGCACGATGACTTCGAAGTTCGGGTACTCGAGCCGCGCGAGCGCGTCGAGCGTCTCCATCACCATGTGCGGCGGCTCGTTGTAGCACGGCACGTGAATCGAGACCCGCGGCGGGTCGACGAATTCTCCCGCAGGAGCCGGTCGCCGCAGCCCGCGCCAGAGCGACAGCGACCATTCAACGGTCTCGGTCACAAGCAGGAGCGCAGTGAAGAGTAAGGCGGGCGCGAGCAGGAACAGGGTGACCAGCGTTTCCCAATCGAGATAAACCCAGGCGGTGGCATCGAGCACAAACAGCACGCCCGCGACGACCAGCGCAACCGCGGCGGACATGAGAAAGTCACCAGGCAAACGCAAAGGTGGCAGCACCAGCAGCACTACAATGCCAAGCGCGAGCGTGCCCAGCACCGCAGCACTCGCGTATACGGGCCATTCCGGGAACGAGGTAAGTTCACTCGCAAACGAGAACTTCGGCTCACGCTCTGCGTCGAACACGCCCCAGAACGCGCCAACCGCTCCTTCCTGCGCTTCCTTCCATGGCTGGTCGTACGCCTCCATGACGTAGTAGTCGAGCTCCTCTGCCTTCGCCATCGAGAGGAAGTGGCGCAAGAAATGCGCCTCGCGCGCCGCCGACGGCGCTGCCTTGCCTTTGACACGGCCTTCGGAGGGCCAGCCAGCCTCAGCAATCACGATTTCCTTGCCGGGAAAGCGCTTCTGCATCTCGCCGTGCCAATAGCGAATGTGGCCGATGGCATCGTGCGAGCCAACGCCTTCCCAGTAGGGCAGGACATGAGCGCCAATGAAATCGCTCGCCGCCGCGAGCTCGGGATGATCCAGCCAGTTGTTCCAAACGTCCGCCGTGCCCACCTTGACGTCGGGATTGCGCACGCGCCGGCGTACATCACGAATGTAATCAGCGACCTCTTTGGCTGAAAGCTCACCGCGCAAAACGACTTCGTTGCCGACGAACACACGGTCGATCACGTCATCATGGCGCCGGATCACGGCAATGCCGCGCTCGATCTCCCGCGCGTTGAGCTCGCGGTCACTGCCAAGCCAGAGACCAAGCGACACCTTGAGCCCATATTGGCGGGCAACCTGCGGCACCTGATCGAGCCCGCGATCTACGGAATAAGTGCGAATCCGGCGGGTGTAGCGCGAGAGGTGGGCGAAATCCCCGTGCAGAACTCGCTCGCTTATCGGCGTGTCGAACTGCGCTTCGGTATAGAGCCCGCTCGGATTGTAAGAGAGCCCAGCGAGCCGGCCCTTCCACTCGGGCGCCGGGAGCGGTTCGTCAATCGCGAACCATACCGAACCGCCGGCCAACGCCACCAACAACAAGGCGATGAGTCGCTTCATTTTCCTGCCTGCGCGTAGAACGCAACCCGTGCTATCGCGCTCCCGGCAGCAAGATTCGCGCCATCAGACCGGAGCATCTTCCCGGTGCGATGCCCCAAGGGGATCACGCGCAGAGCGAGCCGGGCCGGCGCGCGGCGGCATTCTGCGCAACGCACCATCTCGGCGCAACCCGGAGAGGCGCGCGCACCGTTTTGGGGAGGCTCAGGCGAAAACGAAGCCCTCGTAGCCGCGTGAAGCGACACCGTTGCAGATGACGCGATACGCACCTACGCCACCTGCATAAGGCATGAACACGCGGGGTTTGCCAGGGACGTTCGCGCCCAGGTACCAGGAACCGCCTTCACCGAAAAGGGTTTGGGCCGCGACCTGGTTCACGTGGTCGACCCATCGATCCTGGGCCGTCGGCGTGGTGTCGACCCGCGTTTGTCCTTTACCGCGCATGGCTTCCATGAGGTCAATGACCCAGTCGACGTGCTGCTCGATGGAAACCAGCATATTCGACAGCACCGAGGGACTGCCCGGCCCCGTTATGGTGAACAGGTTCGGAAAGCCAGCGACCATCAGGCCGAGGTTACTGCGCGGACCCGCCGCCCACTCATCCAACAACCGCACGCCACCCTCACCACGGATATCGATGCGCTGCAGCGCACCGGTCATGGCATCAAATCCGGTCGCGAGCACCAGGGTATCAAGCGGGAACTCGCGGTCGCGCGTCGCCACCCCGTTGGCCGTGACACGCTCGATCGGGTCATGCGCCACATTCACCAGCGTGACGTTGTCACGGTTGTAGGTTTCGTAATAGTTCGAGTCGACGCAGATACGCTTGGTGCCGATGGGATGATCTGTTGGGCACAGCGCCTCGGCGGTTGCCGGGTCACGCACAATGCTGCGGATCTTCGCGCGAACGAAATCCGCCACGATCCGGTTGGTCTCCCGATTCATGAGCGAATCTGCGATTGCGCCCATGAAGCGCGCTCCGCCGTGATTCCAGTACTGCTCCAGGATGGCAGCGATCTCGGCGTCGCTCATACCCGCCGCCGTCATTGCGGCGGGTGCACGCTCGCGCGGCACGATCTCCAGATCACCGAAGCCGGAACCTGCACCGCGCTTGTGCATAGACCGGTGCTCCCGGTAATAGCGCTTGAACTCGGCAACCCAGTTCGGATCGAGCGGCGCGTTGCAGGCCGGCACGCTGAAATTCGGTGTGCGCTGAAACACCCACAGGTGACGCGCTTGCTCGGCAATGACAGGAATGGCCTGAATCCCAGACGAACCGGTGCCAATGATGCCCACCCGTTCGCCATCAAAGCGCGTTTCGCGACGCGGCCACAGGCTCGCCTGATACAGCTTGCCCTTGAAATCATCGATACCCGGAATGTTCGGACGCTGGGGAACGGACAGACAGCCCGTAGCCATGATGCAGAAGCGGGCGCGCGCACGGTCACCCCGATCAGTCTCGAGGCGCCACTCCGAGCGCGTCGCATCGAACTCGGCACGGGTCACCTTCGATTCGAAACGGATGTCCTTGCGCAGGTCAAAGCGATCCGCCACGTGCTCCGCATAGCGCAGAATCTCTGCCTGCCCGGCGTAGCGCTCGGTCCACTGCCACTCCTGCTCGAGTTCCGGAGAAAAGGAAAAGGAATAGGCGAGACTTTCCGCATCACACCGCGCACCCGGGTAGCGATTCCAGTACCAGGTGCCCCCCACGTTGTCGCCCTGTTCGTACGCGCGCGCCGTCAGACCCATCTGCCGCAGGCGATAGAGCAGGTATAAACCGGCAAAACCGGCGCCCACGATGACCACATCGAATTGCGCGTCACGGTCGATGGATGCGTTCGACAGGGCGATAGCGTCCGACGGCATGAAGGACCTCCTGTGGGATATCGAATGGAATAATGACGCGCCAAGCCCCCCGCTTCGGCGCTGGCGCGAGAATAACAAGGTTGGGCGGTGGCGAACCAGAACGGTGTTTCTGCTAACCTCGCGCTGTGAACGCGCGCCCCAGACACGCTTTCCGGAACACCTTCCGCGCAGCCTGCCTTGCGCTTGCGACCCTGTTCACGATTTCCGGCTGCTCGATCATGCGTGACCATCCGTCATCCCCGCCGGTCGAGGAAGCGGGCGAGCCTGCTGCGACGCATCCGGGCGACGTCGTATCGCAGGTAGCGCTGTCGATGATCGGGGTGCCCTATCGCTACGGCGGGGCTACGCCCGCAGGGTTCGACTGCAGCGGGCTGGTCTGGTTCGCGCATCTCCAGGCGGGTGTGCCGGTACCGCGCACCGCGGCGGAGCAGGAGCGGGCCAGTCGCACGCTCTCAGGCGAACCGCTGCACCCCGGCGATCTGCTCTTCTTCGATACGTCTTGGCGCAGCGGCCACGTGGGGATTTATGTTGGTGGCGGCGATTTCGTCCATGCGCCTTCCTCGGGAAAGCGGGTGATGCGCGGCACCATTCGCGAGGGCTACTTCTCCGGGCGGCTGCGTCGAGCCAGCCGCTTCATCGAGCGCTGACGCGAAGCTCGAGAGATTGCGCGGGGCGGCGCACGTCGGCGGCAATGTCGCATTCACGGCGCGGTCGCGCAAAGAAGTAGCCCTGGGCCGAATCGAAACCCAGTCTGGCAACACCTTCGGCTTCCGTTGACGTCTCCACGCCTTCGGCGACTACCTGCAATCCGAGACTCTTGCCGAGCCCGACAATGGCGCGCACGAGCTCCAGACTGCGCTGGTCGCCGTTCATCGCGGCAATGAAACTGCGATCAATCTTGAGCACGTCGATCTCAAGGCTGTTCAAGTAGCCAAGCGAGGAGTAGCCGGTACCGAAATCATCGAGAGCAATGACCACGCCGAGCATGCGGAAAGCACGCAGAACCGCTCGCGCCCGCTCCGGCTGATCCATCAGCATGCGCTCGGTGATCTCGAGATGAAGCTGCCCGCGCTCGAGACCGCTCTCCTTCAGCGCAAGCCAGACATCGTTCAGGATCGTCTGCGAAGCGAGGTCTGCGCTCGAGATGTTCACGCTGACGTAGAGATCATCGCGACCCAGCGCGGCTTTCAATCGCGAGAGCGCCGCACAGGCAGCGTGGATTGCCCAGCGCGTGACGTCGATGATGAGTCCGCTGGTCTCCGCAAGGGGAATGAAAACATCCGGCGGAATGAGTCCGTCGACCGGGTGGCGCCAGCGCATCAACGCTTCGAAGCCGCGCAGCGCGCCGTCGTTCGCGGACACGATCGGCTGGTAGTGCAACTCAAGACCATCGTTCTCGAGCGCGGCCCGCAGGTCGTTGCAGAGCCGGATCCCTTCGATGACCTGCCCGCGCTCCGCGTGCCCACGCTCTAGGGCCTCGGCAGGCGCCGAGCGATCCTGGCTCGCAATCTCCGCCGTGGTGAGGATATCCCGGTAGCGATTCAGAATGACCTGCGTTGTCAGCCGCAGAACGGGATCGGCCTGCAGCAAACGGCGGCTGAAATCTTCCTTGGAAATCCGCAGCAGACAACAGTCTTCGAGAGCACGTACCGTTGCGGTTCGAGGTGCGTCGTCGACCAGCGCCATCTCGCCAATCATGGTATCGACGCCGCGGGTGCCTACACGCTGCTGCCGACCGTCGGGCTTTTCGAGCACGATCTCAACCCGCCCGGACTCGATGACATAGGCGCAGTCACCCTGCTCACCCTGGCGGATGATGGTTTCGCCTGCGCGATATGACACGCGCGCATTCCACTGGGACATTCACTGAGGCCGCGCTGCTACGAACCTTTGAATCTTGGCCCGAAACGTGACGACTGTCGAAGGCGGGGGGCGAGCCGGGGCACAAGGCGTGACAGGGATCACACTTTGCGCCACCGGCTCAACGCGGTCAGAACTGGTTCATCGTGTTTGCCGCACCACCTGCGAGCAGTGCTTTCTCACCCAGGAAATATTCCTTGTGATCATCGCCCACGTTCGAGCCCGCGAGGTCCTGATGCTTCACGGCGGCGAGTCCGCGCCGAATCTCACGGCGCTGCACGTCGCGCACGTAGGCGAGCATGCCAAGATCGCCGAAGTAGCCTTCCGACAACATGTCCGTGGACAGCGCAGCGGTGTGATAGGTCGGCAACGTGATCAGGTGGTGGAAGATTCCCGCCTCGCGCGATGCATCGCGCTGGAAGTTTTGCACGAGCCGGTCCGCTTCCACTGCCAACGGTGATTCGTCGAAGCGAGCATCCATCAGGCCCTTGTCAGCGGCCTTCGGATCCGGGTACTCCGAGAGATCCTTGCCCGCTTTCTTCCACTCCGCGTACACCTGCTCGCGGAATGCCAGCGTCCAGTTGAACGAAGGCGAGTTGTTATAGACCAGCTTCGCTTCCGGTCGCACCTTGCGGATTTCGTTCATCATCGCCGCAATCTGAGAGACATTGGGCTTCTCGGTCTCGATCCAGAGCAGGTCGGCACCGTGTTCAAGGCTCGTGATGCAATCGAGTACCACGCGGTCGAAGCCGGTGTCCTCGCGGAACGCATAGAGCCCGTTGTCGAGGCGCTTGGGCTTGCACAGCTTGCCGCCCTGGTGAATGGTGACGTCACCATCCTTCAATTCATTGATGTCGTTAACCGGCGTCACTTCCAGGAAATCGCAGTACTTGCTGCCCAGATCCCCGGCGGAAATCGAGACCGGCACCTTCTGCGTGAGGCCTGCGCCCAGCGAGTCAGTGCGCGCAACGATCACGCCGTTGTCGATGCCGAGCTCGAGAAACGCATAGCGCACAGCATTGATCTTCGAGACGAAATCCTCGTGCGGCACGGTGACCTTGCCCGCCTGGTGACCGCACTGCTTGGCGTCGGACACCTGGTTCTCGATCTGAATCGCGCAGGCACCCGCCTCGATCATTTTCTTCGCGAGCAGGTAGGTGGCTTCTTCGTTACCGAAACCGGCGTCGATGTCAGCAATGATCGGCACGACGTGGGTCTCGTAGCCGTCGATACGCGCCAGAATGGCGTCGGTATTCCCGCCACGAGCGCGCGTCTCGTCGAGCTCAACAAAGAGATGCCTGAGTTCCCGCGCATCGGCCTGCTTCAGGAAGGTATAGATTTCATCGATCAGCGCTGGCACCGAGGTCTTCTCGTGCATGCTCTGATCGGGCAGCGGACCGAACTCGGAACGCAGCGCAGCCACCATCCAACCGGACAGATAAATGTACCGGCGCTGTGTCGAATGGTGGTGCTTCTTCACCGCCATGATCGTCTGCTGTGCGATGAATCCGTGCCAGGCCCCCAGCGACTGGGTGTACTGGCCCGCGTCGCGGTCATAAGCCGCCATGTCGCGCCGCATGATGTCGGCCGTGTATTGGGCAATCTCGAGTCCGGTGCGGAAGCGATTCTGCAGGCGCATGCGCACCGCATACTCCGGATTGATCGCCTTCCATTCGGCGCGTTGCCGCAGCATGGCGCGAACCGTCTCGATTTCCTTGAGATACGCGGACATGAGAACTCCTTTTCTGGTAACCGAATCCGAACGGCGCGCACCTTAGCAGCGACGCCAACCCAAAAAAACGGAATATTTCACAACCAATACATTCTGCTGAAGAATCGGTTGCAACAGTCCCCTCTCATCCCTGAACATCCGAGCGGGATCCGGGGGGAGCCGACTCATGAAGCTTAGACGAGTGTTCGCGTGGGTCGGCGGCGGACTCTTCGTTCTGATCGCGCTCGCCTACGCAACGACGCGCTACGCCATCTTCATCCCCGGCTGGGTGCTCGACGTGCGAGATCCGATCGAGCCGACCCAGACCATCACCTGGGACAGACCAGCGCCGGGAACCACGGTCGCGGCACCGCGCCCACCCAACATCGTCCTTATCCTCGCAGACGATCTCGGCTGGAACGACATCACGCAGCACGGCGGGGTCGCCGACGGCAGCGTCCCGACGCCGCACATCGATGGCATCGCCGCGGCGGGCGTTCAGTTCACCAGCGGCTACGCGGGGCACAGCAGTTGCGCACCGTCCCGCGCGGCGCTGCTGTCGGGGCGCTACGGGACGCGCTTCGGGTTCGAATTCACCCCGCTACCCGATGCCATGGGAAGAATCACCGGCGCTTTGCACGACCGCGACCCCAGCAACCTCTATCCCCTGCTGCTGCCTCCGAAGTCGGACGCCACGGACGCGGCGCCTGCGCGCCCCTTCGCAGAACTGGTGATGCCCGGGACCGAGATCACGCTCGCCGAGGTGCTGCGCGAACGCGGCTATCACACCATCCATATCGGCAAGTGGCACCTCGGAGATACGGCCGAAGCGCGGCCCCTTGCCCAGGGGTTCGACGAGAGCCTCGACATGGCAAGCGGCAAGTATCTGCCGGACGATCATCCTGACGTCGTCAACTCGCGCCAAGACTTCGACCCCATCGACCAGTTTCTCTGGGCCACGTTCCGCCACGCGGCGCGCTGGAACGGCGGTCAGCGCTTCTCGCCGCCGGGCTATATCACGGACTACTACACGGACGCCGCGGTAGACGCCATCCGCGCCAATCGTGATCGCCCCTTCTTCCTGTACCTCGCGCACTGGGCTGTGCACAACCCGCTGCAGGCGCTTCGATCGGACTACGAGGCATTGCCCCATATCGCGAACCCACGCGAGCGGGTCTACGCAGCCATGGTGCGTTCGCTCGACCGCAGTGTCGGACGCGTGCTGGACGCGCTGCGCGCCGAGGGGCTTGAAGACGACACCCTCGTGATCTTCACCTCCGACAACGGAGGCGCGGGCTATATCGGTCTTCCTGACGTCAACCGACCCTACCGCGGCTTCAAGCTGACTTTCTTCGAAGGCGGCATCAAGGTGCCGTTCTTCATGCGCTGGCCTGCACGCATCCCGGCCGGACTCCAGGTTCCCGATCCCGTGCATCACTTCGACATCTTCGCCACGGCGGTCGCTGCGGCAGGCGGTACCCCGCCCAGAGACCGAACGCTGGACGGCGTCGATCTTCTGCCCTGGACCGCTGCTGCGGATCGCGCACCGGCAGCACCCGATCATGCGCCCCACACGGCTCTGTTTTGGCGCAGCGGACACTACCAGGCAGTGCGCGCCGGGCAGTGGAAGCTGCAGCGCGCGGATCGACCCCAACGCGTCTGGTTGCACAATCTCGCCGAAGATCCGACGGAACAGAACGATCTGAGTGCCGCCGAGCCGGAACGGGTGGCGGAACTCATGGCGCTACTCGACCGCCACAACGCGGCACAGGCGCCGCCGGCCTGGCCCGCCTCCCTTGAACTGCCGATGTTCATCGACAAGACCAGCGAAGACGCTCAGGATCCATCCGACACCTACGTCTACGTGCCGAACTGATCACGCACGCCCGATCAGGAGATACCCGATGCGCCCCCGCTTTGCCTACGCCTTGGCCGTGTGCCTGCTGATCGGCGGTGCGATCTTTGCATTCCGCGTCGAGCTGGTGACATTTCTACTCACGCGACTCGCACGCGAGACCCTCGCACACGACGCGATTGCCGACCTGCCCGAAGGACTACACGTCTTGTTCTGCGGTGCCGGGGGCCCAATGCCCGACCCCGCTCGCAGCGGGCCCTGTGTCGCCATCATTGCCGGCGATCGTCTGCTCGTCATCGATGCCGGGACGAACGGCGTGAGAAATCTGCTGCAGCTGGGTTTTGCGCCGGGTCGCATCGAGACCGTTCTGCTTACGCATTTCCATTCCGATCACATTGACGGCCTCGGCGAACTTGCCATGCAGCGCTGGGTGGGTGGTGGGCACACAACGCCACTACCCGTGCTGGGCCCGCCGGGGGTGGACCAGGTCGTCGCCGGGTTCAACACCGCGTACACGGCTGACGCTCGCTATCGCAGCGCTCACCACGGCCCCAGCGTGGCGCCTGTAAGCGGTGCCGGCATGACCGCGCTGACCTTTGCCATGCCGACAGACGAACGTACAACAGTGGTCATCGATGATCGTGGGCTCAAGGTGGAAGCATTTGCGGTCGATCACATGCCGGTCGAGCCTGCCGTGGGCTATCGTGTCAGCTTTGCCGACCGGTCCCTCGTCGTGAGCGGAGATACTGCCCTGCTCGCCGCCATGCCCGACCTCGCGCGCGGCGCGGACGTGCTCATTCACGAAGCGCTTGCACCGAATCTGGTGGCTCGTCTCGGCGCTGCAGCAGAGGCTACAGGTCAAACCCGTATCGCGCGCATCACCTCGGATATCGTGGACTACCACGCCTCGCCACGCGAGGCGGCTGAAGTCGCGGCGGCCGCTGGCGTACGGACGCTCGTGTTCCACCACATCGTGCCCCCGCTGCGACTGCCCGGCGCGGAAGCTGCGTTTCTCGCCGACGTCAACGCGGTCTGGTCGGGTGAGACCGTCATCGCGCGCGACGGCACCCTGATCTCACTGCCCGCTCACGACACCCGGGTCGAGGTTACCCAACGGTAGGACAACGACCAGCCGCGCATGCTGACTCCGTTGCCGCGTTTGCGCGCGCCCCAGATTCAACCCGCGCCGAGCGCCACGCGAGTTGCGCTATGCTTGCTCCCCACCGCGCCTTGCCCCCACCGTGCGCGGCACCCCCAGCAACCGGATTCCTCTTCGCCATGCATCACGACGTGAACCTGATTGCCACGATCGCATGGGCGCTTGGCGTCGCCATGGTGCTCGGATTGATCGCCACCCGCCTGCGCTTGCCGCCTCTTCTGGGCTACCTGCTCGCCGGCGTCGTCATCGGACCGTTCACACCAGGCTATGTCGGGGATCAGGCGCTGGCGGGTCAGCTGGCGGAAATCGGCGTGATGCTGCTCATGTTCGGTGTGGGGCTCCATTTCTCCGTCGATGACCTGCTCAAGGTAAAGCGGATCGCCCTGCCTGGGGCGCTGCTGCAGATCGTCGTCACCGTGGCGCTCGGTGCCTTTGCAGCGTCGACCTGGGGCTGGTCGCTCAGCGCCGGCCTCGTCTTTGGTCTCAGCCTGTCGGTTGCGAGCACGGTCGTGCTGCTGCGCGCATTGGAAGGAAATGGCCAACTCGCCACCGCCAACGGTCAGATCGCGATGGGCTGGCTTGTCGTCGAGGACCTCGTGATGGTGCTCGTGCTCGTGCTCATACCGGCATTGGCTGACGCCGGTTCCGACACCGAGGCAATGTTCATCCCGCTGCTCACGGTGCTCGGGAAAATCGCGCTGTTCGTAGTCGTGATGCTCACGGTGGGCCGGCGCCTGCTGCCCCGCGCCTTGTGGTGGCTCGCCGAGACCGGTTCCCCCGAGCTGTTTCGTCTGGGCGTAACGGCGGTTGCGATCAGCATCGCCTTCGCGGCAGCGGAGCTGTTCTCGGTCTCGTTTGCACTTGGCGCCTTCTTCGCCGGCATGATGCTGCGCGAATCCGAATTCAGTCAGCGTGCAGCCGAAGAAACCCTGCCCCTGCGGGATGCCTTCGCTGTGCTGTTCTTCGTCTCCGTGGGCATGCTGATCGATCCTTCCGTTCTCTGGCACGCACCCGTCGCGCTGGCTGTCACCGTCCTGATCATCGTCGTTGGCAAGACGCTCGTCGCGATCGCCCTCGTGCTCGCGCTTCGCTACCCCGCAGGTACCGCTATCACCGTCGGGCTCAGTCTCGCGCAGATCGGCGAGTTCTCTTTCATCCTTGCTGGACTTGGCGTTGCCTTGAATCTGCTACCCGCGCAGGCACAAAGTCTGATCGTTGCCGGGGCCGTGATTTCCATTGCGCTCAATCCCGCGCTGTTTCGCCTTGCTGAGCCGCTGCAGCAGTGGCTGAAGGCGCGTTCGGAAGGGCAAGCAGGTCTCGATCGACGCCAGGACCTGCTCGACGAACTAACGTCTGAGAGCAAGGCCGCTTTGCCTGCCGGGCACGTGATCATTCTGGGCTACGGGCGTGTCGGCAGCAGCGTGAGTGCAAGACTGGGCGCGGGGGACCGCCCGTTCATTGCCGTAGATACGCGAACCGACACGGTAGCGGCACTGCGCGCCGCCGGCGTGCGCGCCGTGGTGGGCGACGCGGCCGTGGAGGAAACACTCAGACAGGCACAGATCGCGTCGGCCGCACAGGTCGTGATCGCGCTGGACGATCCCGTGATTGGCCACCGCGCCGCACTGCTCGCCAGAGAACTCAACCCGGGGGTAGAGCTCTACGTTCGCGCACAAAGCGCTGCTGATGCGGAGCTGCATGCGGAACTCGAGCGCTGTCGAGCGTTCGTGCCAGAGTTCGCATTAGGGGAACGGATGGGTGACGAAGTGCTGGCACACAGCGCGGGGCACCTGCCCGAAAAGGGATAGCACTCGCCGGTAGAGGCGCCTACGCCATCTGCCGCATGAAGGTGGCGAGATCAAAATAATCGCGCCATGCCACGATGCGGCCGTTTTCGATTTCGAAGGTGCCCATCACTGGAATCGCCAGGTGTTTTCCATTCGGCAGATCGAATGCGTCGAGCCGTTCGGTCAGCACCTTGTTACCGTTTTCCGCGATGCTGATGACATCCCACTGCACGGCGACGGGCTGCATGCCGAGGATGGCAGCGCTGGCAGCCGCCTTGCCCTCGAGCTTGTCCATGGGAATGTTGTGATAAACCACGTCGTCCGCAAGCAGACCGATCACCCGGTCCCAATCAAGCCGATTCCAGGCGTCGATGAAATCCATCACCAATGCGGTATTGCCAGTTGCCGTCGTCATAGTCGCGATCTCCTGTCACTGGGCGGTCATGCCCGCGTCGACCGTGAACTCTGCCCCGGTCACATAGTTCGATTCATCGGAAGCGAGGTACAAGACGCAGTTCGCAATGTCTTCTGGCTGCCCTACCCGGGCAAGAGGAATGCGATCCCGCCCCATCGCAACCTGACCCGCGTCGCGAGTGCCCACCGCCTGCGCCTGCATGTTGGTCCAGATCACGCCCGGATGCACCGAGTTACAGCGAATGTTGTCCACGGCACCCTCAACGGCGATGGACTTCGACATGATGCGCACACCGCCCTTCGAAGCGCCGTAGGCCACACACGTCGCCATACCAACAAGCCCCGCCACCGAGGACAGGTTAACGATGGAGCCGCCGCCGCTCTTGCGCATCGCTTCCATACCGTACTTGCAGCCAAGAAACACGCTGGTGAGATTGACCTCGATCTGCCGATTCCAGTCGGCGAGCGACATCACTGCCAGAGGTTTCAAGACGGCAATACCCGCGTTGTTCACGAGCACGTCGAGTCGACCATAGTGTGCGAGCGTGGTTTGCACGACGGACTGCCACTGATCCTCACGCGTGACATCGTGCGCAAGCGCCAGAGCCTCTCCGCCCGCAGCGCGGATCGCGGCGGCGCAGGATTCAGCGCCCTCCAGGTTGACGTCCGTCACCACCAGCCGCGCCCCTTCTCTGGCCAGCGTCAGCGCGGTGGTGCGCCCCAGACCGGGGTCCGACGCCGCCCCGGTCACGATGGTCACTTTGCCTTGAACTCGCCCCATGTCCCTGCTCCCGTGTGAATGGCCACGAGTATGGCAAATCCTCTCGTGCATCCGGTAGTGTGTTGCGGGTATCGTTGTACCGACGATCGTGTCAACGGGGGAGAAGATCATGACCAGTTCCGCAACTGCCGAAGGCACCGCCGCCTGGGCCGCAGACCGCATCGCGCTACAGGATGTGATGCTGCGTTATGCAGCCGGCGTGGATGAGCGCGATTTCGAAATGTATGCATCCTGCTTCGATGCAAACGTCGAGGTCGTCGGCTTTGGTGCCGATACTTTTCAGGGACGCGACGCGTGGGTTGCCTACGTGAAACGCGCGCTCGAACAGTACGGCCCGACCCAGCACATGCTCGGGCCGCAGCTTGCCACCGTGAACGGTGATCGGGCGCATTGCCGCACCGACGTGCAGGCACTGCATTACCTGAAGGATCCTGCGGGACAGATTCTGGTGCTCTGGGCAACCTACCGCAGCGATATGCAGCGCACGGCAAACGGCTGGAAGATCGTGCGTCACGAACTGGTGGCCCGCGGTACGCGGCAGTCCTGACACCACCGCGCCGCAGCCTTCGGGCAACAAGCGGCGCGCCTTTCGGCGCGGGCTGCCACGCCGAGGCGCCACACCATCAACGTTGAATGT
>DMUF01000166.1:11516-21494 GCA_003476445.1 Gammaproteobacteria bacterium | reverse complement strand
CACCCCGAGCCAGATGGGGTCCACGCCCATGGCGAGCAGCACCGGGCCCACGATGGGGATCACCACGAAGATGATCTCGATGAAGTCGAGCATGAAGCCGAGCAGGAAGATCACCAGCATGACGATGGCGAGTGCTCCCCACATCCCGCCCGGCATGTGGTTGAACCACTCGTGAATCAGCGCTTCTCCGCCATAGCCGCGGAACACGAGCGAGAACAACGAGGCGCCGATCAGGATGAAGAACACCATGGCGGTGGTTTTGAGGGTTGATTCAGACACTTCGCGCAGGATTTGAAGACTCATCGCCCGGTAGGCGAAAGCGAGACAAACCGAGCCGGCTGCGCCCAGACCCGCCGCCTCCGTGGGGGTGGCAAAGCCACCGATGATCGATCCCAGCACGATCACCACCAGCACGAGCGGCGGCAGCAGACCTTTGAGCAGCTGACCGATCGAGGGGCGCGCATCGCCCACTGCGCGGGCGGGGGGTGTACGTTCGGGTGTGGCGAGGGCGGTCCACGCGACGTAGGCCAGATACAGTCCGACCAGCAACAGCCCTGGCATCAGCGCGCCGGCGAACAGGTCGCCGACCGATACAGTCTTTGGCGCCATTACGCCCTGGCTGAGCTGCGCGCGCTGGTAGGCGTTGCCGAGGACATCACCCAGCAGGACCAGCGCGATGGACGGCGGAATAATCTGCCCCAGCGTACCGGTGGCACTGATCACCCCGGTCGCGAACCGCGGATCGTATCCCTGCTTCAGCATCGTCGGCAGCGAGATGAGCCCCATCGTCACCACGGTCGCGCCGACGATCCCCGTACTTGCTGCGAGCAGCGCGCCCACGAGCACGACGGCGAGCCCAAGCCCGCCTGGAATGCGCCCCATGAGCTGCGAGAGGCTCTCGAGCAGAAGTTCTGCGATGCGCGTCTTCTCGAGCACGACTCCCATGAATACGAACAAGGGCACGGCGATCAGCGTCTGATTGGTGATGATCCCGAACAGCCGACCCGGCATGAACCCAAGGTCGCTGGGCATGAAGACGCCCGCGGCCATTCCGGCGAAGGCGAAGATGAGCGAAACCCCGGCGAGTGTCAGCGCGACGGAATAGCCGGCGAGCAGCGCGACAAACACGGCCGCGAACAGCAGCACAGGCACCATCTGCACAAGTCCCGGATCAGGCATGACGATCTCGCAGGGTGCGTAATGCGCGCAGAGTTTCGGCAACACCCTGAAGCAGCAGCAGGGCGGCCATGGCGGGAATCAGCGTCTTCAGCAGATACACGCCCTGCAAGCCGCCCACGTCTGGGGATCCTTCGCGCATGCGCCATGACATCGCCACGTAGCTCTGGCTCTCAAGCAGGATGAAAACCCCGGTTGGGAACAGGAAGGCGAGATGCCCGATCAGATTCACCCACGCCCGCCCGCGTGTCGTTAGTCGGCTGTAGATCAGGTCAACGCGAACGTGAGCGTCCTGCTTGAGCGCCCAGGGAATTGCCAGCATGAAGGCGAGGCCGTGCAGGTACAGCACGAGCTCCTGAATCAGCGTGGTGTTGACCGCAAACTGGTAGCGCAAGACGACGATCATGACGGTGCCTAGCACGATCAACGGCATGCACCAGGCGATCAGACGACCGGTGGCGTCGGTGAAGGCATCGATCAGTCGAATCACGGTAGTACCGATCCAGCAGATGGCGGGAGTGTACCCGAGAATACGAGATGGACATCGATCAGCACGCCGAGGAAGAACGCGAGCCCCGCCCAGGCGTTATTCAGGAAGGCGCGCAGACAGGCGTCGCGGTCGCGGTCGCGGATCAGTTGCTGCTGCCAGATGAAGAAAAATCCCATGGCTATGAGACCGGCCCAGTAACCGCCGCCACAGCCCCAGGCTCGACCAAACAGGGCGAAGCAAACCAATGCGCCGATCTGGAGCGCGGCAATCATCAAACGATCAGCATGCCCAAAGAGGATCGCCGTAGAGCGGATCCCCACGCGCACGTCGTCGTCGCGATCCACCATGGCATATTCGGTGTCATAGGCCACGATCCAGAAAACACTGCCGGCGAACAAAAGCCAGGCAGCCGCGGGCAACGTGCCGCCGTTGCTCGTGAAGGCCATCAGCAAGCCCCAGCTGAACGCGGCGCCCAGAACCACCTGCGGCAGATGTGTCCAGCGCTTGGTGAAGGGATAGAGGACGGCGATAACGAAACCCCCGACAGCGAGCCAGCGGGTCGGCCAGTTCAGGAAAAACAGCAGCAGCAGCGACAAGAGTGATAACGCGGCGAACAAGACAATGGCAGCCCGTTGCGTAACGGCGCCCGTGGTCAGCGGCCGCGCGGCCGTGCGCTTAACGTGCCGATCCCAATCGCGATCAGCAAAATCGTTGATCACGCAGCCCGCGGAGCGCATCAGCAGCGTGCCGAGGCTGAACACGATCACGAGCGTGATGGAAGGCATGCCTCGCGCGGCGAGCCACAGCGCGGCGAGGGTCGGCCAGAGCAGCAGGAGGGTGCCGATCGGGCGATCAAGGCGCATGAGACGCAGGTAAGGCAGAGCAGTTGCGAGCATGGCAGTCCAGACGCGGGCGCGCCGCGAGTGTAGCCCTGTCACTATGCCCCGACCAAGCGACATCCACGCGCTCGCCAAGGGGTCGGGAGCGGCGTCGTCGAAATTGATTTTTGGATCACCGATCAGTAGCTTATCGCGCTTTCTCAGCAACCCCGGGACGGAATCCGATGCGAAAGTGGCAGTGCATCGTCTGCGGCTGGATCTATGACGAAGCGGAAGGTTATGCGGATGAAGGCATTGCCCCCGGTACCCGGTGGGAAGATGTCCCGGAGGACTTCGTGTGCCCGGAGTGCGGGGTCAGCAAGGAAGACTTCGAGATGATCGAGGTCGGCTGATCTTCTTGTCTGGGACTGCTCGCTGCGCAAGCGGCGTGTGCGGCGTATCCACGGTCAACGCTCTCAGCTCGGCACCAGGACGTTATACGTTACTGGCGCCGCGTTCCGCCGGAGCCCACGCTGAGAGAAGCACCTGAATCGCGGGATCTCCTGCTGCCAGAAGCTCATCGGCTCGGGCCAGAGCCGTTGGCAGCAGATGCGCGTGTTCGCCGAGATCCGCGACTCGAAATCCGACCTCTCCCGTTTGTCGGGTGCCAAGCACCTCTCCCGGTCCTCGCAGCGCCAGGTCGCGCTCGGCGATGAGAAAGCCGTCCTGCGTCTCGCGTATGGTTGCAAGGCGCGCTTGCGCCACTGCGCCAAGCGGCGGTGCGTAGAACAGCAGACACGTGGACGGACGCGAACCGCGACCGACCCGTCCGCGCAGCTGATGCAACTGCGCGAGCCCCAGGCGCTCGGGATTCTCGATCACCATCAGCGTGGCATTCGGAACATCGACGCCTACTTCGACCACCGTGGTGGCAACCAGCAGGTCGATTTCTCCGGATTTGAACCGCGACATCACTTCTGCCTTCTCGGCCGTGGAGAGCCTCCCGTGCAAGAGCCCCGTGGAGAATTCCGGCAGCTCAGCGGCGAGCTCTGCCGCTACGGTAGTAGCGGCGGCAAGACCCGGAATCTCGCCCTCTTCAATGAGGGGGCACACCCAGTAGGCCTGCGCGCGCGCGGCGAGCACCTGGCGCAGCAGCCGCATCACCTCCTCGCGCTTGGTGGTGGGTACCGCGCGGGTAGTGATCGGTTGCCGCCCACGCGGCAGTTCGTCGATGACAGATACTGACATGTCGGCGTACATCGCCATGGTGAGCGTGCGCGGTATTGGCGTGGCCGTCATGATCAGCTGGTGCGGTTGCAGCCCTTTCTCGCGCAGCGCCATCCGCTGATGCACGCCGAATCGATGCTGCTCATCGACGATGCACAACGCGAGATTGGCGAATTCGACGCGCGATTGAACGAGTGCGTGCGTTCCCACGGCAACGAGCGCCCTGCCCTCGGCGATCTCGCGGGCTACCTCCTTCTGGCGACCTCCCGGCAGGCTCCCGGTGAGCAGCACCACCGAGATTCCGAGCGGGTCAAGCCAGCGCGACAGGCTGGCATGATGCTGCTCGGCCAGAATTTCCGTGGGCGCGAGCACGGCGGTTTGTGCGCCGTGCTCTGCGGCGCGAACGGCCGCGAACGCGGCGACGACGGTTTTGCCCGAGCCGACGTCACCCTGCAGAAGTCGCAGCATGGGCGTAGGTTGGGTGAGATCCTCCAGGATCTCCCGCACAACGCGTCGTTGTGCGCCTGTCAGTTCAAACCCGAGAGAGTTCAGCAGCGCACGCCCCAGCTGCGGGCCGCGCGGCAGCGCGCGCGTGGTCTGGTGCGCGCGGAGCGACTGTCGGTGCCGCATGACCAGGTGGTAGGCGGTGAGCTCGTCGAGCGCCAGCCGCTCGCGCGCTTGTCGAAGGGTTTCCTCGCTGTCCGCCGGCTCCGGGCGGTGCAGACGAATCAGATCTGGCAGGGGTGACCCCGACGGCGCCGGCCATTCGAGCCCGGCGACGGCGGCGGCCAGACTGCGAATGCGTAGTTGGCCCAGACCCCGCGTGGTCGGGTAGACCGGTGTCAGTCCGGGTGGCGGCGGCGGAGGTCGCGTGTCGTGAGCCCGGCAGTCGGGGTGGATCATCTCGAGCCCCTGTGGGCCATGGCGCGCCTCGCCGAAGGCTCGCACCCAGCGGCCGGGACGCCAGACGGACTCCTGGCCGCGGTTGAAGTGGAAGAACCGGATCGAGAGTGTCCCGGTTCCGTCTGCGATGACGCAGCGCAGAGCCCGCTTGCGACCAATCACGATGTCCGCGCGCAGGATTTCCCCTTCCACCAGCGCCGTGTGCCCTGGCTCGAGCAGGTTGAGCGCCATGCAGCGGCTGCGGTCCTCGTAGCGATAGGGCAGGTGCAAGAGCAGGTCGCCGAAGGTATGCAGCGAAAGCCGCTCGAGAGTCTTTGCCAGAGCGGGACCGACGCCCTTGAGCGCGGTCAGCGGTAGCCCGGCGGAGGGAATCACCCGCCGGTGGACCCGCCCACGGACAGGGACAAGATGGCGTCCGCTTCCACTCGCGCTCCGCGTGGCAGCGCCGCTGCGCCAACCGTGGCGCGCGCTGGGAAAGGCGCCGAGAAAAACTCGCTCATGACGGCGTTGACCTCGCCGAAGGCGCCAAGGTCGGTGAGATAAAGGGTCAGCTTCACCGTATGCGCAAGGCTCCCGCCCGCGGCGACCGCGACCGCGTTGAGGTTCCTGAACACCTGTCGAGCTTCGTCTGCGATGCTGCCCTTAACGAGATGCTGGGTTTCGGGATCAAGACCGATCTGTCCGGAAAGAAAGACCAGATCACCGCTGCGGATACCCTGACTGTAAGGGCCGATAGCCGCGGGTGCGGATGGGGTATTGATCACGGACCCCGGGGCGTTGTCTGTGCTGGTCGCTGCCATCTCGACCTTGCTCCTGTTTATGCCAGCGCACCGAGGCGCTAGCTGCCGGTGCGCGCAATCGACACAACGTCGGACAGCGCGCGCAGTTTGCGGACCACCTGTGCGAGATGCTTTCGGTCGCGCACCGAAAGCTGCAGGCTGATGGTGCTGATAATGGCGTTGCGCTCGGTTACGCCAATGCTGTCGACGCCGGCATCGGCGGCGGCTGCTGCCGAGGCCAGCCCCGCGATAACGCCCTTGCGCCTGTTCACATCCACCCGCAGCGTGGTCGAGAACTCGGTGCGGATGGCTGCAGACCATTGGGCGGGGATGATGTCCCGACCGCCGTGGCGACGCCGCATCTCCGCCATGTTGCGGCACGTTTCAACGTGCACAACGAAGCCCTTGCCAGGCGTCACATGGCCCACGATCTGATCGCCGGGAATCGGCCCGCAACATCGCGCGTAACTCACCACGAGACCCTCGCCGCCGCGAATGGCAACGGGTCCGCCGCTTTCCACGGTGACGCTGGAGACCGAAGCGTCGTCCGCAACAAGCAGCGATTGTGCAACAACGTAAGCCATGACCTCGCCGTTGCCGATCGCGCCGAGCAGCTGATCGAGCCTGCGCACGCCGAACTGCTTGAAGACCCGGCGCAGGCGCCGGAAGTCGAAGTCCTTGATGCTGCGATTAGCGGTTCCGAGCGAACGGTTCAGGAGCCGACGGCCGAAAGCAACGGAATCACTGCTCTGCTGCAGTTTGAGCATCTGCCGGATACCGGAGCGGGCCTTACTCGACACCACGAAGGTAAGCCAGTCCGGATTGGGTCGGGCGTCGGGTGCCGTGATGATCTCGACCTTCTGCCCGCTCTGCAGCTGTTGCGATAACGGCGCGAGATTACGGTCGATGCGGCAGGCGACGCAGTGATTACCGATGTCGGTGTGCACCGCGTAGGCGAAGTCCACCGGGCAGGCGCCTCGCGGCAGTTCGAGGATGTCGCCCTTGGGCGTGAATACGTAGACCTCGTCCGGGAACAGGTCGATCTTCAGACTTTCGATGAACTCGAGCGGGTTCCCGGCTCGGCTCTGCAGCTCGAGAAGATCGCGCACCCATTGCCGCGCACGATTCTGGCTGCTCTGAAACTCCGCGGTCGACGACTTGTACAGCCAGTGTCCGGCGATGCCGTTTTCCGCCACCGCCTCCATGCTTGCGGTGCGGATTTGGACTTCGATGGGAACACCGTGCATGCCAAAGAGCGTTGTGTGCAGGCTCTGGTAACCATTGACCTTCGGGATCGCGATGTAGTCCTTGAACCGCCCGGCAATCGGCTTGTACAGGTTGTGCACGATGCCGAGGGTTCGGTAACACTCGTCAACGCTCTGCACCACGACCCGAAACCCGAAGACGTCCATGATCTCGGAGAACGTCTTGCGCTGGCTCTTCATCTTTCGATAGATGGAGTACAGGTTCTTCTCACGCCCCTGCACTTCCGCGAGGATGCCTTCATCGCGCAGCGCGTGCGCAATCGACTGGCGAATTTCCTCGGTGAGCTCGCGCCGGTTGCCGCGCGCCGCCCGCACGGCGCGGTCGATACGGTCAGCCCGCAGCGGATAAAGGGCCTTGAAGCCCAGATCCTCGAATTCCACCTTGATGTGGTGGATGCCAAGCCGGTTCGCGATCGGCGCGTAGAAGTCGAGGGTTTCGCGCGCAATGCGGCGACGCTGCTCGTCGGACATGACGCCGATCGTGCGCATGTTGTGCAGCCGGTCGGCGAGTTTGACCATGATGACGCGGATGTCCTTCGCCATCGCCAGCGCCATTTTCTGAAAGTTCTCTGCTTGCGCTTCGGCCCGTGATCCGAAGAAAGAAGCGAGCTTCGAGACGCCGTCAACGATCTGCGCCACCGAATCGCCGAAGCGTTCGCGCAGCGCCGCGGTGCCAATGCTCGAGTCTTCCACCACATCGTGCAGCAGCGCGGCGATCAGCGTTTCGTGATCCATGCGCATGTCGGCGAGGATGCCGGCGACGGCGAGAGGGTGGCTGATATACGGGTGACCGGTGCGTCGCCACTGCCCCTCATGAGCCGCTGCGGCGCACTCGTAGGCGTCGCGCACCAGCTGCACCTGGGCCGGTTCCAGATAGCCAGCCAGCCGCTCGCACAGCGAGCCGACGGAGGTCGGGTTGGCGGTCGCGGGGTCTAGCGCGGCTTCGCGGAGGCGACCAATGACGAAGGAGCGCGTTTCCGGCAGCGGCTTGGGGCCGCTGCCTTTCGCTCCTGAATCAGAAGTCCTGGAGGTCGCGGGCGTCGCGAAGGTCCCGGGGGTCCTCATCGGGTCGGCCGAATGTGATCTCGAGCCGTTGATCCTCGACCGAGGCATCCTGTGCGTCAAGCATTTCGTCCGAGATCAGACCAGCGGCAATTTCGCGGAGTGCGATGACGGTCGGCTTGTCGTCTTCTTCAGGGACCAGGGGGGTCACGCCATGACGTCGCATCTGACGCGCACGGCGCGTAGCGAGCATGACCAGCTGGAAGCGGTTCTCTACGTGGTCGAGGCAGTCTTCAACAGTGATGCGTGCCATGGGACCGCCAGTGCAAGTTGCTAGGGGGGCGAGAGTCTACAGAGGCGTTCCCGCCCCTGACAACAGGTCGTCAAGGAGCGATCGAAGTCTGCGGGTCTGGGAGGGCGCCCGGAGTCGCGCGGCGCGCACGATGGCGGCCAGGTCGTCGAGCGCCAGTGCGAAGTCGTCGTTGACGATCAGGTAATCGTAATCGCCGTGACTTGCCATCTCCGTCTGGGCTTCCGCGAGGCGCGCTTCGATGACCTCCGGGCTGTCCTGAGCGCGGCGTTCCAGCCGTTCCGCGAGCGTTGCGCGCGATGGGGGCAGAATGAAGATGCTGACCGCGTCCGGATGGCGCAGGCGCACCTGGCGCGCGCCTTGATAGTCGATCTCAAGAATCACGTCCACGCCGCGTGCGCGCTGTTCGGCGATGCTAGAGGCAGCGGTGCCGTACAGGTTGCCGAACACCTCTGCATGCTCGAGGAAGTCGCCCTGTGCGACGCGCTGGAGGAACTGTTCACGGTTCGTGAAGTGGTAGTCGACCCCGTCCTGTTCCCGCGGTCGACGGGGGCGCGTGGTATGCGATACCGAGATGCGGACCTGGGGATCCCGCTCGACGAGCGCGCGCACCAAGCTGGTCTTGCCCGCGCCCGACGGAGCGGACACGATGATCAGGAGCCCTTCTACCGTAGCAGCGCTCATTCGATGTTCTGGACCTGTTCGCGGATCTGCTCGATTACGACCTTCAGATCCACGGCGCGCTGGGACACCTGCCCGAGGATCGATTTCGACCCGAGCGTATTGGCCTCACGATTGAGTTCCTGGGTCAGGAAGTCGAGCCGACGCCCGTGTGGACCGGCGCCGCGCAGCGTGCTGCGGGTCTCTTCGATATGGATGCGCAGCCGATCCAGCTCTTCC
Organism: Gammaproteobacteria bacterium; assembly: GCA_003476445.1. Classification (GTDB taxonomy): domain Bacteria; phylum Pseudomonadota; class Gammaproteobacteria; order Pseudomonadales; family Azotimanducaceae; genus UBA7803. The sequence continues at coordinate 12,624 of DMUF01000166.1, read as the reverse complement.
GCCACGTCTGCCCGCTGGGCAAGAAGCGCCACCTCCTGCTCGATGCGGGCGGCATCCAGGCTTGCGCGGAGCTCCTCGATCCGTTGCAGAAGCCGCCCCTGCACCTCGCTTGCGATGGTTGCGGTGTGGCGGCGAATATCGTTCAGCAGCCGATCCATCTCCACGAGGCGCTGTTCGATCGTGTCGCGCAGCTGGCCCCCTTCCCGCTGACGGTGATTCATAAGTTCAGCGAGCGTTGCCTCGAACAGGTCGATCACAGGTTCCGACAGCGCGCCTTCTTCCAGCGGAGTTTCCTGCCCGAGCAGCCCGGGCCAGCGCAGAAGCTCGATCGGGTTGGGGGCGCCGAGCTCGGGTGCGTCTCGACGCAGCTGTTCGAGCACGGCCAAGAGCTGCAGCAGAAGGGGGCGATTGAGCTGCATGCCGCCGCTCGCCCCCGCGCGCTCCACGCGTAGCGTGCAGTCGACCTTCCCTCGCTTGAGATGCTGGCGCAGGGTGTCGCGCAGACCGGTTTCCATGACCCGAAGGCTCTCCGGCATGCGGAACTGCACTTCGAGGAACCGATGGTTCACGCTGCGGATTTCCCACAGCACCACGAGATCATCTACGTCCGTCTGACCTCGGGCGAAAGCGGTCATGCTGAAAACCATCGGCAGACTTCCGGAATCTCGATCGGGTCATTCTAGCCCGGGCACCCGTATAATGAGAGGCACATTGGGTGCCCTTTGGCTTGGGGCGCCCACCCGCTCGAAATGTGCGACGGAGCATGTGGCATGGTTATGAGACCCGGTGGTCGCGCGCCCGACGCGCTCAGACAGGTGCGGTTCACCCGCGGATTCACGCGCCACGCCGCGGGGTCTGTGCTGGTGGAGTTCGGGTCAACCCAGGTGATCTGCACGGCAAGCGTAGAAGACTCTGTCCCCGGATTTCTGCGCGGTCGGGGAACCGGCTGGATCACCGCGGAATACGGCATGCTGCCCGGAGCGACGCACACGCGAAACGACCGCGAGGCGGCGCGCGGCAAGCAGAATGGACGTACGGTGGAGATTCAGCGCCTCATTGGCCGCTCTCTCCGCGCAGCGGTGGACACCCGTCAGCTGGGCGAACGTAC
>DMUF01000166.1:7180-11191 GCA_003476445.1 Gammaproteobacteria bacterium | reverse complement strand
GCCCTCCATGATGCGCTCACCCGAATCGGTGCCGGCGCGGCCTTTCGCGAATTCATTGCGTCGGTCTCGGTTGGCATCTGGCAGGGGGCCGCTGTGCTGGATCTCGAATACGCTGAAGACTCGACTGCGGAGACGGACATGAACGTGGTCATGCCTGAGACCGGCGGTTTCATTGAGATTCAAGGTACCGCGGAACGTGAGCCGTTCAGTGACGCGCAGCTTGTCAGCATGCTCGGCCTCGCGCGGAAGGGCGCGTCGGAGCTGATCGCGCTGCAGCGGGCCGCTGTCAGCGGGAACCCATGATGGACCGCAAGGACGCCCTGATTCGGCTCTTCATCGAACGCGGCGTGCTGCGCTTTGGCGAATTCACGCTGAAATCCGGCCGGCAGAGTCCCTATTTCTTCAATCTGGGCGCTCTGCATACGGGTGGTGCAATGCTGATGCTGGGCGATGCCTATGCGGAAGCTGCGCTTGGTGCCGGTATCGACTTTGATCTGGTGTTCGGTCCTGCGTACAAGGGAATTCCGCTCGCTGTCGCGACGGCGGAAGCGCTGGCGCGGACCGGGCGCGACGCACCCTGGGCATTCAACCGAAAAGAAGCCAAGGCGCATGGCGAGGGCGGTCAGTTCGTGGGGGCGCCGGTTGCCGGGCGCGTGCTTATCGTCGATGACGTGCTTACTGCCGGCACCGCGGTGCGCGAGGCGACTGACCTCATCCAGGCCGCCGGCGCCGTGATCGCGGGGGTCGTCATTGCGCTTGATCGACAGGAGCGCGCGGACGGTGTCAGTACGACGGCGGTCGATGCACTGCGCGAAACGCTGGGCGTCCCGGTCACGAGCATTCTCACGCTGGCGGATATTCTGCGTTTTCTCGCCGCGGGAGGACTTGGCACGGGGAACGACGGCGCGCTCGAGGCACGCATCCGCGCCTATCGCGAGCGCTACTGCGTGCTGGAAGGCTGACTGGCTGCGCTACCGAACACCGCGCGCTCCAGCACCTGCCACTGTTCCTCCCACCCCGTGGTCGGCAACGCGCTGAATTCGCTGCGCACGAACTGGCTGATGCGGCCCTCGGCGACCGAAAGCAGCAGGTTGGCTCCGGGCGTGCTGCCCACATCGGGAGCAGGAACCTGGGTGATGGACCATTCGCGCAGAATGAGCCGCAGGTGGGTTTCGATCCGATCAAAGAGCTGTCGCACCCGGAGCCGCAGGCGCTCGGTTTCGCCGAGCAGCGCATCGCCCACCAGCAGTCGCGCGAGCCCCGGGTTGCGTTCGGCGAATGAGAGCAGCAGCCACATGATCGCCTGACAGCGTCGTGCGCCGCTCTGCTCCTCGGTCAGCACGCGATTGATGCGGCTGAAAAGCGTGTCCTCAACGAACTCGATCAGCCCCTCGAGCATCTTGCCCTTGCTCGGGAAATGCCGGTAGAGGGCGGCCTCGGAGAAGCCGATCTGCGCGGCGAGCGCCGCCGTGGTGATCCGGTGCCCCGGATGGCTCTCGAGCATCAGCGCGAGCGCTTGCAGTATCTCCTGGCGCCGATTGCCGCGGGTACGCACGACTCAGTGATCCAGCGTGATCTTCGTGCCGATGCCGGCGTCGGTGAAGATCTCCACCAAGAGCGAGTGCGCGACGGTGCCGTCGATGATCTGCACCGATCGCACGCCGTCCCTTAGCGCCTCGAGGGCGCAGTCGGTCTTCGGCAGCATGCCCTCGTTGATGGTGCCGTCGGCTACCAGCGTTTCGACCTGGTTCGCGGTGAGCGTGGGCAGCGTGGCGCCGTTGCGGTCGAGGATGCCCGGTTTGTTGGTGAGCAGGATCAGTTTCTCAGCGCGCAGCGCGGCGGCTACCCGCCCGGCAACCAGATCGGCGTTGATGTTGTAGGACTCGCCGTGTTCCCCGACCCCGATCGGCGCGATGACCGGAATGAAGTTCGCTGCGGTCAGAGCCTCGATCACCCCGGTGTCGACGTGTGCGACTTCACCAACCTGTCCGATGTCGACGATCTCCGGCTCGACCTGACCAGGCTCCGTTCTGCGCAGCGTGAGCTTACGCGCGCGGATCAGATTACCGTCCTTGCCCGTCACGCCCACCGCGCGACCGCCCTGCTTGTTGATCAGCGACACCAGCGCCTGGTTGACGAGACCGCCGAGCACCATCTCCACCACGTCCATGGTCGCCGCATCGGTGACGCGCATGCCGTCCACGAACCGCGTGGGGATCGACAGGCGTGACAACAGATCACCGATCTGGGGTCCGCCGCCGTGAACGACGACGGGATTCATCCCAACCAGTTTGAGCAGCACGATATCCCGGGCGAACGCGATTTCCAGGTCTTCCTCGACCATGGCATTGCCGCCGTATTTGATGACCAGGGTCGAGCCGTGATAGCGCCGGATATAAGGCAGCGCCTCGGTCAGGATGCTGGTTACGGGGCTCGTATCCGGGATGGAGAGGGTCATGCTGGCGGCCTTCGAGTCGATGTGGGTGTTACGGTTTCAGTGCGTTTCGTTGCTGGAGGGAAACGGATCTTCTGCGTGCGCGAGTCAGGAGGTCGACCGGCTCTCGCTCGCCAAGAGCGCTGCGATCTGCTCGATGATCTGGTCAGAGATCGCGTCTTTGCCTGACTTTGGCAGATGCCGCTCACCCGCGTCCCAGATCAGCGTGACATCGTTTTCCGCGGCGTTGAAGCCGATGTCGCCGCGGGCGACGTCGTTCACCACGATCAGGTCCATTCCCTTGCGCAGCCGCTTATCGCGCGCGTTGGCGAGGGCGGACTGCGTTTCTGCTGCGAACCCGACCACAAACGGTCGCGGCCGCAGCGCAGCGACCCCGGCGATGATATCCGGGTTCTCCGTCAGGGTGAGCACCAGCTCGCCGCTGCGCCCCGGCAATTTCTTGATCTTCTGGTCCGCGGGCGTTGCGGGACGATAGTCCGCAACCGCGGCTACACCGATAAAGACGTCGCAGTCGGTCGCGTGGGCTTGCACCGCGCGCTGCATATCCAGCGCGCTCGTTACCTTGATGGTCGTGATGCCTGCAGGCTCGGGCAGCGTCACCGGCCCGGATACCAGCGTGACGTTGGCGCCTGCCCGGCGCGCTGCTCTGGCGAGGGCGTAGCCCTGTTTGCCTGAGCTGTGATTGCTGACATAGCGCACGGGATCGATAGCCTCCCGCGTTGGACCGGCGGTCACCAGCACGCGTCGACCGGCGAGCATCTGGCGCGGGGGTTGCAGCGTAGCAAGTACGGCAGCGGCGAGGGTTTCCGCGGCGGGTAGACGACCGGGCCCGGTCTCGCCACAGGCTTGCGCGCCGCTGTCGGGAGGAATCACGGTGTTGCCGTCCCCGACCAGGGTCGCCACGTTGCGCTGGGTCGCGGGATGCAGCCACATCACATGGTTCATGGCGGGCGCGATCAGCACCGGTGCGCGTGTGGCGAGTCGCAGCGTCGTGAGCAGGTCATCGGCACGACCAAGCGCGAGTCGTGCGAGCAGATCGGCGCTTGCCGGCGCGATGAGCAGTACGTCTGCCCAGCGCGCAAGTTCTATGTGTCCCATGGCCGCTTCTGCCGCGTGATCCCATAAATCAGTTCGGACCGGTTGCCCGGACACAGCCTGCAGGCTCGTCGGGGTGACAAAGTGATGGGCATTGGCGGTCATGACCACCCGGATGTCTGCACCCAGATCGCGCATTCGACGCACGAGCTCCGGTGTCTTGTACGCGGCGATGCCGCCGCTCACACCCAGTAGGATCTTCTTTCCTTCGAGGGGGCGGTCGACCGTCCCCGGGACAGCGTCGAGCGATCGGATCATGGCGGCTGGCGGGCGTCTCTGGCGCGGCGGCAAGGGGCAGGAACCATACCACTGGAATCTGAAGCCCTCCACGGCGGGGTGCGCCGGTGCGTAGCTTCAGAAGTTACGCGGTGTGCTCGGTGCGTCCTTACGCGCGTAAACGCCTTCGATTTCAGGCAGGGGGAAGTGTGTACGAAACAGTGGGAGCAGTGGGAGCAGTGGGA
>DMUF01000166.1:6113-6906 GCA_003476445.1 Gammaproteobacteria bacterium | reverse complement strand
GTGGGAACAGTGGGAACAGTGGGAAGGATGACAGCGGTGGGAACGGTGAGATCAGCCGGTTCAGTGGAAGCAGCGACCGTAACAGAGAGCCAAGCGCAGCAAATCGAGCGGGATGATCCAGTCTCCCTTGGGTCGGACGCCCCGCTGTGCCGCATTTTGCGCCATGGTCCGACCGCCCTCAGCGATGCAGAGCTCCTTGCTCTCTGCCTGCGCGCCGGCCGCCAGGGTCGGGATGCGGTCGCGTTCGCCAGTGAACTGCTCGCGAGTCTCGGCGACGTGCGCGCCCTTCTTAACGCGTCGCCACGTCGGCTCGCGGGGATTCCTGGGCTCGGGCCGGCACGAATCGGCCAGTTGCGCGCGGTTCTCGGGCTCGCGGAGCGGCATGCGGAGGGCGCGATCTGCAACCGGCCCCTGCTCACCGATACCGCGGCAGTGCGCTTCTTTCTGAAGCAGGCACTGTCGGGATCAGAGCGCGAGGTGTTTGCCTGCCTGTTTCTGGATTCGCGCCATCATCTCCTCGCCTTCGAGCGGCTCTTTTTCGGGTCCGTTGACCGGGCAAGCGTGCATCCTCGTGAGGTACTGAAGGCCGCGCTGCACCACAACGCGGCGGCGGTAGTGCTCGCGCACAATCATCCGTCGGGAAGCGCCGAGCCGAGCCCGGCGGACATTCGCCTCACCGAGGATCTGCGGGCGCTGCTCCTGCAGATCGATGTGCGCGTGCTAGATCACGTGGTCGTGGGCCATGGTGTGACCGTATCCATGGCTGAGCGCGGATACCTTTGAGGGCGAGCGC
>DMUF01000166.1:2445-5798 GCA_003476445.1 Gammaproteobacteria bacterium | reverse complement strand
CGAGCGCCGAGGCGCTCTGGGTCGGTTTGGCAGCAAAGCATTTGCCCGCCGGGCCCCGCTCTGCTATAAACGCGCTCCATTTTTCTGGACGGTCGTGTCATGTCCCAGGTGTGTCAGGTAACCGGAAAGCGCCCTATGACGGGGAACAACGTGAGCCACGCCGAGAACAAGACCCGGCGCCGGTTCTCCCCGAACCTGCACTACCATCGCTTCTGGGTGGCGGCTGAGCAGCGGTTTGTGCGTCTGCGCGTGTCGGCTAATGGCATGCGCATCATCGACAAGAAGGGCATCGAGCAGGTGCTCGCCGAGATCCGCGGCCGCGGCGAAAGCGTCTGACGCGGCGGAAATCAGAGGAGCATAGTCATGCGTGAGAAAATCAAGCTCGTATCCAGTGCCGGTACCGGCCACTTCTATACGACGGACAAGAACAAGCGCAACACGCCGGACAAGCTTGAGTTCATCAAGTACGACCCGGTGGTCCGAAAGCACGTCAAGTACACCGAAGCCAAGATCAAGTAAGCTTCCCGGGCGAGCGCTACGCTGATTGCGCCTCGCCCCGTACCCGTTTCCCTGAGGGCTCGTCGCTGTTCGTCGGGCCCTGAGCCGCACGGGGATCGAGGTCCCCTTCCCCCAGCCCGCTGGGCGCTGCTGGCGTGTGACCATGCCGGAACTTCCCGAAGTCGAAACAACCGCCCGTGGCGTTGCCCCGCACCTCATCGGGCGCTCCATTCGCGGCTGGACGCTTCGGGTGCAGAGCCTGCGCTGGCCGGTCGTGCTGCCCGCGGCCTTACGGGGCGCGCGCATCAGCGCCGTCTCGCGTCGGGCCAAGTACATCCTGATTGAGACTGCAGAAGGCGCGCTGATCGTCCATCTCGGCATGTCCGGCAGCCTGCGCATTCTTGACGCAAACATCCCACCGCTACGTCACGATCATGTCGATATCGAACTCGACGATGGACGCCTTCTGCGATTCAACGACCCGCGCCGATTCGGCAGTCTGCACTGGCATCCGCATCCGGTGGGGGAGCATTGGCTGCTGGAGTCCCTGGGTGTCGAACCGCTGTCGGCGGGGTTCGATGCGGCCTATCTCCATGATCGCGCGCGCGGTCGCCGTACCGCGATCAAGAGCTTTCTCATGGATGGGCGCGTGGTGGTGGGTGTCGGTAACATCTATGCGAACGAAGCGCTCTTCATGTCTGGCATTCGACCAACCCGCGCTGCCGGAACGATTCGGCGTCACGAGTTCGAGGCGCTGGTTCGGGCGGTGCGGTCAGTGTTGTCGGCGGCGATTGAGATGGGCGGCACAACGCTCCGGGATTTCGTCAACCAGGACGGGCAACCAGGCTATTTTCAGCAATCGCTCTGGGTCTACGGACGTGCTGACGAGGCGTGTCGGGTGTGTGGCACGCCGCTGCGGGGGCTGCGCCTCGGTCAGCGCGGCACGGTTTACTGTCCGGAATGTCAGCCGGCGCGTCCGCGACCTCAGCGGCGATAGGCGCGAACGACGGCTGGATGCACGAACTGGGTGATGTCGCCGCCCAGGCTCGAAATTTCCCGCACCAGAGTCGATGAAATGAAAGAGCACTCCTTCGACGTGGGCAGGAACACGTACTCGATCTCGGGGTCGAGGGACTGATTCATTTCCGCCATCTGGAACTCGTAATCGAAGTCCGTCACGGTGCGCAGGCCGCGCAGAATGAACCGCGCCCCCTTGCTGCGCACGTAGTCGACGAGCAGCGTATTGAAGCCGTCGACGGACACGCGGTCGCCAAACTCCGACAGGACCTCCCGGCACAGATCGATGCGATCCTTCAGGTCGACCGCGGGGTTTTTCTGGGCCGAGGTTCCAATAGCCAGAATGACGTGGTCAAACAGATTGAGCGCACGTTTGACCAAATCCACGTGGCCGTTCGTAATCGGATTGAACGACCCTGGATAGACGACAACCTTCATCAGAACGCTTCCCCCCAGAGGTGGGCGGATGGTACCCAGCGCGGGCTCGGGGAGGCAACACTCCTGCTCGTCAACCCCGCTTCTAAGCGCCGTTGGCGTCTTCGCCCGGGTCAATCCGCAACAGCAGGCTCTGCGTGTCTCCCGCGTGGGTGCTGCGCAATCGCTCGAAGCCGGGATGTTCGACCGTCTGGCGCCGATCCGCTTCCACGTAGACGAGGGCGTTAGGCCCGAGCAGCTGTCGAGTCCGCAGCAGGTCGAGCGTTGTTTCGAGTATTCCGGAATCAAACGGTGGATCGAGGAAGACCAGATCGTAGCTATCGTCGACAGCCGAGTCTTGCCCCTCGTCAGCTCGCCCCGGGTCGCGGCGATGCCGGCTGCCGTTGCGCAGAAAGCGCTCGGCGCTCAAACAGACCACGTTGGAGGACGCGATCCCGAGTGGAATGCAGAGCTGTGCCGCGTTTTGGCGCAGAGCCTCCGCGACCGCGCGGCTCTGCTCGACGAAGGTGACTCGGCGCGCGCCCCGCGAAAGCGCTTCGAAGCCCAGCGCGCCGCTGCCGGCAAAGAGGTCCAGGCAGCGCGCATCCACGATGTCGCCGACCAGCCAGTTGAACAGCGTCTCCCGCGAGCGCCCAAGCGTTGGTCGCAGTCCGGGGGCGTCTGGAAACCTGAGCTTTCGCCCTCTGAACTTACCCCCGATAATGCGGACCTCATTGGTCGCCATTGCCCTTCCCATGAGCTCCGGTACTTGTGGGTTCATGGTGGGGCAGGGGCGCGCGCACGACAACAGGGGTGCTTCCCGTGAACGATGCAGAGGCTGGCGATACCGGCAGGGGCGGTTTTTGGGGCCGACTCAAGGCTGGGCTCACGCGAACGCGTTCCCAGCTTTCGCAGGGCGTCGGAAATCTCCTGCTTGGTCGCAAGGAAATCGACGATCAGGTGATGGAAGACCTGGAGGCAGCCCTGCTGTCGACCGATGTGGGCGTGGAAACCACGCAGGAGGTGATGGCAGACCTGACCGAGCGCGTTGGTCGTCGGGAACTCGCGGACACGATCGCGCTGCACGACGCGCTGACCACGCTGCTCAAGGCGCGGCTCGCGCCGCTCGCCGGCGAGCTGAAGATCGATCCCGCGCGCAAACCAAGCGTCGTTCTGTTCGTCGGGGTCAATGGTGCCGGCAAGACCACCACGATCGGCAAGCTGGCGGCGCAGATCAAGGCATCCGGTCGCTCCGTCATGCTGGCGGCCGGGGATACCTTCCGCGCTGCGGCGGTGGAACAGCTCACCACGTGGGGTGCTCGCAACGATGTGCCGGTCATCGCGCAAAAACAGGGCGCGGACAGCGCGTCGGTACTGTACGAGGCGGTCGAGGCGGCGCGCGCGCGCGGAGTGGACGTGCTCCT
>DMUF01000166.1:0-2085 GCA_003476445.1 Gammaproteobacteria bacterium | reverse complement strand
CCGCACGAAGTCGTGCTCGTGCTCGATGCCGGAATCGGCCAGAACGCCCTCTCCCAGGTCCGGGAATTTGATGCCGCGGTGGGCGTGACCGGACTCGTGCTCACCAAGTTGGATGGCACGGCGCGCGCGGGGGTGCTCTTCAGCATCGCGCGGCAGACGCCGCGACCCGTGTATTACGTCGGCGTAGGCGAAGGCATCGATGACCTGCGACCGTTTTCGGCCGCGGGCTTCGTGGACGCCTTGCTCGCCCGGGAATAGAGCGCGCTCATGGGCGAGATCGAGTTTTTACGGGTCACGCGCCGCTATGACAATGGTCATGAAGCCCTGCGGGATGTGAGTCTGCACTTCACGGCGGGCTCCATGACCTTTCTCACGGGTCACTCCGGTGCGGGCAAGAGTACGTTCATGCGCCTTTTGCTCTGTCTTGACCGGCCTACGCGCGGTCAGATCCGAGTGAATGGGGTCAATGTTGCAGCGCTGGCTCCGCGGCAGCTGGCTTACTACCGGCGACATCTGGGCGTTGTGCTGCAGGATCCGCACCTGCTCTCGAACCGCACCGTGATCGACAACGTGGCGCTGCCGCTCAGGGTTGCTGGAGAAGGCGAGCGCGACGCCGCGCGGCGTGCCCGAGCAGCCATGGGGCTTGTTGGCTTGCAGGGTAAGGAGCAGAGCCTGCCGCGGGAGCTTTCCAGCGGAGAACAGCAGCGGGTTGGTATCGCCCGAGCCGTGGCGATGCGACCGGCGGTGCTGCTTGCGGACGAGCCGACCGGAAATCTGGATCCGATGCTGTCCCGCGAGATCATGGAGGTGTTCCGTCAGTTTCGCGCGCTCGGCACCACCGTGATCGTCGCAAGCCACGATCTTGCGCTCATCCGCTCCCTGGGTGAGCGGGTCATCGCGCTGTCGGCGGGAGCCGTGGTTGCGGACAGTAACGAGGAATCGTTCGACCCCGCAGATCTGGTGGATCGGGCGTGAAGCGCGCAAAAGGCAGCACCGATCCGTGGCCCCGCATTGGCGGCGGTTTCGGCGGATGGTTGCGTGATCACGCGCTTACCGCCCGGGAAAGTGTGCGGGAGCTTGGGGGTCGCTCAGCAACGACGCTGCTGGTCTGGATGCTCATAGGCATCGCGCTTGCCCTGCCCGCCGGTCTTTTTCTCGTGCGCGTCAATCTCGAGGTCCTGAGTGGAGAGTGGGAGGGTCGTCCGGGTCTTTCGGTCTACCTCGAGCTTGCTGCGCCAGAAGAGGTGCAGGACAACCTCGCCGCGCTGCTGCGGCTGCGTCCTGAGGTCGAGCGTGTCGACATCGTGTCGTCGGCAGACGCGCTCGAGGAATTCAAAACGTACACGGATCTCGCGGACGTGCTCGATGCACTCCCGGAAAACCCGCTGCCCGCGTCACTGCGGGTGATTCTGAAGGCGGAGGTCGAAGCGGGCGGACTGGAGGAGGTCGCCGCGGCGCTGGATGGCGAGGCAGGCGTTGCGGATGTCGTGGTCGAGCGCACCTGGCTCGAGCGCGTGAACGATCTTTCGGCAGCGCTCACGCGTCTGGGTCTGCTTCTTGGCGTGCTCTTTGGTGCGGGCGCCCTGCTTGTTGCGGCGACCGCGATCCAGCTCGCCGTGGAGCAGCGACTTGCGGAAATCCGCGTCATGCGCCTGGTGGGTGCTACGGATGCACAGATGCGCCGCCCGCTGCTCTACTTGGGGGGCTTATACGGCCTTGGCGGTGGGCTCATGGCTGCGATGTGGGTGAGTCTCGCGCTGGTTCTCATTGAAGCGCCGCTCGCCCGGCTCGCAGGCAGTTTTGGGCAGCCGCTCGAGGTCGTGGCTTTCGATGCGGGTTTCTTCCTGGCTCTGCTCGCTCTCGGGTTGACGCTTGGCATGCTCGGCGCCTTTGTGGCCGTGCAGCGCCGCCTGACCGCGATCGACGGCTTCTGAACCCCCCTCGCGAGCGACCAGCTGTTAGCACTCTTGGCAACCGAGTGCTAAACTTCCCCCATAAAGTGTTACCGGAGGTATCACATGTCCACAACTCTGGCTTTACCGCAGGTAAGTCTGGCGGCCCTTTCTCCGGGTCGTGATCTCGACG
>DMUF01000065.1 GCA_003476445.1 Gammaproteobacteria bacterium | reverse complement strand
CTTCGACCATCAGGCGGTCGCGCTGAATCTGGTGTACACCGGCGAGAACTGGGAACTGAAGTACATGACCGGTTACACGGACTTTTTCTACGATCGGGATACCGACGAAGACAAGACCGGCAACGATCGGCTTGGCAGCTACGACTTCTACGTGCTGCAGGAGAACGAAAACTGGCAGCATGAGTTGCAGTTCACGTGGGACAGTGAGGATTGGTCGGTCACGTCCGGCGCATTCCTGTACGAATCCACCATCAATCAGCGCCTCGATCTGTACGACCGCTTCGATACTCAGGGTCGTTACCAGAACGATGCCAACTATTCTTTGGTGGGCGGCATCGACAAGTGGGGCGCTCTGTTAGCTGGCTTTGGTGGTCAAGCAGCTCCGTTGCTGGACATGTACCAGGCACAGCGCGCGTATGAGAACGGCGCGCCCGTCGCTGCAGATGGTGGCGTAACCTTGTTTGCGCCATGGTATGGCGACAAGGGCACAGGCTTGCGGGGCGCGCGCCACTCCGGCGAGAGCACACCGGGTACTATCTTTGCCTGGGATAACGACATTTTTACCACCGCGTCTGCCGTCTACACGCAGGTTGAATACCAGCTCTCACCCAAGTGGGCGCTGACCGGTGGGGTGCGCTATGCGAAGGATGAGAAGGAAGCTAACGAGCGCTTGATCGGCATGTCCGAAAGTATCGCTCTGACGCCCTGTACGATCTTCAACTGTGCGGCGGGTGGGCTTAATTCCAACTTTGCCGCCTGGGCCTTCAATCCTGCCAATACGGAAGATTTCAATGCGTGCGGCGGCCTGACGTTTTCCAACCTGCTCTGCATGATGAACGCTGCGAACGGCGCCATTGATGCCTCGCAGGTCATAGCGGATGGCGGTATCCCGGTGGGCGGCCAGGGCACCAACCCCGGCGACGAGCCCATCCGGTTCACGGGCGTGCCAATTGCATTCAATATCTATCGCCCGCTGAAGAACGATTGGGACACGCTGACGTGGCGCGGCAACATCGACTTCCAGCCGAACGAAGACACGCTGTTCTATTTGTCGGCAACGACGGGCTGGCGCTCGGGTGGCTACAACCTGGGCTTCTTCTCCACGGCGACGCCTGAGTACGACGAAGAGAAGATCCTCGCGTACGAACTGGGCTACAAGGGCACGCTGCTCGAGGGTCGCATGCAGCTCAACATGTCGGTGTATCTGTACCAGTACGACGATATCCACACCATCATCACTCAGGCGGGTGGGCTGTTTGGCGTCAGTACCAATATCGTCAACATGCCCGAGGCTCAGACGTATGGCTGGGAAGGGGATGTCACCTATCTGTTTGGCGATAACACCACGGTCGGTCTGAACTGGAGCTATACCAAGGCGGAGTTCAGCGGTGACTTTGCGGTGATCGACGCTGTGAATCCTGAACTGCCCGGCTCGGTCTTCACGGCCGCTGAGCGCACATTCACCGGCTTCGACGGTGCAACCCTGCCGAAGATCCCGGAATGGAAGGTCACGGGTTGGCTCAACTACACCTGGCAGCTGGGTGATAACGGGCGCGTGGACTTCTTCACCACGGCAGGCTGGACCGATGAGTACTACTTCTCCGCGCCGTTCGAGCGCGATCTGGAGGCAACCCCGGCGTTCCTGCGCTGGGATGCCCGTGTTAGCTGGGTCACGGCCGACGAGAAGTGGGAAGTCGCGAGCTTCGTGAACAACATCACCGGCGAACTCGGCGTTCGGCAGTTGCAGGCGCTGGGCGAGGACTGGAACTACATGCGTCAGGCTACCACCAACGACCCGCAGGTCTACGGCCTGTCGGTCACCTACCGAGTTCTCAACTAGCAGAACCGATCTGTCTGCGGGCTTGCCCCGCAGACAGGCGGGTTCGGGTCTGCCCTTCAGCCGGCCGTGGGCTTAAGCCGCAGCCGGTCTTCAAGCGTCCCGGGGTGCTTCGAACAGGCCGCGGGGACGCTCTCCCGCCAGAATGATCCTGTGCATCTCGCGTCGATGACCGTGATAGTCGTTGAGCGGGTAGTGCTGCAAACAGCGGTTATCCCAGATCGCGAGTGTTCCCGGCGCCCAGCGTAAGCGCGAGCAGCGCTCTGGTCGTACGGCAAAGTTCTGCAGGTAGTCGATGAGCGGAACGCTTTCCTCGCGCGTCAGGCCGATGAAGTGCTCCGAATGAATGCGGCTTAGATAAAGCGCGGGGCGCCCGGTAACGGGGTGGACACGCACCACAGGATGAACCGCCTCGGCTGCCTTAGCCGCCCGGTTCCCCCGTATGGCGCCGGCGACTGCCGCATGCGCGCCGCCGCTGTCATGCACCATGCCGGATACGTTGCGGGCGGCGAGCGTGTCTAGCCATTCCTGAAGCCGCGGCGATAGCGCCGCGTAAGCGCCATACATGTCCGCGAACAGAGTGTCTCCCCCTGTTGGCGGTGTTTCGACAGCGAGCAGCAGCGTAAAGGCGGGTGGTTGTTCCAGATAGCTTGTGTCGGTGTGCCAGTCACCGCCAAAGTTCGCGCGATCCTCCGGTTCTTTGATGATCGGCACGACATAAGGTGCGTCGTGCAGAGGATTGGCGTACGGGTACTGTTCCGGTGTGCCGAGACGCGCGGCAAACTCGGTCAGTGCCAACGGGTCAAGGCGCTGATCACGAAAAACGAGCAGCTGTGCCTCCGCGATCGCAGCGTGAATGATCTCTGGTGCCAGTTGCCGCACGTCGATGCCCGCAAGCTCGAGACCAACCGGGCCGTCGAGTCGGGACCAGGGCAGCGCGGCCCATCCGCTGGTCGACCCGGGAGTGTTCGTGTTCTCGATTGTCACAGGTCTGCTTCCCCCGCGATGGTGATGCGATGCATGCATCGGTGGTAAGACAGATAGTCGTTGACGGGCTTGTGCTGGGTCGACCGGTTG
>DMUF01000010.1:3238-4304 GCA_003476445.1 Gammaproteobacteria bacterium | reverse complement strand
TTTATTAATATCAATTAAAATTTTTAGTCAGTGGGCGCCGTTACGAGTCACATGTCGACAAACTTCTATTTCCGACGCGACCTCGGCTTCGGTTGGCATACCGTCGTCCAGATGGTCGATCTGGCCACGAGGCTCTTTGACGGCGAGTTTCACAGCCTGCCGAGCTGCCGCCCAAACCTGCTGAAAAAGCTGAGGCTGATGGCGCTGCGCGCACCACGCCACGACTCGGCGGTGAGCGTGTTTGTCGTGCGTCATCCCGGGGAGATCGCCTTGCTCGGTTATGTGCCCGAGTTTTTCTCCAAACCGCAAAGACGCGTTCTCTGGATCATCGAAAGTCACCAGACCACCTGGCTTCCCCACAAGCGAACGCTCGACCAGTTCGACACGGTCGTGTTCACACAACGGTATGACACACCGTTTTATGAGAATTTGCTTGGCAAACGGGCCCTGTGGCTGGGATCAGGATCGGATGTGCTCGCCCTTGGCTCCGCAGGGTCAGATAGACCCATCGATGTGCAACGCGTCGGTAGACAGCCAGCGGAGTGGGACGACGACGAGCGAACGAGAGTCGCCTGCGAATCAAGAGCGCTGCGGTTTTGCGGCCGTCCCCCGTTCATCCAAGAGCCCGAGCAACAACAACGCACCCTGCTGGAGAATCACTACGGCCGGGCGAAGTATTGCGTCGCGCACTCGAACCTTGTCTCTCCCGCGGTCAATACGCATCCGACGAAGGAGTACATCACGGCGCGCTGGACGGATGCGCTGGCCGCCGGATCAACTGTCGCCGGGGTGCCACCCTGGTCGGATATCGACCTGATCGACTGGCCGGGCGCTCTGCTGCCCTTTGACCGGATCGATCTCGAGCACAACGTCGAGGCGCTTGCCGAGGCTGTTGCGGCCTGGGATCCCACACAACCGCTGCGAAATCATCTGCACGCGCTGCAACGCCTGGATTGGCGCTGGCGGCTGGCGCAGCTCGCCGAACATCTGGACCTGGATCCTGCGCCCTTGCGCCTGGAGCTTGCGCAACTGACTGACCGCATTGCCGCGCTGGAGGCTTCGCTGC
>DMUF01000010.1:0-2903 GCA_003476445.1 Gammaproteobacteria bacterium | reverse complement strand
CAAATGGCGTGATCGCGCCCGTCACGGCGTTCTTGGGATCCGTATAATGCGGGCTTGTCGCGCGCATCAATCAAGGATCGCTCTCATGACTACCCTCAAGTCAGTCCTGCTCCAGGGCCTCTTTGCTCTGACCCTGCTGACCGGCGCCGGCACCCTGTACGCCACGGACGCGGGGCCGAGTGTCGACGCGCCCGACGGCGCACAATCCAGCGCTGCGATCACCGCCGACTGGCCGCACACCGTCGAAGGTCCCGAGGCCACCGTCACGGTTTATCAACCCCAGGTACTCTCCTGGGAAAACCACAAAACGCTCGACACCCGTACCGCGATCTCCGTGCGACCTCGAGATGGCAGCAAGCCGCTCATGGGCACGCTCGACATCAACTTCATGACGCGCACCGACCTTGCTACCCGCACCGTCGTGCTGAGTCGGGCACAGGTGGGCAACGTGCGATTCGCCGGTGCGCCAGCCGCACGCGTCGCGGTGCTCGAAAGTCGTCTTCGCGAGCACCTCGCAAATCTCGGGGAGCGCGAATATCCGCTCGACTCGATTCTGCTCAGCCTGGATCCCGCGACCGAGCCAACCGATGCAGCCACGAGCCTGCGCAACGATCCGCCGCGCATTCTGGTGAGCGAGACGCCCGCAAGCCTTGTTGTGTTCGATGGCAAACCCGTGCTCGTGTCGATTCCGGACAGCACGCTGTCCTACGCGGTAAACACCAACTGGAGCGTGTTCTACGATAGTCGGACCGCGACGTGGTACCTGCTCGCGGGCGATCAGTGGGCGGAGGCAGCAGCGGTCGAAGGACCGTGGATGCCGGTGACGACGTTGCCACCCGGTTTTGCCGCGCTTCCGGAAGGAGACGGCTTTGACCGCGTTCGGGCTGCTCTCCCCGCGCCGGGCGCGGACGCGACAGCCCCCGCAGCCCCGCTGCCCAAGATCCTGACGGCTCAGGAGCCAACCGAGATCATCCTGACCGATGGCAAACCGATCCTTGAGGCCATTCCCAACACCAAGCTCGCCTTCGTTGCCAACACCGACGCCGCGCTGATCCGCGATAACGCGGCCGGCGAGTTCTACTATCTCGTGTCCGGCCGCTGGTTCAGCGCAAGCTCTCTCGCCGGTCCCTGGTCCTTCGCGACCACCCGGCTGCCCAGCGATTTCCTGGCTATACCTGCCGACGGTCCGCGCGGGTTCGTGCGCGTCTCGGTCCCCGGCACGCCAGAGGCACAACAGGCGCTCGTCGAAGCCAGGATTCCGCAACAGCGCGAGATCGATCGCAACGACGCGCCGCCCACGGTCGTGTATGCGGGCACGCCGGATTTCGAGCCCATCGACGGCACTGATCTGTACTACGCCGTCAACACGAGCTTCGACGTGCTGCGCGTGGATGGACGCTACTACGTCTGCCACGAGGCGCTCTGGTACACGTCCGCCACGGCCGAGGGCCCCTGGGTTCTGGCCGAGGAGCTGCCGGCCGTGGTCTACACCATTCCCGCCAGCCATCCGCTGCATCGCGTGACCTACGTCCGCGTGTACGCCGCCACACCCACCACCATCACCTACGGCTACACCTCCGGATACAACATGGGCTATGTGTCGAGCGGCGTCGTCGTGTACGGCACTGGCTGGTACTACCCGCCGTACGTGGTCGCCGGCGCGGTTCCGGTGTACTACGCGCATCCCTACTCCTACGCCGGCGCGGTCTATTACAACCCCGCCAATGGCGCCTGGGCACAGGGCGGCGCCATTTACGGCCCCTACGGCGGCGCCGCCGCCGGTGGCACAGTCTATAACCCGTCGACCGGCGCGTGGGCCCAGCGCGGGGTGGTCTACGGTCCGAACGGCGGTGCGAGCGGGACCTCCGCTTACAACCCAAGCACGGGAAGCTATGTGCAGGGTAATGCCGTCTGGGATTCGAACAGCGGCGCGGCAACTGCCGACTGGTACAACGCCAACTCCGGCATTGCGGGCAGCACCGACCAGAACTGGGAGTCCGGCACGCGCACCGGATCAAGCACGTTCAGCGGCAGCGAACAGACCGTGCAAACGCGCAGCACCGCAAGCTCGGAGGGCGCCGCGGGCGGCTTCAGTTCCTCCTCCGGCGCGAAGGGCGCGGGTGCTACCGACGGTCAGGGCAACAGCGCTGGCGTGGTAAAGACCGAGGACGGTGATGTTTACGCGGGCTCCGACGGTGACGTTTACCGCAAGACGGACGAAGGCTGGCAGTCCTACGAGGACGGCAGCTGGAACTCCGTTGACCCCTCGAGCACGGAGCGCGGACAGACGGCACAGACCAACGCCAGCACGGCGCAGACCAATGCGAGCACGGCGCAGGCGAACGCCAGCTCAGCCAGAAGCGACGCGAGCACAAACCTGGAATCAAGCGGGATGAGCAGCGGCAGCCGCGACATGTCCCAACTGGAGCGCGACTTCAGCGCCCGTACCGAGGGTGCGTCGCGCCAGAGCGGCAGCCGCTCGTTCAGCGGCTTCCAGGGTCGCAGCGGCAGCGCCAGCGGGCGTCGCCGCTGACGGTCTAACGCAGCACCGGCTTCACCGCCGCGGCGGCGCGCACAGCGCGTTCGCGAGCGGCGTCAATGGAGTCGGCGCGCGCAAGCGCAACACCCAGCCGACGCTCGCCGCGGACCTCCGGCTTGCCGAAGAGGCGCAGCGCGGTGTCCGGCTCCGCCAGCGCGCCGTCGACGTTGGCAAACGCGATATCGGCTGAGTCGCCCTCAACCAGAATCACGGCCGATGCCGCCGGCCCAAACTGGCGAATGAGCGGAATCGGCAGCCCCAGAATAGCGCGCGCGTGCAGCGCGAACTCCGACAGATCCTGGCTGATCATCGTGACCATGCCGGTATCGTGGGGGCGCGGGCTTACCTCGCTGAAGTAGACCGA
>DMUF01000007.1 GCA_003476445.1 Gammaproteobacteria bacterium | reverse complement strand
TACATCTTGTGTGCCGACAGCGAGATGAGATCGACCGGCATGGTTCGCACATCAATCGGGACTTTGCCCGCGCTCTGGGCCGCGTCGGTGTGGAAGAGCACGCCCGCTGACCGACAGACCGCGCCGATCGCTGCCAGATCGTTGATGACCCCGGTTTCATTGTTCACGTGCATGAGAGACACGAGCAGCGTATCGGGACGCAACACGGCGGCCACGGCGTCGGCACTGACTCTGCCATCGCTGCCCGGGTTGAGCCACGTGACCTCGAAACCCTGGGTCTCCAGAAAGCGGCAGGTATCAATCACCGCCTTGTGTTCGATCCGGCTTGTGACCAGATGCCGCCGTCGTGACCCGGCCGCAACGCCCTTGATCGCGAGGTTATCCGACTCGGTCGCGCCCGAGGTCCAGACAATCTCGCGCGGATCGGCGTTGAGCAGGGCTGCAACCTGACCCCGCGCCTCCTCCACGGCTTCCTCGGCGCGCCAACCGTAGACATGAGATCGCGACGCCGGATTGCCGAAATTTCCTTCGACCAGGAGGCAACCACTCATGCGATGCGCGACGCGCGGGTCCACCGGCGTCGTCGCCGCATAGTCCATGTAGATGACCCGGGACATCAGACCAGCCGGGCTTCGATGAGATGCAGCGCGTGACGGTGCTCGAGCGTCGGCGGTGCACCGCCGGCAATGAGTGATTCGAGCGTGATACCCGAGAGGAATGTATCGATATGCTGGGACAACGCCGACCAGAGGTCATGCGTCAGACACGTGGCGCCATCGCGACAGTCTGCGGCGCCCTGACACCGCGTCGCATCCACGCCCTCGCCCACGGCAGCAATGATGGACGCCACCGTGATGCCGGCCGGCGCGCGAGCAATCTCGTAGCCACCTCCCGGTCCGCGCACGCTCTGCAACAGCCCCGCGCGCTTCAGTTTGCTGAAGAGCTGCTCGAGATACGCACTGGAAATTGCTTGCCGCTCAGCGACTTCGGTGACACTCACAGGACCCTGCGCACGATGCAGCGCGATATCGATCATCGCGGTCACCGCGTAACGGCCCTTGGTCGTCAATCGCATGAGTCTTGTTTCGATGGCATCCCGACGTGACCCGAGTATGCGATACCCGACTAAATTGGTCCACTATTCCGCCGGTGGATCCCCGACCGCCTCAGCGGGTGGATTCCCGGCTGCGGCGACCACCCGCTCAGCGCGAAGCCGCCCCGACCCGGGCCCCGCAGGCTGACCGCCTGCGCGGGGGTCAAGCGTGGTCAGCACGCCGCGCAGAATTTGCACCTCGGTGTCATCGAGGCGCTGGCGCAGAAAGAGCCGCCGCAGTCGCGTCATTGTCTGCCCCGGGCGCTCGCGATCCACAAAGCCGCTCGCTATCAGCACTTCCTCGAAATGCCCGAGCAGCCCCCGCACGTGCTCTGCTGTCGCGAGCGGTCGATCCCAGGCGGCCGTTTCCACCGCGCCCATCTGCGACTGGCGGAACAACTCGTACGCCACGACCTGCACCGCCATCGCAAGATTCAGCGATCCGTAGGCTGCACTCGAAGGTATCTGCAGGTGCGCGTTGCACTGCTGCAGTTCATCGTTATTGAGCCCGCTTGCTTCCCGGCCGAAAACAATGGCAACCCGAGCATCCGCCGGTAGCGCGAGCACCTCGGCCGCGGCCCCGGCGGCGTCGAGGATCGGCCAGGGAATACGACGATCCAGCATGCCGGTACCAATGACGTGATGACAGTCGGCAATGGCCGCGTCGAGGCGCGGGAACACCTGGGCTTGATCGAGCACATCGAGCGCGCCAGCCGCGCGCCACTCTGCTTGTGGATCGGGGAAGCGCCGCGGGCTGACAAGGCGCAGCGTGGCGAGCCCCATGTTCTTCATCGCGCGCGCCGCGCCGCCGATGTTGCCCGGATGACTGGGTTCCACCAACACAATGGCAACCCGACCAAGACGCGGGTCCGAAGAGGTCAGCTCGATCATGATGCGTTTCCGATTCCCTGCGTGCACGTCGGTTGTTAGCATGCGCCCCGGTTCGGGCAGACGAAGATCCCTACATGCAGCCGATGGCGAATATTGCACTGCGCGCTGCGCGTCAGGCGGGCCAGCTCATCATGCGAGCTTTCGACCGCCTCGACCAGATCGCCGTCGAGGAGAAAGCACACAACGACCTCGTCTCAGCCGTCGATCGAGAGGCCGAGCGCACCATCGTTGATGCACTCCGCAAGGCGTTTCCCAGCCATGGCTTCATCGGCGAAGAGCTGGGCAATATCCCGGCTGAAAGCGAATACACCTGGATCATCGATCCACTGGACGGAACCACCAACTTTCTCCAGGGCATTCCGCACTTCTGCATCTCTCTCGCGGTACAGAAGGGGCGTCAGCTCGAGCACGCGGTGATTTTCGATCCGGTGCGCAACGAAGCCTTCGTCGCAAGCAGAGGGCACGGCGCGCAGCTTAACGACCGCCGCATCCGCGTGAGCACCCGCAGTCGGCTTGAAGAATGCGTCCTGGGCACCGGCATTCCGCCGGGCGCCGTTGCCACACACCTCGACCCCTACATGGACATGCTGAAGGACTTTACCGGCACCTGTCGCGCGATCCGCCGGGCGGGCGCTGCCGCACTGGACCTCGCCTACGTGGCAGCAGGCCGCACGGACGGGTTCTGGGAGATCGGGCTACAGCCCTGGGATATTGCAGCGGGCACGCTGCTCGTGCGGGAAGCGGGCGGGTTCGTCGGTGATTTCTTTGGCGGCGATGATTTCATGCGCTCCGGCAACATCGTCGCCGCCAACCCGAAGTGCTTTCGCCTCATGGTTCAGGGGTTGCGACCGCATCTCTCCCCTGCCCTGCGCTAGAGCGCTGCCCCCTCAGACAGGGCCTTCCTCGATCTCCTTCTTCTCGTCATCAACGGGCGGCACCACGTCTTCGCGGCGCATGTTCATGAAGATGACCGAGCTCGCCACGACGAAGATTGAGGAATAGGTGCCCACCGTGATGCCGATGGTGAGCGCCAGCGCAAAACCTCGAATCGTTTCTCCCCCCACGATGAGCAGCGCTATCAGCGTAAGCAGCGTCGTGCCGGACGTGATGAGTGATCGGGCCATCACCTGGTTAAGCGACGTGTTGACCACCTCGATGGGGGTTGCACGGCGCATGACGCGGAAGTTTTCGCGGATGCGGTCCGCCACGACGATCGAATCATTGATCGAGTAGCCCACCACCGCGAGCACGGCGGCGAGCACCGACAGGTCGAAGGTCCAGTGAAACAGGGCAAAGATGCCAAGGACCACCAGCACATCGTGCGCCAGCGCGGCAACCGACGAAATGGCGAAGTGTTTCGTGAAGCGGAAAAAGACGTAAACCATGATCACCGCGAGGGCCGCAAGAACGGCCAGCAGCGCCTCGTCGCGCAGCTGCTCTCCGACCACCGGCCCTACGAAGTTCGACTGCACCAGCGTAACCTCGCCGAACGCGTCACGCAGGGTCGCAACGATCGCGTCGCCGAGCTTTGCCTGATCACCCTCGGCCTGCGGCGGCATGCGCACCAGAACGTCGCGTTCCGAGCCGAACAGCTGGACCACCCCATCCGCAAAACCGGCGTCCTCCAGGGTTCGGCGCACAACCTCCGGATCGGCAGGCTCTTCGAAGCGGGTCTCAACCAGCGTACCGCCGGTGAAATCGAGGCCGAGCGTCAGACCGTTCCAGGCGATGTCGATGATCGAAATGATCACAAAGGCGATGGAGATACCGACGAACGGCACACGCCAGCGCATCCAGGGAATGTTGAACTTAGGCTCGGTCATATGCGTAGCGTCTCGAGCTTGCGGCCGCCGTACATCAGGTTCACCACCAAGCGGCAGATGAACACCGCAGAGAACACCGAGGTGACGATGCCCACGGCGAGCGTGATCGCAAATCCTTTCACCGGACCGCTGCCCAGCGAGAACAGGATGATCGCCACCAGGAAGGTGGTGATATTGGCGTCAAGGATGGTGGTCAAAGCACGGTCGAAACCCGCTTCGATGGCGCGCTGAGGCGAGAGCCGTCCCAGTTCCTCGCGGATACGCGCAAATATGAGCACGTTTGCGTCGACCGCCATGCCCATGGTCAGCACGATACCGGCGATCCCCGGAAGCGTAAGCGTAGCGCCGAGAACCGACATGACCGCCACGATGAGTACGACGTTTGCAGCAAGCGCGAGGTTCGCCGCAAGCCCGAACCAGCGGTAATAAACCTGCATGAACAGCATGACCAGCGCGAAGCCCACGACCACGGACATCTGACCCTGGCGAATGTTTTCCTCGCCAAGACTCGCGCCGACCGTGCGCTCCTCAACGATGTACATTGGCGCCGCCAGCGCGCCCGCGCGCAGGAGCAGCGCAAGGTCGCGCGCCTCCTGCAGTTCAAGACCGGTAATGCGGAAGCGGAAGCCGAGCGCACTCTGAATCGTTGCCACGTTGATCAGCCGCCGCTCTTCCACCGTATACGGCACCGCGACGGTCTCGCCGTCGCGCGTGACCGTGCGCTCGCGCACTTTGAGTTCCTTGAACAGGATCGCCATGGAGTTACCCACGTTGCCCTGCGTCACCTCGTTCATGCGCCGGCCGCCGTCGCTGTCCAGCGTGATGCTGACCTGCGGTTGATTGGTCTCCGGATCGAAATCCTGCGCGGCGTTGATCACCTGATCGCCGGTGACGATGCTGGTGCGATCCAGGACGATCGCCCGGCCTTCATAATCATAGGTTTCGGTCTGGGCCGGGCGCGCCGAGCCGCCTGCGACCAGACGGAAGTCGAGGTTCGCGAATTTGTTGATGATGTCCTTTGCGCGCGCGCTGTCCTGAATGCCCGGCAGGTCGAGAACGATTCGGGAGCGCCCGAGGCGCTGCACCAGCGGTTCCGCCACCCCCAGCTCGTTGACCCGGTTGCGCAGGCTGGTGAGGTTCTGCTGCACGGCGAAGTCTTCGAGTTCCGCGACCTTGGCGTCCGACAGCTGCAGGTGCAGGCCGGGCTGCCCGCGCACGTCGCGGCTCAGGATCTCGAAACCATCGATCTCGGTGGCGATCAGCGTCTGCGCCTTGTCCCGCGACTCTTCCGAATCAAAGGGTATCAGCAGCCGCCGCCCTTCCTGCCACTGGCGGCTCGTGTAGCGAATGCGCTCCCGCACCAGCAGATCGCGGATCGCTTCGGCATTGGCGGTCATCCGATCGCCGAGGAACTTGTCCATATCCACTTCCAGCAGGAAGTGGACACCACCGGACAGATCGAGCCCGAGACTCATGGGTTTACCGCCCATGGCTTCAAGCCAGCCCGGCGTGGTCGACGCCCGGTTCAGCGCGACGGTGTAGAGCGGATCTTCGCCCACATTGAGCGCGCGACTGACGACATCCCGGGCGCGCAGCTGGTCCTCATCCGACGTGACGCGAATGACTATTTCGGCGCCATCGACGGCAGCGCCTGTCACCTCGACCCCGGCTTCTTTCATCGCGGCCACGGCAGTATCCAACACCGCTTGGTCCGCCGGAGCCCGATCGCTCAGGCCGCGCAGCTGCAACGCTGGGTCCGGTTGAAACAGGTTGGGGGCGGCGTAAAGAGCGGCGATCGTCATGACCGCCAGTATCAGGAAGCCGGTAATCGGCGACGTGCGATTGGGCGGCCGCTGGACGGGCTGACCGAGACCGAGCAGCCGCTCGCCGACCAACCCCGGCGGACGCGCCACGCTCAGGACTCTTCCAGGGACTTGATCGTGCCCTTCGGCAGCGTGGCGCCCACGGCTGATTTCTGGAAGCGCATCTCGACATTGCCGCCGATCTGCAGCTTGATGAAGCCGTCCTCAACCTTCGTGACGACGCCCACGACGCCGCCTGCGGTGACGACTTCGTCGCCCTTCTGCAGGCCGGTCATCAGCGCCTGGTGCTCCTTGCGACGCTTACTTTGCGGCCGCCAGAGCAGGAAGTAAAAAATGAGGACAAAACCGCCAAGAAACAGCAGGTTGATGAGACCGGCATCTGGCGGAGCAGCGGCATCAGCCGCCCAGGCACTTTCAAAAAGGTTCATCTAACGCGGTCCAGCCGTCGCGCAGGGTGCTCGCAAGGGTCGGCAATGTACCCGTTTCGATAGAGGCGCGCAAACGTGCCATCAGGCCGTGGTAGTAAGCAAGATTATGGTTCGTCATCAACATGCTGCCGAGGATTTCTCCGCATTTGTCCAGATGATGCAGGTAAGCTCTTGAGAAGTTTGTGCATGTGTAGCAGCCGCATTCGGCATCCAGCGGGCGGTCGGCCGTTCGATGCCGTGCATTGCGAATTTTGAGCGTGCCGCGCGAGGTAAACGCGTACCCATTGCGCGCGTTCCGGGTTGGCATGACGCAGTCGAACATGTCCACCCCAAGCTCTACCCCGCGCAGCAGATCTTCCGGCGTACCGACACCCATAAGATAGCGCGCGTGATCCCGCGGCATGAGCGGCAGCAGGGCGACCAGCACCGCGTCCATCTCCTCCTTGCTCTCCCCCACCGAGAGCCCGCCGATGGCGTAGCCCTCAAACCCGATTTCGCCCAGGCCCTCGAGGCTCTGACGGCGCAGCCCGGGATGCATGCCGCCCTGGACGATGCCAAACAGATGACCGGGGCCACCCGTCGGGTACGCGCGTCGGCATCGCGCCGCCCAGCGTAAGGACAGCGCCATGGAGCGCTCTGCCTCTGCAACGCTCGCGGGATAGGGCGTGCACTCGTCGAACACCATGACGATGTCCGAGCCGAGATTGCGCTGGACTTCCATCGAGCGCTCCGGCGTGAGCGGTACGCGGTCGCCATTGACGGGCGAGCGGAACACGACGCCGTCCTCCGAGATCTTGCGCAGATCACCGAGGCTGAATACCTGGAATCCACCGGAATCGGTGAGTATCGGGCGCGGCCAGTCCATGAAGCGATGCAGACCACCCAGGTCGCGCACGACGCCGTCACCCGGCCGCAACATCAAGTGAAAGGTGTTGCCGAGCAGGATCTGGGTCCCCACGGTTTCCAGCGCGGCGGGGGTCATCGCCTTGACCGTGCCGTAGGTACCACAGGGCATGAATACCGGCGTCTCGACCGCGCCGTGCGCGGTATGCAGTCGACCACGGCGCGCGCTGCCGTCCGTTGCCAGCAGTTCATACGCCGTCATGACACTTCCTCCATCAGCTCGGACTCGAGATCCTCCTCCATCCGCTTGAGAAACATGGCGTCCCCGTAGCTGAAGAAGCGATATTGGTTGCGAATCGCGGCCGCGTAGGCGGCACGAATTCGACGGCTACCAGCAAAAGCACTCACCAGCATGAGTAACGTCGACCGCGGCAGGTGGAAGTTGGTGATGAGCGCGTCGACCACCTGGAAACGGTAGCCAGGCGTGATAAAGAGTCGCGTTGGCGCCGCGCCAGGCTCGAGCACGCCGGAGGTCGCCGCCGACTCGAGCGTGCGGACCACGGTCGTACCCACGGCGACTACACGGCCGCCCTTTGCCCGGCAGCGATTGATGGCGGTGGCTGCCTCCGCACTGACCGCGTAATGCTCGGCATGCATGCGATGATCCGCGACCCGAGCCACCCGCACCGGCTGAAAGGTACCTGCGCCCACATGCAGCGTGACGCGCGCGATTTCGATCCCGGCCGCCGCGACCTGTTCGAGAAGCTCCGCAGTAAAGTGGAGTCCCGCCGTCGGTGCCGCAACAGCGCCGGGGGAGCTCGCGTAGACGGTCTGATAGCGACCGAGGTCCGCAGTCGTTGCCGCGCGCTCGATATACGGTGGCAGTGGTATGTCGCCCCGCTGTTCCAGCACCTCGAACACCGGTCGCGGAAATCGCAATCGGTAGAACTCGCCCTCCCGACCCAATACCTCCAGATGCTCCTCCCCCAGCATGAGAGTCCGCCCTGGCTTGAGCGCCTTGCTGACGCGCACCTGGCATAGCGCGACGCGCTCGCTTTCGACCCGCTCGAGCAGAATCTCCGCTCTGCCGCCCGAGTCCTTCTGCACGAAGAGACGCGCCGGGACCACGCGGGTGTCGTTCAGCACCAGCACATCGCCCGCCTGAAGGCAGCGCATTACTGCGGGAAACCGGGCATGCTCCAGCGCACGCGCGCCAACGATCAGGAGACGGGAGTCATCCCGCGCAGCAGCCGGCGCCTGCGCAATGAGCTGCTCCGGCAGCACGTAGTCGAAGTCACTGACCTGCATTGGCTTAACCGACCAACGAAGAGGAGCGCGATGTTACACGCTCTGACCGCCGCGCGACGTTCGCCCGCGCCGATTCTCTCGTCGGCGAAAGTTCTCTAGAATGCGCCGCAGATGGCTGCCGGGTAGCGCGTCTTCCGGGGTCGTGGTCATGACCACGGTCCAACCCGCAGCCGGTCACTCGCCCGAGTGGCGGAATTGGTAGACGCAGTGGACTCAGACAATTTGAGCCCGTCGGGGGAAACGCCGGCGGTGAAACCCGTCAAATTCGGCGAAGGCCCTGGACAACGTCCGAGCTAACACCGAGCCAAGCCCTTCGCGCACAGCGCAGGGAAGGTGTAGAGAGCAGACGGCGGGCACCTAACGCTCTTTTCGGAGGGCCACGGTGAAGGCGTGCTCCAGCCCACGAACGTCGCTTTTGGCGACGGCGGCGAAAGCCGAAGCGGGACGAAAATCCACCGCCTTAAAAAGCGTGTCGGTTCGACTCCGACCTCGGGCACCACACCTCGCGCGCCACACCTC
>DMUF01000227.1:11539-11669 GCA_003476445.1 Gammaproteobacteria bacterium | reverse complement strand
ACGCTCGGTGCCAGCGCTTTGATCAGGTCCGATGCCTTGATGCGATCAACGAGATCACGCGTAACGCCTGCGATGAGATTGACGCGCCCGTCTTCCACCGCGCCCAAAACGATGACCGCCGAGGCGAGTT
>DMUF01000227.1:10170-11234 GCA_003476445.1 Gammaproteobacteria bacterium | reverse complement strand
GCCTTCAGCGCATCAAGCGTCTGCAGCAGATCATCCGCCCCGCCTTCGATGCGGGCCGCAAGAACCTTAATTCCGGCGACGTCGACCGCGCTCGCGGAAAGATCCGCGCCCGCCGCCGCTGCGAGTTTCTGCTTGAGCGCATCGAGTTCGCGCGCGAGACGACGGTTCTCTTCGAGCAGGTTGCCGACTTTCTCGGACAGGTCGCCCCGCGAGCCGCGCACCGAACTTGCGATCTGATCGAGCAGCGCCTCCGCCTCCCGAATCCACGCGAGCGCACCCGGACCGGTCAGCGCCTCGATACGGCGAACGCCTGCGGCAACGCCTGCCTCGCTCACCACGCGAAACACGCCGATGTCGCCGGTGCGGCTTGCATGCGTGCCGCCACAAAGCTCGACCGAAAATCCGTCGCCCATGGTCAGCACGCGGACCTGATCTCCATACTTCTCACCGAAGAGCGCCATGGCGCCCCGGGCAACGGCTTCCTGGTAACCAAGGAGCGCGGTGTCCACAGCCGAATTGTTCTGGATTTCGGCATTCACCAGCGCCTCGATCTGCTCGATCTCTGCCGCCTTGAGCGGCTCGGGATGGGAGAAGTCAAAGCGCAGCCGGTCCGCACTGACAAGCGAACCCTTCTGCTGCACATGCTCACCCAATACGCGCCGCAGCGCAGCGTGCATAAGGTGCGTCGCGGAATGATTGAGCCGGGTGCGACGTCGGCGCTCGCTGTCCACCTGGCAGTCGACCAACGCGCCCGGATGCACTTCGCCGCTCACGAGTCGACCAATGTGCAGGAACTGATCACCGCTGGTCTGGGTGTCCTCGACCTCGAACGTGAGGCCCGCCGCAGCGATGCTGCCGGCATCACCCACCTGCCCGCCCGACTCGGCATAAAACGGCGTGCGATCCAGCACCAGAATGCCGCGGTCACCGGCGCGCAGCGCGCCGATCTCGGCGCCCTCTGCATCAAACACGCTGACCACCGTAGCTGCGGTCGCGAGTTCCTCGTACCCACGGAACTCCACCCTACCCCGCGTGTGCACCCGCTGACCGAGCGTAGCCGAGAA
>DMUF01000227.1:8843-9883 GCA_003476445.1 Gammaproteobacteria bacterium | reverse complement strand
GCCGAGAACCGTGCGGCGGCACGACCGCGATCGCGCTGCGCTTCCATGGCGGCTTCAAACCCCGGCATGTCGACCGCAAGACCGCGCTCGCGCGCGACGTCTGCCGTCAGGTCGGTGGGAAAGCCAAAGGTGTCATACAGCTGGAACACGACGTTGCCAGGAATGGTCTTGCCGGACAGATCGGCGATTGTGCGATCGAGCAGCTCCATCCCCTGCGACAGGGTTTCGGCAAAGCGCTTTTCCTCGCGCAACAAGGCCGCCGACACGTCATCGGCGCGCTCGCGCAGCAGCGGATAGGCATCGCCCATCTCGCGCGCGAGGGGCGCGACCAGCGTGTGAAAAAACGGCTCGCGGATCTGCAGCATGTGCCCGTGGCGCAGCGCGCGACGGATGATGCGGCGAAGCACATAGCTGCGGTCTTCATTGCCCGGCATCACGCCATCTGCAATCAGGAACGCGGTCGAGCGAATGTGGTCGGCAATCACCCGCACGGACGCGTTGGCAAGCTGTGCGTCCGCGCCGCGGATGCCCGCGATGTCACCTACCGCGGCGAGCAGATTGCGAAAGAGGTCGATCTCATAGTTGCTGTGCACGCCCTGCATGATGGCGCTGATCCGCTCAAGCCCCATGCCGGTATCAACACCCGGCTGTGGCAGCGGCGCCAGCGCCCCATCCGGCTGACGGTCGAACTGCGGGAACACGAGGTTCCAGAACTCGATGTACCGATCGCCGTCCTGATCGGCAGACCCCGGCGGGCCGCCCGCCACCGAAGGCCCGTGGTCGTAGAAAATCTCGGTGCACGGGCCGCACGGGCCGGTGTCGCCCATGGCCCAGAAGTTCTCTTCGAGCGAGATCACCCGATCACGTGGCATGCCGATCTTGGATTCCCACAGCCGCCGGGCATCATCGTCGGTCGGGTGAACGGTGACCCAGAGCCGATCACGCGGCAGACCCAGCACCCCGGTGATGAACTCCCACGCCCAGGAAATGGTGTCTTCTTTGAAGTAATCACCAAAGCTGAAGTTGCCGAGCATCTCGAA
>DMUF01000227.1:7304-8592 GCA_003476445.1 Gammaproteobacteria bacterium | reverse complement strand
CCGAGCATCTCGAAGAAGGTGTGATGCCGGGCGGTATAGCCCACATTCTCGAGGTCGTTGTGCTTACCCCCGGCGCGGACGCAACGCTGGGAACTCGCCGCGCGGCGATAGCCCGGGTCTTCGCGCCCCAGGAGCGCATCCTTGAATTGATTCATGCCCGCGTTGGTGAAGAGCAGCGTCGGGTCGTTATGGGGAACCAGTCCGCTGGAAGGAACGATGCGATGGCCACGGCCCTCGAAGAAGTCGAGATAAGCGGAACGCACTTCTGCTGTTTTCATGCGAGCTGCCGGCGGCCTGACGAGGGGCGCAAAGTATAAATTAACGCCTGCTGATTACCACGCGAGCGGCGGGCGGCTAATCGAGCCGGTTAGACAGCACGCGCCGTATGGTGTCGCTCGGGAAACCGCGCTGCGCGAGGAAGCGCGCTTCGCGAGCCCACGCCTTCTGATCGGCGGGCAATGCCTCGCCAAATTTGCGGGTGCGTGCCTCGCGCGCCCGAAGCACCCAGAACGATGGCGATTGCGCCAGGTGGGTTTGAATCAGTTCCGCCGTTACCCCGCGCTCTTCGAGCGCGCGACGGATCCACACGGCACCGTAGCCGCGATTGATGCGGCTACGGACAAAGGCTTCGGTGAACCGCTCATCCGACTGCAGTGACTGATTCGCGAGACCATCGACCACTTCCTGAGCGAGCGTGCTCTGAACGCCGAGCCGCGCGAGCTTGCGCGTTAGTTCCTGACGCGTGTGCTCCCGGCCCGCCAGCACCCTGACGGCCTTGTCGACCGCTGCACGACGGCCAGGCGCTGCCGGATCTTCCGGCAGATCAGTAGGCATCATCCCCAGCGCTTGCCTCGGTCGACTCCGCCGCGCTCTCGTCGGACTGACAGTGCGCAGGCAGCAGACCACGGCGGACCTCGCCCTCGACCACTACGCAGATTTCCGGGTTCGCCGCGAGAAAGTCGCAGGCATTCTTGCGACCTTGACCGATACGGTCGCCCTGATAGGCGTACCAGGCACCCGACTTCTCGATAAGCCCTTGCTGCACGCCGAGATCGAGCACTTCACCCATGCGATTGATGCCTGCCCCGTAGAGGATCTGGAACTCGCACTGTCGGAACGGCGGCGCCACCTTGTTTTTGACGACCTTTACCCGCGTTTCGTTGCCCACGACTTCCTCGCCCTCTTTCACCGCGCCGATACGGCGGATGTCGAGGCGAACCGAAGCATAGAACTTGAGCGCGTTGCCGCCGGTCGTGGTTTCGGGTGAGCCGAACATGACGCCGATCTT
>DMUF01000227.1:0-6998 GCA_003476445.1 Gammaproteobacteria bacterium | reverse complement strand
ATCTGGTTGATGAAGATCACCAGCGTGTTGGAGTTCTTGATGTTGCCGGTCATCTTTCGCAGCGCCTGGCTCATCAGCCGCGCTTGCAGACCCACGTGAGAATCGCCCATTTCGCCTTCGATTTCGGCTTTTGGCGTGAGCGCCGCAACCGAGTCGATCACGACCACATCAACGGCGCCTGAACGGACGATCATGTCGCAGATTTCAAGCGCCTGTTCGCCGGTGTCGGGCTGGGAAACGAGCAGGTCGTCTGTGTTCACGCCCAGGGACTGGGCATAAATGGGGTCGAGCGCGTGCTCGGCGTCGATGAAGGCGCAGGTGCCGCCGACCCGCTGTGCTTCTGCGATGACCTGCAGCGTGAGCGTAGTCTTACCGGACGATTCCGGACCGTAGATCTCGACGATGCGCCCGCGCGGCAAACCGCCGATGCCGAGCGCAATATCGAGCCCGAGCGAGCCCGTGGAAATGGCGGGAACTGTCGCCTCTTCCCGATCACCGAGCCGCATCATCGAACCCTTGCCGAACTGCCGCTCGATCTGGGACAACGCCGCCGCGAGGGCGCGTTCGCGGTTTCCTTCCGCCTTGCTCTGGGTTTCGCGACCGACAGCTTCCTTCATGGCCATGCAGGCTCTCCCGTACTCACATGCCGCGTACTGTATATCCGTTCAGTATCGGTGACAACGGTCAGGCGGGTGATCAGGCGCAAGGCTGACAGCACGGCGGGCAATTCAGGGAAGCGAAATGGAGAATACCTCAACCTCGCCCTTGCCTCGGATCAGAGTCGGACCAAGGCTTTGCGACGTGAATCGCAATCCCACCCGCGCGCGCGCTTCCGGGCTCAGCGTCACACAACCGGGTCGTCCTGCTTCCTGAATGCGCGACGCGATATTGACCGTGTCGCCCCATACATCGAACAGGTAACGCTGGCGGCCGATCACCCCGGCGCTGACTTCACCAATATGAATTCCCACCCGCAGCGACCAGCTTGGTTCCACCTGTGGTGTCACCCGGATCATCTCGAACGCGGCGCGAATGCAATCCCCCACCCCGTCTTCCCGGGGCGACAGCAAGCCTGCCGACGCCATGTAGCAGTCGCCGATGGTCTTGATCTGCTCGAGGCGATGATGCGCGGAGATAGCCTCGAATTCGGCAACGAGCAAGCCAAGGCGTTCCACCACCTCGGCTGGGTCGCGACCGCTGCTGTAGGCGGTGAATCCAGCGACATCCGCGAAGAGAATCGTCACATCGCTGCGTTTGCGCGGCGCAACGCGCCCGGTGCGCTTCAACTCGCTGACCACGTCGTCCGGGAACAGCGCATGCAGCAACGCATCAGAGCGCGCCTGCTCCTCGACCACCCGCGCGAGAACGGCTGCGCGTTCATCCAGCAACCGCTTGCGCTCGAGGGTCGTGTCGATGCGCGCGCGCAGAATGTCGGCGTTGAACGGTTTCGGCAGGAAATCGGTTGCGCCCAGGCGCAGCGCACGAACGATGTTCTGCACGTCGCTCGCCCCCGAAATCACAACGCAGGGAATATCGCGCAGCGCCGGGTCATCACGCACCGTTTCCAGCACCCCGAACCCATCCAGCACCGGCATGCCCAGATCAACGAGCACGAGATCAGGGTCGGACTCGCGCATCACCGCGAGCCCTTGTGCTCCATCCGGTGCCACCAGTACCGCGTGTCCCAGCGAACTGATCAGCCGCGCGAGGATCAGCCGGTTATCAGCCGAGTCGTCGATGACAAGAACACTGTTCTGGCGTTCTGCCACCGCGGTGTCGACCTGTGCGTCAGTGGTGCTCAAGCAGCAAACGCGTCAAGGGTGAAGCCGATGAGCGAACCCAGCACGAAGATGTAGATAGGCGGCATGCTCAGATAGAGCGGCACCCGCCGCGCATCAGCCGACCGATAGTAGCCGAGCGCGTAACCGAGCCGCCCGATTGGCCAGAGAAGCCCGATGCCGGCCGCCCAGAGCGGATCCACCGCGAACGAAAACAGCCAGAGACCCGGCAGGAAGAGCACCAGATGCTCGAGGGTGTTCTGATGCGCGCGCACGTAACGCAGATACTCCTCGGGCCCTTCGTGGTAGGGCGCGGGCACGTTGAACCGACCGCGCGCCATGCCGGACTTGAACAGGGTGAAGTAGTACACGAGCAGCGCCAGGCTGCTGACGATTCCTGGCCAGACGAAATCCGCCGACATACTCGACCCCCGGTTGGCTTGTGCAAAAGCTTCGAGCGTACTGCAATCGTCGCGCAACAGACAGCCGTGTGATCACCGGTCTCACGGACCACCCGGCTCGCAGCCCGGGAGCCGAGCCGCTATGCTCCGACCCTCTTTCGTCAACGCGCCTCGGGGGAAGTGCAATGACAACGGCATCAA
Source organism: Gammaproteobacteria bacterium (assembly GCA_003476445.1). Taxonomy (GTDB): domain Bacteria; phylum Pseudomonadota; class Gammaproteobacteria; order Pseudomonadales; family Azotimanducaceae; genus UBA7803. The sequence goes on along the minus strand of DMUF01000227.1, from coordinate 4,618 downwards.
CGGCCCACCTTGGCTGGCGCGTGCGCCTCATGTTTGCTTTCGGGCAGATACCGGAGGGCGTGCAAAGCACCGCCTTTGGTTTCTTTCTGCTGTTCTTCTACAACCAGGTGCTCGGACTCTCCGGTGCTTACGCAAGCGCGGCGATCGTCATCGCACAAGCCATCGATGCGGTCATCGATCCCATCGTGGGTAACTGGTCCGACCGCACCCGCGGCACCTGGGGGCGACGCCATCCCTTCATGTATGCGGCCGCCATTCCATTTGCCGTGTGCTTTTATTTGCTGTTCACGCCGCCACCCGGTCTTCCCCAGCTGGAACTCTTCCTGTGGCTGGTCGTTTTCTCCACCCTGACGCGCGCCACGCAGTCGTTCTATTCCATTCCGCATACCGCTATGACCGCGGAACTGTCCATGGAGTATCACGAGCGCACGCGACTTTCCGCACTGCGCTCGGTGTTTGGCTCGGTGGGCACGCTGATGGTGTTCCTGATCGGGTTGCAGCTCTACTTCCGCGGCACGCCCGAGTACCCGAACGGTCAGCTGAATCCCGAGGCCTACCCGCTCTTCGCCGCGACCTTTGCGGTCGTGCTTGTGGTGGGAATATGGATCTCTGCGCTGGGAACACACAGCCAGATCCCCTATCTGCCACAAGCCACCACGCAGCCCTCGCGCTTCAGCGTGCTGCAGGTTCTGCGCGAAGCCGGTCAGGCGTTCGCCCTGCGCTCATTCCAGGTCATCGTACTCACGGCGGTGCTCTGGGGTATGACCATGGGCATGGTGTCGGCGCTATCGATCTATCTCGGCACCCTGTACTTTCAATTCAGCCTGCAGCTGATCGGGCTTAGCTTTCCTGCATCGGTGATCGGAGGCTTTCTCGGTGCCGCGCTCGCCACGCCGCTGGCGCGGCTGGTGCCCGAGAAAAAGACCCTCTATATCGCCGGCCTCGTGTGGTACGGGCTATGGAACACCGGCCCGATCATCCTGAGCCTGCTGGGCCTGGCACCGGATCCCGGCGATATGAGCCTGTTCTATCTGGTCATGACCGCGAACGCGGTAAGCGCGATGGGCATCGGGCTGCTCGGCGTCATGCAAGGCTCGATGATTGCGGACATCACCGATGAACACGAGGCCCGACACGGCAGCCGCAACGAGGGCATCTACTATGCGGCCGCCTCCTTTGCCGCCAAAGCGATCGGCGGGTTCGGCGTTATCATCTCGGGAATCGTGGTCGATCTCGCGCAGATTCAGCGCAATGCGACCGTTGAAACGATCAGCGCCGAATCGCTGCGCACGCTGGCCTTCGCCATGGGGCCTGGCGTGCTGATCATGATCGCGCTGACCGTGGTGGTTGCAAGCGCATACCAACTCACTCGCGATGAGCACACGCGCATTCGTCGCGCGATCGACGCCGTCCATCAACCGACGTAAGCGAGGCGATGGCAGACTGCGCGCCGGCAATCGTCGTAAGTACAGAACAGCACAACAGGAGACCTCATCGTGGAAACCATACGTATCAGCGACGACGGCGGCGTTCGCACCCTCGAGCTCAATCGTCCGGACGCGCTCAATGCGTTCAGCGGGCTGCTCATGGATGAACTCACCGATGCCTTCATCGATGCCCGGGTGACTACGACCGTCAAGGCCGTGATTCTGACCGGCGCGGGCCGCGCGTTTTCTGCCGGCGCCGATCTGCAGGAGATGGGCCGTAACAGCTATCGACCCCGACACGGCTTCGCCGGATTGCTCGACGCGATCCTCGACTTTCCAAAGCCTTTTCTGCTCGCGGTCAATGGGCTGGGCGTTGGTGTCGGAGCCACGATTTGCGGACTCGCGGATTTTGTGTACATGGCGGCGGGCGCGCGCCTGCGCTGCCCTTTCTCCACTCTCGGTCTGACCGCGGAAGCCGCCAGCACCGTCACCTTTCCGCAGCTCATGGGGCGGCAACGTGCGGCCTGGTTTCTCATGGCCGCGGAATGGATGAGCGCCGCAGAGTGCAAGGACGCGGGTCTTGCGCTCGAAGTTGTGCCTGATGCAATGCTCATGTCACGCGTGCGCGAACAAGCCGCCAAACTCGCCGCACTGCCGCTCGCATCACTCATTCAGACCAAGTCGCTGATCATGGACCCGCTGCGACCACAGCTGCGCGAATCGGCGCAGGCGGAGAACGCGGGCCTCGCGGCGCTGCTCGGTGGCCCTGCTAATCGCGAGGCGCTCGCGGCCTTTCGCGAGAAGCGTGCTGCCGATTTTTCCGGTCTCTGACCAAGACCGTCTGATCAAAACCGTCTGACCAGAACCGGGGGCCTGGAGCGCGTCCACCCTGTCCGCACGTGGAATGGACGCGGCTGGGCCAGGACTCTCAGTTGACGCCGCGATCCTTGCCCTCCCAGAAGGGCGCTCGCAGCTCGCGCTTCAGGATCTTGCCCGGACCCGACTTTGGCAGCGCCTCATGGCGGATGTCGATCGCCTTCGGAACCTTGTAGCCCGCGATGCGTTCGCGACAGAAACCGATGATGTCCGCAGGGTCGACATTGCCGTGTTCGGCGCGAGGCACGACCACGGCATGCACGGCCTCACCCCACTTTTCGTCGGGAATGCCAAATGCAGCGGCCTCGAGTACCGCGGGATGCTGGTACAGGACTTCTTCGACCTCGGTGCAATACACGTTCTCGCCGCCGGAGACGATCATGTCCTTGCTGCGATCGACGAGATAGACAAACCCGCTCTCGTCCATGAATCCGAGATCGCCGGTCCAGTAGGCTCCGTCTTTGAGCACGAGAGCGGTTTGCTCTGGTTTGTTCCAGTACCCGCGCATCACGTGGGGCCCGCGCACGACCACTTCGCCAACCTGCCGTCGCGGCACTTCGTTGCCCGCGCGATCCAGGATACGCACATCGCTGCCCATGATGGCCTGACCGCAGGAGCGGGCACGTTCGGAGTCAAGCCATCGTTCCTCATGGCGCAGCGTGGTGGTCAGCGGCGAGAGCTCCGTCGCGCCGTAGACGTGGACCATCTCGACACCGGGGAACGCCATGACAGTGCGGCGCACGACCTCGGTCGCGATGGGCGAACCCCCGTGCGCAATGACACGAACGCTCGCCACACTGCGCGGTCGGGCGATTTGTTCCTCCGCGATCGCGGACAGCATGGTGGGAACGCCAAGGGTCAGGGTCACGCGATGCGTCTCGATCAGTTCGAGGGCCGTCGCCGCATCGAATGCGCCGAGCGTGACCTGTGCGCCGCCGCTCCAGATCGATGCGAGTACTCCGTTGGAACCGGCCGCGTGAAACAGCGGCGCCATGACCAGTGCGACGTCATCGCTATCTTGCGGGGCCGAGGTCAGCCAGTGGTAGGCGTTGGCGATGAGGTTTCGGTGAGTGAGCATCACACCCTTCGATTGACCCGTCGTGCCCCCGGTGTAGAACAAGCCGGCCAGCGCTGACTCGTCGAGCCCCTGGCCGAGCGGTCGCGGCGTCGCCTGTTCGAGAAGCTGTTCGTACTCGGCATCAAGGCGAATGACCCGTCCCACCGCCCCGGCAAGGCTGCCCGGGTCACGATCCGTCAACAGCACCGCAGAGCCTGAGTCTTCCAGCGCATAGCGCAACTCGGGCTCTGCATGACGCGTGTTGAGCGGCACCACAACGAGCCCCGCGGCCGGCACCGCGACATAGGTTTCAAGGTAGGCGTGGCTATTGGCAGACAAGATCGCCACCCGATCGCCTGGCTTGAGCCCGAGACCATACAGCCCACCCGCAAGGCGTTCACAGCGCGCGTTGAACTCACGAAAGGTGAAACGCCGGGCGCCATCGATCACAGCAATCTGATCGGCACCAATCTGCAGGGCACGGCGCAGGGGATCTGCAAATGTGAGCACGGGCGACCTCTTGAATGACTGCAAAGACCCGAGTCTCCCAAATCCAACGGCGCGGGAAAACCATCGGCGCCGTTCCACGATACACTTTGGCTGGTCACATCACGGGAGAGAGAAACATGAGTGCACCCCTTCTTGCGCCTGCAGCCGTGCTGGTGGCGTGGTCGCTGATCATGCTGTTCTGGATGGCCGGCGTGCGCTTACCCGCCATGTCGCGAAACGGTGTCGATCTCGGAACGGCGCAGCCCGGCGGGCGCGGACAAGATCTCGAGAACGTGCTGCCGCCACAGGTGAACTGGAAATCACACAACTACACCCATCTGATGGAGCAGCCGACCCTCTTTTATGCAACGGTCATGATTCTCGTGCTGGCCGGAGCGGGCGACGGGATCAATGTGCAGCTCGCATGGGGCTACACCGTGCTGCGGATTGCGCATAGCCTCTGGCAATCGCTGGTTAACTCGGTTCCCGTGCGTTTTGGTCTGTTCGTGTTGTCGACGCTGTGCCTGACAGGGCTTGCGATCAACGCGCTCCGCGCGACGATCGGGTTCTAAGATGCGAGCGTTGGCAGAGACGCCGGCCTCACCACTCGGAGCTCCAGCATGAACCCCGCCGCAACGTCCAACGCCGTCATACGGACACCGGACACCAACTTCGCGTCGATCCCCGATTTTCCGTTCGCGCCGCACTACATTGAACTCGAAGGTGCGCCCAACGGACTGCGCATGCACTACGTCGACGAGGGCCCGCG
>DMUF01000049.1:6966-7255 GCA_003476445.1 Gammaproteobacteria bacterium | reverse complement strand
GCTGATGCGATCCATGTCCATCTTGGTCACGCGAAACGAGCCGGTGCGATTCTGGTCACGCTGCCAGTTCCTGCGAAACGCGACCAAGCAATCGAGCAGTTCGACCTGGGTGTACTGGGAAAAATCCACGCCGGGCCGGAGATACACGAGCTGCAGTTTGGTGTCATGCACGAGGGTGAGGCCGTCATGACTTGTCTCAGGCGGCTTCTGCGCCATCCCGGGCAACGCCAGGAACAAGCCCATAAAGACCCACAGCACCGCCCCGCACCGGACGGACTTCGCACGGACG
>DMUF01000049.1:986-6744 GCA_003476445.1 Gammaproteobacteria bacterium | reverse complement strand
TCTCAGGCGGCTTCTGCGCCATCGCGGGCAACGCCAGGAACAAGCCCATAAAGACCCACAGCACCGCCCCGCACCGGACGGACTTCGCACGGACGTTCAACATGAGAGGCTCCCCTTGATTGGTGGTCAAAGCGCGCGCGTGGCGCTCGCGCAGGATGAGTACGTTGGCTCTAGTGTGAACGCGGGTCAAGCTCGTGATCCCCTCTGCGCGCCCAGCGAGGGATCGAGCACACGCCCCCGCCCGGCAATCGTCAGACGGGCGGTGCGCCGTGAGTGCGTGAGCGCTCGAAATCGACGAGCGAGATATCCTTCTTGAACAAGGTGGTCCACGACCACTCAAGAAAGAGGCGGACCTTCCACGCAAACGTGGGGATACGGGCCAGATAGAACGCACGCCACAGAAGCCAGGCCGGCAGTCCACCCAGGCGCAGACCGAAGACTTCCGCCACGGCTTTGCGATGACCCACAGCCGCAAGCTGCCCCCTAGACACAAAGCTGAAGGTGCGCAGCGGCTTACTATTCAGGCTCGCGACCAGATTAGCCGCGAGCAGCTGCGCTTGCGGGACCGCGAACTGCGCGGTCGTCGGGCTCAACTTGCCGGTGCGGGCGTTGGGCACCGACGCGCAATCGCCGAGCGCCCACACGCGATCCCAACCGGGCACTGCAAGCGTGCCGTCGACCGGAATCCGACCACGCACATCCGCAAACGGCAGACTTGCAATGAAGGCATGCGCCTGCGTGCCCACGGTGCTCACGACGGTCGCCGCTTCGATGCGCGAGCCGTCCTTCAGTACAACGCCCGCCTCATCGACGGTTTGCACCTGCGCGTCGAGATAAACCTTTACACCACGGGCAGACATCGTGCGTTCCGTGTAACGCCCGAGCGATTCAGAGACTTCCGGCAGGAGATGCGGCATGGCGTGGAGAATATGCACCTGGCAATCCTCCGGTCGCACGCGCTTGAACAGCGGCGCCGCCTCACGCAGCAGATCATGAATCTCCCCTGCCACCTCGACACCGCTGAACCCACCGCCAACCACCGCGAAACTGGTCAGATACCGACTGCGCTCAGCATCATAGGTGAGCGTTGCCTCTTCCAGACAACCAATCACACGGTTTCGCAGATGCATCGCGTCGCCCAGTGTTTTGAGCGGTAACCCGTGCTCCTCGATACCCGGCACCGCATGCAGGTTGGCGTCGAGACCCGCCGCGAAGACGAGATGCTCGAACGGAATTGAATCCTCGATCGGCTGCGAATAGGTCACCCTGCGCGCCTCGAAATCAATGCCGGTCACCTCGACCATGCGAATCCTCGTGCGGCTGAGAAGACGCCGCAAGGGCACCACCACGTGGCTGGGCAGAACCGAGGCACCCACCACCTCCGGCAGCAGAGGGTTAAAGGTGATGTAGTCGGTGCGGCTCAAGAGAAAGATGTCATAGCCTGCCGGCAGGCGCCGTTCCAGCGCGCGCGCGAGGGTGACGCCGGCAAATCCTCCGCCAATGATGACCACGTTGCGCTGCTGGTCCGAGCGCCCTACCCCTGTATCCGTAGCCGATGCCATACCTTCATCTCCGATTCGATCGGGATTGCGTCCGCTCGCAAACCTGTTTGAAACCCGCACGGGAACCTATTCAACGCCCCGTCTGGGAACCCGCTTCAGCCGTGCGCCAGATAAGCCGGGCGCTTTGGAAAACCATGATTGCGATCACGGCGCCCATCACCAGATCCGGGTATTCGGAGCCGGACCACGCCACCAGCGCGCCAGCCACCACCACACCCGCATTGGCCAGGGCATCAGTGCTGGTGAAAATCCAGGTCGCCCGCATGTGCGCGCCGTCCTGCCGGTGCCGGGCCAGCACCAGAAGACAAACACCGTTTGCGATCATTGCAAGGGTCGCCATCCCCATCATCAGCTCCGGCATTGGCGCGCTGCCCCACCAGACCCGACGCAGAACATCGAGCAGAACGCCCACCGCAAGAAGCGCCTGCAGCACGGCGGCCAGGTGCGCCATTCGTACCTGCCGCGCAAGCGCGCCGCCGACGACGCCGAGCGCCATTCCATACACCATAGCGTCGGCCAGCATGTCGAGCGCGTCGGCGATGAGCCCGCTCGACTGCGCGAACCAGCCCACCGCGAACTCAGCGACGAACATGACTGCGTTGATCACGAGCACGACGATGAGCACGCGCCGCTCCGCGCGCTCGTCCAGCGGATGAGCCGGGGGCAAAGCCGACGCCGCTGCCGTCTCGAGCAGCACGGCACCGAGACGCAGAGGCTCGAGCCGAGAGAGCACATCTACCGCAGGACCCCGATGCGTCACGACGACTCGACGCAGCGTGAAATCACACGCGACCGATTCCACATCGGGCGCAGGATCCAGTGCAAGGCGAATGAGCCGTTCCTCCGAGGGGCAGTCCATACCAGGAACAGAAAAAACGCTGGACAACGCGTCTATGCTGGCGGCGGAGGTCATAGTCTGGATCCACGCACTAGGGAGGACCGCGTCAACGACACAGTCCGGCCCTATGCACCGTCGACCACCACGTTAGCGGCACAGAGCGCGTCGATCTCGCCGACGCTGAAACCATATTCAGCGAGAATTGCGCGAGAATGCTCGCCCACGCGCGGCGCGCGCGCGGGCGCTACCTGCCGTTCGCCGTCCAGCTTCATGGGTGATGCCAGCGTGCGGTCCATCTGGGGAATGCCCGGCGCCGCAGGGACGAAAACGTCGTTTGCAATGAGCTGCGGGTCATCAATCACCTCGGCATTGCGAGCAACAAGGCTATAAACGATTCCACTGCGATCCAGACGACCGCACAGCTCTTCGGCATCGAACTGCGCAATGACGCGTGCAATCTCTGCGCGTGCATAGAACCGATTCGTGAAGAGCGGCTTGACCGGCTGCATGCGTGGATCATCACGCCAGGCCTCCGCCGACAGCGCCTCAACCAGGCGCGGCCAGTCACGCGGAATGTTCTGCACCGCGATCAGCACATGGCGCCCATCGCGCGTGGCATAGACGTTCTGCACCGGGTTCGACCAGCCTTCCTGATCGCGCCGCGCGGCATTGTCGACCCCCGCGAGCACCGCCTGCAGGTTGAGCCCGTTGGCCCAGGTGCCGGTCGCCGCGAGCGACGTGGAGACGAGCCCGCCCTTGCCGGTGCGATCGCGCCGATAGAGCGCCATCATGATGCCCGCAAAGAGCGTCATGGCCGTCGCGTGATCGCCTACCCCGCCCGCGGGCAGCGTCGGCGCGACGTCCTTCTCATGCATCATGTCGAGAATACCGGTGCGCGCGAACCAGCCGGTCAGATCAAAGGCCGGTCGATCGGCCTCGACACCCGCATAGCCGTAGGCACAGATCTGCGCCATCACCAATCGCGGATTGATAGCGCTGATGCGCTCCCATTCGAGCCCATGGCGGCGCAGCTGCCCGGCGCTGAAGTTCACCACGAACACGTCCGCCGTCGTCAGCAATCGGTCGAGGACGGCGCGCCCTTCCGCCTGCGTGATATCAAGGCCCAGTCCACGCCGGTTGCGATCTGTGAGCTGCCAGGACCACTCGCTCGGGTGACCCGCAGCGATGGACCGATGCCGATCACCGCCCGGCGGCTCGATCTTGATGACCTCGGCCCCGAAGTCCGCAAGCATCGTGGCTGCGCACGGCCCCGCTAAAAACGAGGCCGCATCGATCACTCGCAGCCCGGCGAAGAGCGTGGACATGGCTCAGCGCAGCGCGTAGAGGTCTGGCTCTGCATCGTGCGTGCGGCGCCAGTACTCAAGGTTCGGAAACGGCGAGTTGTTGACCACCTTGCCATCCGAGTTCTTGTACCAGCTCTGAACACCCGGGTGCCCCCAGGCGAGGGTGCGGCTGATCGCCTGCACTTCCTCGTTGTACGCCTCGTTGGCTGCGGCCGACACCTCGAGCTCCCGCGCCTGCCGTTCCAGCATGAGCGCGAGACACTGCATCATGTAATGCACCTGGCACTCGATCGTGTAAATGATGCTGCCGCCGTGCACGATGTTGGTGTTGGGTCCGTACAGGCAGAACAGGTTCGGATAGTCCGGCACCAGAATGCCTTTATAGGCGCGCGGATAGTCACCCCACAGGTTTTCGAGCGTCTGCCCGGAGCGGCCCACCACATCCATCGGCCAGAGAAAATGGTTGGTGTTGAAGCCCGTGGCGAAGATGATCACGTCGACTTCGCGCAGAACACCGTCTGCGGTTTCGATCGCGCTCGGGTGAATGCATCGGATCTCGTCGGTGACGAGTTCGACGTTCTCGCGCGCGAGCGTCGGATACCAGTTGTTGTCCACGATCAGCCGCTTGCCGAACACCGGGAAGTCCGGCACGACTTTCGGCAGCAGATCCTGCCGGTCACCGAGCTGTTCGCTCATATAGGCGATGAGCGCGTTGCGCATGCCTTCGTTCGCTTCGTTGGTCGAACGCTCCGGGTGCGCCCAATTGGGATCGGCAGGCACCGCGCCCCAGTTGCGATCCGCGAAGCTGAAGATCATGCGCGCGCGATGCCACTCGGCGTAACAAGGTATGTGCTTGAGCGCCCACTTGAGCCCCGCTTCTACCGGTCGATAGTAATCGCGGTTGGGCGATAGCCAGTGCGGCGAGCGCTGGAAGACATGCACCTGCGCCGCCTTGGCCGCGGTCTTCGGCAACAGCTGCACCGCGCTGCAGCCCGTACCGATAACCGCCACGCGCTTGCCAGTCACATCCACGTCATGGCGCCAGCGTGCCGAGTGAAAGGCCGCGCCGCTGAAGCTCGCAAGGCCCGGAAAATCGGGGGTGGAAGGTCGATTGAGCTGCCCGACGGCGCTGATCACCGCGTTGGCGGTCAAGGTCTCAGTCCGACCATCCGCACGACGCACGTCCACATGCCAGCGGCACGCCTGCGCGTCGTAACGCATCGAGGTGACTTCCGTATTGAACTGCACGGAGTCGCGCAGCCCGTACTTGTCGGCGCAGCGATCGAAGTAGGCGAACAACTCGTCGCGCTTCGAGAAATAGCCCGACCAGTCCGGATTGCGATCGAACGAGAAGGAATAAAAGTGGTTGGGCGTATCAACGCCGCAGTCCGGGTAGGAGTTTTCATACCAGGTACCGCCAACTTCGGGATTCTTCTCCAGGATCACGAACGGGATGCCTGCGGCCTTCAGCTTGATGCCGCTGCAGAGCCCCGACATGCCCGCGCCCACCACGATAACGCTGAAGCCGTCCGGCGCCTTGCGCGCGAGCACCTGTTCGATCCGGCCTTGCCACTGCCGGTCGCGATTCACAAAATTGGTCTCCTCGAGCAGCATCTCGCAGAAGGTGTCGGACACCGGCTCCGCGGTGGAGAACGTCATCATTTCCTTCAACCGGGCAGCCGAGGGCGCCGGCGGCAGCTCACCGCCGCGGGCACGGAAGTCCTGCAGCAGCGCGCGCGCCACAGCGCGAATCTCCGCCGCAACCTCCGGAGTGAACCGACCGCTGTCGTCGGGGAACATGCTGCCCTCGGGGGTCTCGATGGGCTTCGGCCGAAAGCGCTCTGTCAGGTAGCGGTTGTCCCCTACCAGCTGCGTCATCACCATGAGCAGGGTGGGCAGGTTGACATCCGCCAGCGCGCGGTCCAGATCGGCGTCAGTGCCCGGAATGGTCATCGTGGTCACGGCTCTCTCCCTCTCTCTACTGCAAGAATCGAATAGCGGTGGGCGCAAGACAGATTGCGCCACGAATGCCTGAAGAATACTGCCCCTTGACC
>DMUF01000049.1:0-661 GCA_003476445.1 Gammaproteobacteria bacterium | reverse complement strand
ACCGCCAACGGAAACCGCCGCCCGCCCCGTGCGACGCGCCGTCACCTGCGTGTATAGTCCGGTCAAACGCCTGCGCAGCACTCGACCGGGGGAACATCATGTCGGACTTTGATCTCATCATTCGCGGCGGCACGCTGATCGACGGCACAGGCGGCGCGCCCAGAGACTGTGATGTGGCCATTCGCGACGGCCGCATTGCCAGTCTTGACCCGGGCGCCCGGGCCCGCGCAACCGAGGAAATCGACGCCCGCGGCAAGGTGGTCACCCCGGGCTTTGTCGACGTGCACACTCATTACGACGGTCAGGCAACGTGGGATGCCCATATGGCGCCCTCTTCCAATCTCGGCACCACCACCGTGGTCATGGGCAACTGCGGGGTGGGTTTCGCGCCCTGCCGCGATAGCGATCACGAGACGCTGATCGAACTCATGGAAGGGGTGGAGGAGATTCCGGGCACGGCGCTCGCGGAAGGGCTGCCCTGGAACTGGGAGAGCTTCCCCGAGTATCTGGACGCGATCGACGCGCGCGCGCGCGATATCGACGTTGCGGCGCTGGTACCCCACGGCCCCGTGCGCGTATTCGTCATGGGCGAGCGCGGGGTGGCGCGCGAGAGCGCAACGCCAGAGGACATCGCCGCCATGCAGCGCATCATCAAGGCAGC
>DMUF01000220.1:20793-21385 GCA_003476445.1 Gammaproteobacteria bacterium | reverse complement strand
GCAGGCATTGATCATGTCGCGTGCCAGTACCCCGCGCATGCGCGGCGCTTTGCCGCATTGGGCGTCGCGGTCGACCGCTTTTCGGTCACCGGCAACGTCAAATTCGACGCCGAGCTGCCGGCTGGGCTCGCGGCCCGAGCAACTGCGCTTCGGGCTCGCTACGGCCTTGGGTCTGCGCCGGTTTGGATCGCCGCAAGCACCCACGTCGGAGAAGAGTCCCTGGTGCTGGAGGCGCACCGCGCGATTCGCGCCCGATTGCCTGGCACACGGCTCATTCTGGTGCCGCGCCACGCCACTCGAGCCGACGCGGTTGCCGCTCTTTGCATGACCGCCGGGGTCAGTCTTGGCAGGTTCTCGGCGCCGTCATCGTCTGACACCCGGGCGGAGGTATTGCTCGTGGACGCCATGGGCGTGCTGCTCGAACACTATGCACTTGCCATGGCAGCTTTCGTCGGGGGCAGTCTGGTACCTGCGGGCGGTCACAATCCCATCGAGCCGGCGCAGCTCGGCATTCCGGTCGCGATGGGTCCGCACGTACACAACTTCGCGGATGTGGTGGATTACTTCGAGGAAGCAGACTCGCCCATTCCCC
>DMUF01000220.1:11964-20476 GCA_003476445.1 Gammaproteobacteria bacterium | reverse complement strand
CCCGGCGGCGAGCCCTGCGGCGGGTCGCGAGCGCGCTTGAGCTCGCGCAGGTGGTCGGTGACTGGCTTGCCGACCCCGATGCAGCCGGTGCCGCCGGGGCAGAGGGGCAACAGCGCGTGGCGCGCGCGCGCGGAGCGAGCGACCGGGTATTCGCCCTGCTCGAGTCGTCGTTCGCGCGATCTGTTCCCGTTGCCGGTGCTTCGGATAATGGCGCTCCCCTCAGAGCGCCTGCGGGTAAATCGCAGACGGGCGCTTGACGCTCGAATGGAGAGAATGATCTCGGAAACAGGCGGCAAGCAGCTGGCTCTGTTGTACAAACCGCGCCGCCGTCACGAAGGACATCGGCGTCCCGTTCGGGTAACGTGTGCGCCCGCCAGGTGCACCCCGCGATGTCCGAGTGCGCGCAAATGCGCCGCCGGCCGCGTGTCTTTAGACCAGCAGGAAGACATCATGACCATCGTGTTCGCTGCCCCGCTCCGGTACCTGTTCATCCTCGGGCTCGGCTTGTCGGTTGCCGTATCCCATGCCGCGGAACCGGTCGCCGCCGTGCCTGCCGCAACAGTAACCGCCGCTGACCCAACGCCGGTAACGAACGCGCTTGCGCGCCCGGAAGCACCGGCCGTGCCGGCAAACGGAGCTTTTCCAGAGAACACGCTGGCCGGCGTCTACGAGCTTGCGCTTGAGAACGACCTCCAGCTCGAGCGTGCGCGGGCCGAGCTGCGGGCGGGACAGGAGCTTCGTCGGATAGCGCTTGCGGGGCTTTTGCCGCAGGCGCAGGCGGGTCTTGCGAGCGTCGAAGGCGATTCGGAACAGAAGACGACGTTCGTTGCGGGCGCCTTCGAGCAGCCGTATGAGTCGAGCATCGACACGTCGACCGAAGCCCTCGATCTGTCGCTGCGCCAGCCGTTGTTTGACCTGAGTGCCTGGTTCACCTTTCGTCGCGGACAGGCCTTGTCAGAACAGGCGGAGACCACCTTCGCCGTAGCGCAGCAGAATCTCATCGTGCGAGCGGTGGGCGCCTATACGGCGGTTCTTCGCGCCGCGTCCAACGTGCGTGCGTCCCGCGCGCAGGAGCAGGCCTTTACAGCTCAGCTCGACCAGGTGCAGCAGCGTTTCGACGTGGGCATGGTTGCGATCACGGATGTGCATGAGGCGCGTGCGGCTCACGACCTGGCGGTTGCGCAGCGGATTGGCGACGAGGGCCGACTTGGCACCGCGCGGGAACAGCTCGGGCTGCTCACCGGGCGTCAGCATGGTGATCTGTGGGAGCTCGGGAGTGCCTTCCCCGTGTCCGACCCTGACCCGGTGGGAGAAGACGACTGGGTCAGCTTTGCGCTCACCAACAATCTCGATATCCAGGCGGCCGCCTTCGGGCGCGATGCGGCGCAGCGCGGCGCGCGTGCTGCCGCGAGTGAGCACCTCCCTCGGCTCGACCTCACCTTCGGTTATGCCGATTCGAGCACCGACGTTGATCAGACGGTCAAGGGCGTCGGGCGCCGTCCCGAGTACCCGAACGACCAGGAGCGGACCACCGTGGCGCTCAATCTCACCGTGCCGATTTACAGCGGTGGTCTGGTCAGCGCAAACCGGCGCCAGGCCTCTGCTCAGTTCGACGCGCAGCAGGCGGGCTATGACCTCGCGGTGCGCACGGTGACCCAGGAAACGCGAGCCCTGCATATTCAGGTGCGTGCCGATGTGGCGACTCGCGTCGCTCGCGCGCAGGCGGTCACCTCGACGAAATCCGCGCTCGAGGCGGCAGAAGTGGGTTATGAAGTGGGCACGCGCAACGTCGTGGACGTGTTGAACGCGCAGCGGGAGTACTTCTCGGCGGTTCGCGACTATGCGAATAGCACCGTCGACTATGTGCAGGATCTGTTCCTGCTGAAGCGTCTCACGGGCACGCTCAGCCCCGGCGACATCTATGAACTCAATCGCTGGCTGGTTGAGGCGCCGCCGGCGACTCTCAGCGGACTGCAGACCGTCCCGTCTGCCGCCGGCGGCTGAACCCTGCATGAAGGAGCGGCGGCGCTATCGGGTCGACCTGCCTTCGCAGATGGCAGAGTGCGACGCCAACTATATGAGGCTGTCGCGGCTCTTCCCGGGCATGCAGGACGAGAATGAGCGCAGATTTGTTCTTGCGCTCGGCGCGCGCGACAGCCAGGTGCGCCTGAGCGTCGTCGAACGCGGCCCCTACACCACGCTGATTGATATTCGGCAGCTCCCGGATGCGGCGTGGTTGCCCCAGGCGCATCTGCGCGTGCGGCTCTATCACGACGCCCGCTCTGCGGAGGTCGTGGAATGCCAAGGGGTGCGTCACTTTCGCGCTGCCTACGGCTACCCGAATCCACACATGCATCAACCCGACGAGAAGGCGCAGGTGAATCGGCTGCTGAGCGAGTTCCTGACCCTGTGCCTTGCGCAGGGAGCCGCCCGGTTCGCCCTGCTGCCGACTGGCTGACGCGATGGCTGATACGCGCTATTCAGCCGAATCCATTCAGGTACTTTCCGGGCTTGAGCCGGTGCGCCGACGCCCGGGCATGTACACCGACACCACGCGTCCGAACCATTTGGTTCAGGAGGTAGTGGACAACAGTGTCGATGAGGCGCTCGCCGGGCATGCGAGCAGCATCGAGGTCGTGCTGTACCGCGATGGCATCGTTGCGGTGACCGATGATGGCCGCGGCATGCCGGTCGATATTCATCCCGAGTTTGGCGTGTCCGGGGTTGAACTCATCCTCACGCGGCTGCACGCGGGCGGCAAGTTCGATAACAGCAACTACCAGTTCTCCGGTGGTCTGCACGGTGTCGGCGTCTCGGTCGTGAATGCGCTGTCAGACTGGCTCGAGGTCGACGTCCGGCGTGACGGCAGCCTGTGGCGCCAGCGCTTCGAGCGCGGCGAGCCGGTCACGACACTGTCCGCCATCGAATCGGTCGGCCGTCGCAACACCGGCACGACCGTTCGCTTCCTGCCGCAGGCAGACTATTTCGATTCGCCGCGCATCTCGGTATCGCGGCTTTCGCATCTGCTGCGTGCCAAGGCGGTGCTGTGCCCCGGTCTCAAGGTCTCGCTCACGGTCGAGGCTGAACCCGAGCGCAGCGCGAGCTGGTATTACGAAGACGGTTTGCGCAGTTATCTCGAGAATGCGCTCGAAGGCGCGGAAACCGTGCCAGCGGTGGCTTTCCTGCACAGCGCGAGCGGCAATCAGGAGGCCGTTGACTGGGCAGTCAAGTGGGTGGTGGACGGAGGCGCCGTCATCGCCGAGTCGTATGTGAATCTCATTCCCACGGCGCAGGGCGGCACCCACGTCAACGGCCTGCGCAGCGGTTTGTCCGAGGCGCTGAAGGAGTTCTGCGAGTTCCGGGATCTTCTGCCGCGAGGCATCAAGCTCACCGCGGAAGATCTCTGGGATCAGTGTGCGTACGTACTCTCAGCCAAGCTCTCGGAGCCCCAGTTTGCCGGCCAAACGAAGGAGCGGCTTTCTTCGCGCCAGGCGGCCGCCTTCATCGGCGGGGTCGCGAAGGATGCCTTCAGCCTGTGGTTGAACGAGAACCCGCAGGATGGAGAGCGCCTTGCGGAGCTCGCTATCTCGAACGCGCAGCGGCGCGCGCAGGCCAGTCGCAAAGTGGTGCGCAAGAAGGTGACAGCCGGCCCGGCGTTGCCGGGAAAGCTGGCGGATTGCTCGAGTCAGGACGTGGAGCGCGGCGAACTGTTCCTGGTCGAGGGCGATTCCGCCGGCGGTTCGGCAAAGCAGGCACGTGACCGCGAATTTCAGGCGGTGATGCCGCTGCGCGGCAAGATCCTGAACACGTGGGAAGTCGATTCCTCGGAAGTGCTCGCCTCGCAGGAGGTGCACGACATTGCGGTGGCGATCGGGGTGGATCCGGGGTCGAGCGACCTCTCTGGGCTGCGCTACGGGCGCATCTGCATTCTGGCCGATGCCGACTCGGACGGCGCTCACATTGCCACGCTGTTGTGTGCGCTCTTTCTGCGGCACTTCCGCGCATTGGTCGCCGCGGGGCACGTGCATGTCGCGATGCCACCGCTGTACCGCATCGACGTTGGTAAAGAAGTGCACTACGCCCTTGATGAGTCGGAAAAGGCGGGGGTCCTCGGCCGCATCGCGGCGGAAAAGAAGCGCGGCGCGGTGTCCGTGCAGCGGTTCAAGGGGCTTGGCGAAATGAACCCGCTACAGCTCCGTGAGACCACGATGGACCCCGATACCCGCCGCCTGGTGCAGCTCAGTCTGGATGACATAGAAGCCACTGACGAGACGATGGACATGCTGTTGTCCAAGAAGCGCGCGGGCGATCGGCGTGTCTGGCTGGAGCAAAACGGCGATCAGGCAACCCTCCTGGAGTAGTTCATGAGTCAGGATCATGCCGATATCGAGGTGCTCCCGCTGCGCGCGTTTACCGCACGCGCCTATCTCGACTATTCGATGTATGTCATCAATGACCGGGCGCTGCCGCACGTTGCGGACGGATTGAAGCCCGTGCAGCGGCGCATCATCTACGCCATGCGCGAGCTGGGACTCGATAGCACGGCAAAGTATGCGAAGTCCGCACGAACCGTGGGCGACGTGCTCGGTAAGTTCCACCCGCACGGTGACAGCGCTTGTTACGAAGCCATGGTGCTCATGGCGCAACCCTTTTCGTACCGCTATCCGCTCATCGATGGGCAGGGCAATTGGGGCGCGCCTGACGACCCCAAATCCTTTGCCGCCATGCGCTACACGGAATCGCGCTTGTCTCGTTATGCCGATCTCCTTCTGTCCGAGATCGGGCAGGGCACCGTGGATTTCGTGCCCAATTTCGATGGCGTCCTGGAAGAGCCGCGGCTTCTGCCCGCCCGGGTGCCGTTCCTGCTGTTGAACGGCAGCACGGGCATCGCGGTTGGCATGGCCACCGACATCCCGCCGCACAACCTGCGCGAGGTGGTGAGCGCGTGCCTGCATCTGCTGGAAGATCCCGAGGCTGACGTTGCCGCGTTGCTCACGCATATCCGCGGTCCTGATTTCCCGACCGACGCTCTCATCGTCACGTCGCCCGAGGATTTGCGGGTGCTCTACGAAACCGGGCGCGGCTCGGTCCGCGCGCGGGCGCAGTGGCGTCGGGAAGCGGGCGATATCGTGATAACCGCGCTTCCGCACCAGGCGTCACCCGCCCGTGTGCTGGAGCAGATTGCACATCAGATGCAGGCGAAGAAGCTGCCGATGCTGGCCGATCTTCGTGACGAGTCGGATCACGAACAGCCGACCCGTCTCGTGCTGGTGCCGCGCTCCAACCGCGTAGATCTGGACCGGCTCATGTCGCACCTCTTTGCGACCACGGACCTGGAGCGCACCTATCGGGTGAATCTGAATATCATCGGTCTTGACCAGCGTCCGCGGGTCATGAACCTGAAGGATATTCTCACCGAGTGGCTCACCTACCGGCGTCGCACCGTCATCCGCCGGCTCGAGCACCGGCTGGGCCGCATCAACGATCGTCTGCACATACTCGACGGTCTGCTGATCGCCTATCTCAACATCGACGAAGTGATTCGCATCATTCGCGAAGAGGACGAACCGCGCCTTCGACTCATGGCGCGATTCGGTCTCTCCGAAATTCAGGCTCAGGCCATTCTGGACTTGCGTTTGCGTCAGCTCGCGAAACTCGAGGAAGTGCGTATCAAGGGCGAGCGCGACACGCTGCAGGCCGAGCGCGCGGATATCGAGGGCGTTCTTGCTTCGCCGGCGCGTCTGCGCGCGCTGATGCAGCAGGAACTCACGGAGGATGCGGAGCGTCACGGCGATGCGCGCCGCAGCCCCATGGCCCTGGCGCCCGAGGCGGAGCCCTTCACCGAAGAAGATCTGCTTGGCAGCGACCCGATCACGGTCGTCCTGTCAGACAAAGGCTGGATTCGCGCGGGCAAGGGCCACGAGCTGGATCCCGCTGAGCTCGCCTACCGCAGCGGCGATCGCTTCGCGAGCGCGGCTCGTGGGCGTAGCAACGAAACCCTGGTATTTCTCGATTCCACGGGGCGCAGCTATACGCTGCCAGCGCACACGCTGCCTTCGGCGCGTGGTCAGGGAGAGCCTTTGACTGGGCGTCTGAAGCCACCGGCGGGAGCTCGTTTCGTGGGTCTCGTGCTGGCGACGGCGGACCGGCGCGTGGTGCTCGCGAGTTCGAGCGGGTATGGCTTTGTGTCTGGGGTGGGCGAGCTTGTCAGCAAGAATCGCTCTGGCAAAGCCTGCCTCAGTGTTGGCGACGAGGGGCAGGCACTACCGCCCGCGCTCGTGCCCGCTGATTCCGACGTGCTGGTGGTCGTTCTCACCTCGCAGGGTCGTCTGCTCGCCTTCCCACTCTCCGAGCTGCCGGAGCTTGCGCGCGGCAAAGGCAACAAGCTCATCAACATCCCTGCGGCAGCCCTTCGTTCAGGCGAAGAAACCGTCGTCGGCGTGGTCTGCATGGGGGCTGCGGACGAGGTGCTTGTCCAGGCAGGGCAGCGTCACCTGCGGCTCAGACAGCGCGATCTCGACAACTATCGAGGGGAGCGTGGGCGGCGCGGCGCGCTGCTGCCACGCGGATTTCAGAAGGTGGATTCGCTCTCGCTCGCGTCGCGCTGAGTCTTCAGTGCCTCGACGCGCTGGATCAATGCCAGCTGCTCGTCGGTCGCCAGCTCTGTGACCATTTCCGCGCCGGGGCCGCAGGTGGTGAGCTCCGAGAGCATCAGGTTGGTCATGGTACGGGCGACCATTCGCTCGCGGCCCTCGATCGAACCGGCCAGCGTCTCACTCAGAACCAGGGTGTGGTCGCGCGCCAGCGCGGAGAGCAGGGTCACGTCCGCCACGGCAGGGTGATCCACCGGCAACGGGGCATCACCGGGCTGCAGCACGACGTGCGCGCCGAGTCGGTAGATCCCGAAGGGCGCCTCATCGCGTAGCAGGCGCGCGAGTGTCAGGCCGGCGGTGACAATCTCGAAGGGCCGATCCGGGGTATCCGTGTCGTCAAAGTCGATCAGCGCGCCAAGCCCCGGCAGGCTGACGACCTGGCCGCTGAAAGCCAGCGCGACGGCTTCAGCCAGTTCGGTACAGAGGGACAGCTCGAATTCGCGCTCCACGCCCTTCAGCGTGAACTGGTTGTAGAGATTGATGCCGAGCAGGTAATGCCTTACATCCGGCGGAGCCTCGACGGGTTCGGCCTCCTCCTCGATCTGCTGTTGCTTCGTTGCAGCGCGTCGCTGCGGCAGCCGTGGGGCTCGCAGCAGCCCGGCGCGCCAGCCGATCACACCGCCCACCACGAGAACCGCGCCGACAATTGCGAGCAACAGACTCGCCGCGCCGAGCCAGAGCGTCATCGAGCGGTGTGCCGGGTGCAAGATCCCGGTCCGGAAGGCTGCCGGATCAAGCGCGATGCGAACATGGCCGACGACGTTTCCGTCGAGGCGCAGCGTTTCGCTGTAAACGGGCTCGGCCATCACACCGCTCAGGGTTAGCAATTGTTCATCTGCCGTGTAGGTGGCGACCGCGGCAACCGCTTCCATTTCCAGCAGGCGGTTGCTGATGACACCGAGATGCAGCAGATCCTGCTTCATGAGCGGCTCCACGCAGAGCGCACCCAGAGCGGCGACCGTTGCGGTGCCGAACGCGTGCATGCGCTCTTCGCTGCGGTCGAGCAGATTCCAGGTTATGAGCAACAGGAGCGCGGTCAGCACCGTCGCGGTGGCGGTCATGGCCAGTGCGCGGGGCGCCGGCTTCATAGCCGCTGACCAGGCAGAAGGGTTCACGCGCGTGGAGCTCCGGGGATTAGGTGGCGATCGGCTGGCGTTGGCGCACGCCGTGTTTCGCGACGGCGCAGGATGTTGACGCCGCTCAGTAGGCTTGGCAAGGCGAACCGTCGGCGGGCGCTGCGCGGAATGATCCTGGGTGGCCGAAGCCAGAGAGTTGCCGGTCTGCCGCAGCGAAGCGGCGCCCCCGACAGGGTGAAGATCTTAGTCGATGGGATGGAAATCGAACCCCATCTCGGCGGCAGGAGGTTGCAGGTAGTTGCCCTGCACGAAACTCACACCGACCTGCCAGAGCTGCGCGAGCATCACGGCTGTCTCGACTCGTGGCACGACCGTCGCATGACCGAGATGGCGCAGGCGACCAAGCAGTTGCAACACGGCTTCGCGCTGGGCGTGTTCCCCGGATAACCGCTCCATGAGACTGCCGTCGAGCTTCACGCTGGAGACCGCGATCTGCTTCAACCGGTCACAGCTGTCCTTGTGCAGCCCGAAGCGCGACAGGGCCGTGCGGCATCCAAGCGCCGCCAGCGCCTCGGAGAATGCCTGCCCCTGCCGCACGCGATCCATCACGTCGGCTTCGGTGAACTGAATCACGAGAGACTCGGGCGGAAGCCGGCGTTCCTTTAGCGCGGAGTTGAGCCAGGCGGGGAAGTCAGGGTCGATGATGCTGTTCGCGGAGACGTTGACGGTGAGCCAGGTGGCTTCGCTCGCGCGACGGGTCTCGAGCGCCTGCATGGCGCGCAG
>DMUF01000220.1:10116-11635 GCA_003476445.1 Gammaproteobacteria bacterium | reverse complement strand
CATCGACCATGCGCATGAAGACTTCGTAGTGCGCCTGCGTCTCACCCTGCAGGCTGACGATAGGCTGATAGACCAGTCGAAACGCGTCCTCCGCAATCGCGCGATTGATGCGCGCGAGAAGCCGCCCCGACTCGGTTTCCGGAGATTCGTCCGGGGTTCCTCCCAGCAGCTCATAGCGACCGCCGCCCGCGAGTGACATGCGCAGCGCGCTGCCGAGAGCGAGGTCCAGCGTTGCCTCGATGCGGTCGTGTGCCGGCGCGTCGTCGGTCAGATCGATCAACCCTGCCCCCAGGCTTACCTGGGCGCTGACGCTTACGGTGCCCAGCCGGACGCAGAGCGCAGGAAGCTCAGCAAGCAGTGTTTCGCAGCGCGCGACCAAAGCGCCGCGATGCGGCTCGCGGACTGCTGCGACGATCTGGTGCGGACTGATGCGGAGAACCGTTTGCCCTGGCAGCAGCGTGCGGCTCATCGTGAAGAGGCGGGCGGCCAGCGCTTCGGCGCAGCGTGCGCCGTGGTCGGCCTGCAGTCGGCTGAACTGGTCGATCTGGATCACCAGGATTGCCGCGCATGGGGCGGCCGTCCGCAGGTGGCGCGCTGCGCCGTCGACAAAGCCGCGCACGCCGACGAGACCGGCGTGTGGCTGCTGATTCGTCCCTGCTACCAAGGGGGAGGCGCCGGGTCCGATCCCGGTGTGTGATATTCCCCTCGCGTCAGCGCTTTCGGGTCGTTGCTCGGGCGTTGTCATCAAAGGGTCTGGCATGCGCTGAACTGCTCGTGCCGCAGGTGGATGCGGGATCTGTCTCAAGCATAGATCAACGTGCCCAGATGCCCGGACCGCAGTACTCCGGGTTTGTGCGCTGGTTCGCTTGCCGTGAAGTGATTGGAGCGGTTCGGGCGCTGCGGGTATCATGCGCGCCCACCGCAGTGTCGGAATCAAGCCATGGCCATGTTTTCCACCAACGAGTTCAAACCGGGTCTCAAGGTGCTGCTCGAGAACGAGCCCTGCGCGATCCTCGAGAACGAGTATGTAAAACCAGGCAAGGGTCAGGCGTTCAACCGCGTGAAGTTTCGCAACCTGAAGACCGGGCGCGTCTGGGAGCGAACCTTCAAGTCGGGTGAATCCCTCGAGGGCGCGGACGTCATGGACCTGGACATGGAGTACCTCTACGAGGACGGTGAGTTCTGGCACTTCATGAAGACCGATGGCAGTTACGAACAGCTGCCCGCGCCGGCGTCCGCGATCGGCGACGCCCGGCAGTGGCTGAAGGAGCAGGAGCGTTACCAGGTCACGCTTTGGAATGAAGCCCCGATTGCCGTCTCACCGCCGAATTTCCTTGATCTCGAAGTGGTCGAAACCGACCCAGGTATTCGTGGTGATACCGCAACCGGTGGAACCAAGCCGGCTCGCTTGTCCACGGGAGCGACCGTCAAAGTTCCGCTCTTCATTGAGACGGGCGATGTGCTCCGCGTGGATACGCGCACATCGGAGTACGTGAGCCGCGCCAAGTCGGAGTGACCG
>DMUF01000220.1:7738-9784 GCA_003476445.1 Gammaproteobacteria bacterium | reverse complement strand
ATCCGCGCGTTTTTCAGCGAGCGCGACGTCCTCGAGGTGCAGACCGCGGTTCTTGCCGCGGCAACCGTCACGGAACCGGCGGTCGAATCCATTCCCGTGCCCGGCGCAGGCTATCTGCAGACCTCTCCCGAATATCAGATGAAACGCCTGCTCGCCGCTGGGGCGCCGTCGATCTACCAGATCGGTCCGGTGTTTCGCGCGGGCGAATCCGGCGGCAGACACAATCCCGAATTCACCATGCTCGAGTGGTATCGGATCGGTTTTGACGATCACGCGCTCATGGACGAAGTGGCGGCGCTGGTGGATCGCGTGCTCGGGACGGGGCCGTGGTTCCGGCGCACCTACGCCGAGGTGGTGGAGAGCGTTCCCCCGCCGGCGAATGTCATCGGCGCGGTCTCCGAGCGCGATCTGCTTGACCTGCGTTTTTCCTCGGGCCTCGATGCGCTTCCCCCGGGGCGCTGGTTCATCACCGACTACCCTGCAGACCAGGCGGCGCTTGCCCGGCGGCGAGCGGAAAATCCTGCCGTAGCCGCCCGCTTCGAGTTGGTGATCGACGGCCTTGAAGTTGCGAACGGCTATCACGAGCTGGTCGATGTGGAGGAGCAGCGCACGCGGTTTGCTACCGATCGGGCGCAGCGGCGGGCGGCTGGACAGGTGGTTCATGAACCCGACGAGCGCTTGCTTGCGGCGCTGGGTCACGGGTTGCCGAGCTGTGCCGGTGTCGCCCTCGGCTTTGACCGACTGATGATGCTGCGTCTGGGGACAAGGCGAATTGCCGATGTGCAGCCGTTTCCGTCCGAACGGGCCTGACGCGGGTCGGATGGGCGGTTCCCCAACCCTGGCTTGAGGCTGCCTCAGCCCGTGATGGCGCCGATAGCCGTTCCCATGTGCACGGTTCTGCCCTCGACAAGGTCGGGTGATAGCGCGAGCCGCCCGGGCTCGGTCACCACAATTACGGTGGAGCCGAGCAAAAAGCGCCCGATTTCCGCACCGCGCTCGAACGTCAGATTCCAGTTGTTGTCCTGGCGTGAGCGGTAGGGAGAAACCGGTCCGCCCCAGACCGTTTCGATGGAGGCCACGATCAGGGCGCCGACCAGGATCACGAGCATCCCGCCTGCTGCGGTTTCGAACTCGCAGACCAGGCGTTCGTTGCGACAGAACAGACCGGGAACGGTGCGGGCGGTGGTCGCATTGACTGAGAACAGCTCGCCGGGCAGCGCGGTGGTAGCGACCAGTTGCCCGGTCATGGGCAAGTGCACGCGGTGGTAGTCCCGCGGCGCGAGGTAGATGGTGACGAAGTCGCCACCCCGGTAGCGTGCGCCGGAACGACCGATCAGATCGTCGAGCGCGTAGCGCTGCCCTTTGGCCTGGACCAGCAGGCCGTCGGTCAGCGTGCCCGCCTGACTGACCACCCCGTCTGCCGGGCTCACCAACCGCGCTGGATCCGCATCGATCACCCGGGCGCCCGGTTTGAGCTGTCGCGTGAAGAAGTCGTTGAAGCTGCGGTAGTCGCCTGGCTGCGGGCGCTCAGCGTCCGCAAGATCAATGCCATAGGCTCGCGCGAACGCGCGTATGCAAGGCTGCGCGAGCCAGGAGCGCTCGCTTGCAGCGATCTGTCCCAGAAGTCGTGACAGCGCGTGTTGGGGCAGCGCGCGCTGCAGGAGCACGAACGGCTGCATTACCGCTCGGGTCCGGTCTCGATGGGGGTATCTTCGCGATTACCCCACTCACCCCACGAACCGTGGTACGCCTTAATCCTGGGGAAACCCAGCAGACGCGCGGCGAGATAGGTCAATCCGGAGCGGTGGTGGGTCTGGCAGTGCGTGATCACGGCGCGGTCGGGCGTGATCCCTCGCGCGGCCAGAAGCTCGGGCAGATTTCGTACAAGGCGCAGATCGCGGGCCGGGTCCATGAGATGGACCCAGTCGAGGTTGACGGCGCCGGGGACATGCCCTGCGCGCCGCGCGCCGCTGCGCAGCCCGAGATATTCCGCCTCCGAGCGGGCATCCCAGACGATGCTGTCGGGATTGTCGATCGTGGCAAGCA
>DMUF01000220.1:0-7376 GCA_003476445.1 Gammaproteobacteria bacterium | reverse complement strand
CCTGCCGCCGCCCAAGCGACGATGCCGCCGTCGAGATAGGCCCAGCGCGCGTGCCCGATGACATCGAGCGTCCAGATGAACCTTCCGGCCCAGCCGCCGCCTTCATCGTCGTAAACCACGATGTCCTGGTCGGGCTGGTAGCCGATACGGCCGAAGAGTGCCGTCAGTCGACCGAGGTCGGGCAGTCGACCGGGCGCGGGCGGTACGCCGGCGACGAGTTCCCCCGGCTCCACCAGCACCGCGCCGGGCAGGTGGGCGGCGGCGTAAGCGGCCGCGCTGGACACGTGCACGAGCAGGGTGGTCGCCGATAGGCTGACCTGCTCCGGTTCCAGAAGTCGTGTCGGGTCGGCAAGCCACGCGGGAGCGGATGCGGTCATCGGCTTTTCTCGAGAGGCAAAGAGTCGGCGGCTATGGTAGCCCCAGACCGGTCCGGGGCGGGATACTAGTTGCACACGAAACGGCGGAGCGCAGTGTGCCGGCAGCAGAACTGGTCTGGCTGGATATGGAGATGACGGGTCTCGACCCGGAACGTGAGCGCATCATCGAGATGGCGACCATTGTCACGGACAGCGAGCTCAACGTGATCGCGGAAGGTCCGGTGTTGGTGTTGCATCAGCCAGACACGGTGCTCGCCGCGATGGATGACTGGAATCAGCGCCATCACGGTGCGTCCGGCCTGATCGACCGGGTGCGCGCGAGCCGAATTTCCGAGCGTGAGGCCGAGGCGACCACGCTCGCCTTTCTTGAACGCCTGGTGGAAAAGAAGCGCTCGCCGCTGTGCGGTAACACCATCTGGCAGGATCGCCGGTTTCTGTCGCGCTACATGCCGACGCTCGAAAGCTATCTGCACTATCGGATGATCGATGTCAGCAGCATCAAGGAACTGGTGCAACGCTGGCGACCGGATCTCTCCGCGGGATATACGAAGCGCAACACGCATACGGCGTTAGCCGATATCCGAGAGTCGATCGAGGAACTGCGTTACTACCGCGAGCATTTCCTGCGCTGGCAGAAGCCCTGATCCGCGCGTCGGTTCAGGCGCCGAGACGCTCGAGCGCCCAATCGATGTGCTCTTGTACCAGCGGCGTCGCGTCGGCGCGCCGCGTGCGCAGAAGCTCGATACTGCGCATATCCGCCGGGCCGTTGCCGATCGCCACGGCGAGATTTCGCTGCCAGCGCTCAAAGCCCGCGCGACGCAGCGCGGACCCCTCCGTGCGCGCCAGGTATTCCGCCTCGGACCAGCCGAAGAGCACCCGCAGATCCGCGTTGTCGAGCCCGTGGCGCGGCGCGAAATCGGGCAGGGTGGCAGCCGTTGCGAAACGGTTCCAGGGGCAGTGGATCTGGCAGTCATCGCAGCCGAAGACGCGATTGCCGATGAGCGGACGCATGTGCAGCGGCAGCGGGCCGTCGTGTTCGATGGTGAGATAGGCGATGCAGCGTCGCGCATCCAGTTGCCGCGGTCCGATGATTGCCGCGGTCGGGCACACCGTCATGCACGCCCGGCAGTTGCCGCAGTGGTCCTCGGGCGCAGCGGGTGTGAGGGGCAGGGGCAGGGTCGTATAGATCTCGCCGAGGAAGAACCAGGAGCCCGCCTCCCGATCAATCAGCAACGTGTTCTTGCCGATCCAGCCTAGCCCGGCCTTCTCGCCGAGCGGCTTTTCGAGCACTGGCGCCGAGTCGGTAAAAGCCCGGTACTGTCCGCCGAACGTGCGGGCAGCTGTGTCAATACGCTGCGCCAGGCGGGCGAGCCGCTGACGCAGCACGCGATGGTAATCGCGGCCCAGCGCATAGCGGGAAACGTAGGCTTTGGCGCTGTCGCGCAGCGTCGCGAGGGCTTCCGCGCCCGCGCCGGGGTAGGGCATGCG
Organism: Gammaproteobacteria bacterium; assembly: GCA_003476445.1. Taxonomy (GTDB): domain Bacteria; phylum Pseudomonadota; class Gammaproteobacteria; order Pseudomonadales; family Azotimanducaceae; genus UBA7803. The sequence continues at coordinate 5,511 of DMUF01000220.1, read as the reverse complement.
CGCGCTCAGGATACGCAGGGTACCGGGGACCAGTGCATCGGGGTCGAGACGAAGATCCGCGTGCCGCGCCATCCAGTCCATCGTGCCGTGGTGCCCTGCCTCGAGCCAGCGTCGAAGATGCGGCGCGTAGTCGTCGAGGTTGGTATCCGTGATCCCAATGCGGTCGAAGCCAAGCTCCGTGGCCCATGCGGGAATCTGGCGCGCTAGCGCCGCGAGTTCAGGATCGATGCCGTGGTCATTCATGGGGTCAGTATACTGGGGGCCTGGCGCGTCCTGGACGCGCGCGTCCGAGACGCGGGAGTAAAGTCGATGCGTGACGTCCGCGAGCGCGATTTCCATTCTGCGCCCCTGCTGTGCACGGCTGCTCAGTGCCGGGCGCTGGATCAGTCCGGCGCGCGTGCACTCGGTATCGCGACCTATGAACTCATGGCGCGCGCGGGGCGGGCGTCGCTCGAACTCCTGCTGCAGGCGTGGCCGCGGGCGCGGGGCATTACCGTCTGCTGTGGCAAAGGAAATAACGCGGGCGATGGTTACGTGGTGGCGACCCTTGCGCGCGCGGCGGGGCTCGAGGTCGAACTACTTCAGGTTGGCAGTCCTGCGCAGCTCGCCGGTGACGCCGGTATCGCCCGGGACGCCGCGCTCACGGCAGGTATCGAGCCGCTGACCGAGTGGCCGTTGGCACCCCGCGGTGACGTCGTCGTGGACGCGCTGCTGGGCACAGGCCTGCGCGGTGCGCTCAAAGCGGACTACGCGGCAGCGGTGGGGTGGATCAACGCGAGCGGTCGCCCGGTTCTTGCGCTGGATCTTCCCACCGGAATCGAGGCCGATACCGGGGCTGCTGCCGAGCCAACGGTGCGGGCGAGCGTGACCCTGCAGTTCGTCGCGCGCAAGCTCGGGCTCTACACGGGTGCAGGAATCGATCATGCGGGCATCCGCCGTTTCGATGCGCTTGGGCTTGATGCGCGCATGGAATCCACCGTCGCTGGCGTTCCCCTGTGGCGCATGGCCTCGCTGCCGGACTGGGCGCGGTTGCCGGCGCGTGCTGCGAGCGCGTACAAGCAGCGATTTGGTCATGTCCTTGTCGTGGGCGGCGACCGCAGCATGGGGGGCGCTCCAATCATGGCTGCGGAAGCGGCGCTTCGGGTCGGCGCCGGACTGGTCAGCGTCATCACGCGCCCGGAACACCGGCCAGCCTTGCTTGCGCGCAGGCCAGAAGCGATGGTCATCGACGCCGATGATGCGGCGGCGCGCGCACAGGCGTTCGGGCGCGCCAGCTGCCTTGTGGTTGGTCCCGGCCTGGGGCGCGACGCCTGGGGGCTTTCGCTCTTGCGCGCTGCCCTCGATTCGGGCCTGCCTCTGGTCCTTGATGCGGATGGCCTGAATGGTCTCGCGCAAACCGGTTGGCTTCCCGCCGGGCCGGTGATCGGTACACCCCACACCGGCGAAGCGGCAACGCTGCTTGGTCTCCAGACCGACGCGGTGCAACGTGATCGGCCGGCTGCGGCGCGCGCGCTGGCAGCGCGTCTTGGTGGCGTTGCGGTGCTCAAGGGCGCCGGGTCTCTGGTTGCCGCGCTCGCAGACGACAAGACGTCCCGGCTCATCGGTGTTTGTGGGCACGGCAATCCCGGCATGGCGAGTGCCGGCATGGGCGATGTGCTGGCTGGTGTGATTGGCGGACTTCTCGCTCAGGGGCTTACCCCGACAGCAGCGGCGCTTGCAGGGACTTGTCTGCACAGCGCGGCGGCGGACCAAGCGGCGCTCCAGCGGGGCGAGCGGGGTCTGCTTGCGACAGACCTCTTGGAGCCCCTGGTCGCGCTCGTTGCGGCGGAGGAGCGACGTGAACGCGGGCGCAATGGCTCGCTCCGCCCGGAGCTCGATCCGGATGAGTGAAGTCGACGAGTCAGGTCAGTCGGCGGCCGGGCAAGGTGACCGCCGCGTCTGGTTCCTGCCCGACGAAGCCGCGACAGAGGCGGCGGGTCGCGCTCTGATCGCGCTTCTGCCGCGAGGAGCGGTCCTGTTTCTTCACGGTGACCTGGGTGCCGGCAAGACCACTCTGGTGCGCGGTCTGCTGCGCGGCTTAGGATATGCCGATTCTGTGAAGAGTCCCACGTATACCATTATCGAGACTCATGATTTAGGTTTCGGTATGCTCTATCATCTCGACCTGTATCGGATCTCTGATCCGGCGGAGATCGATTTTCTCGGCATCGAAGAGCTTTATGGCGAAGGCTTGCTTACCTGCATCGAGTGGCCGCAGCGGGGCGCGGGACATCTGCCGGTTCCTGATGCCGAGGTCTGGCTTTCGGTTGACGGAACGGGCCGGCGTCTCGAGCTCAAGGTGGATGCTCGCCGCGCTCTTGCTGATCCTTTGCGGAACGCCGGCTGAAGCACGCCTGGTCTCAGCACTCGTATTGCAGGAAGGGCAGCAGCTCACCCTGGTTGGGGTCGATCTGTCGGCTTCGGCGGAATACTCAATCTTCACACTGGCCAACCCGCACCGGGTCGTCGTCGACCTGAGGCAGGCTCGGCCGGCGCCTGGGTTCTCGACCGCGGCGGCGCTCAAGGGGCAGAGCCGTGTTCGTGCCGTGCGTACGGCGGTACACGGCGGCGATTATCGGCTGGTGCTCGACGTCGATGGGCCCGTGCGCCCGCAGGGTGCCCGCCTGGAGACTCGCGGCGGCGCCGCGCGTCGACTGGTCTTCGAGCTGCATGGCGCGCCTGCGGCGCCGGTCACATTGTCGCTGGCAGGTGCGGCTGCTTCCCCGACGCGGGGCACGACGCAGGCAAAACCCGATCTTCGCGATCTGGTGGTTGCGATCGATGCTGGCCATGGTGGCCAGGACCCAGGTGCGATCGGTCCAGGTCGCATCCAGGAAAAGCACGTCACGCTCAACATCGCGCGCAAGCTCGCGGCGGAGATCGATCGCATACCGGGGTACCGCGCCCGGCTGGTCCGCAGCGGCGATAACTTCATTGCCCTGCGCGATCGCGTGCGCATTGCGCGGGAGTTTCGCGCCGACCTCTTCGTGTCGATTCACGCGGATGCCTTCCGCAACCCGCGCATTTCCGGCGGTTCGGTTTACACGCTCTCGGATCGCGGGGCGACCAGTGAGAATGCGCGCTGGCTCGCCGAAAAGGAGAACGGCTCCGATCTCCTTGGCGGGGTTGGTGACGTGTCGCTCGATGACAAGGACGACATGCTGGCTCACGTGCTGCTCGACCTTTCCATGACCGCGAACCGGTCGGCCAGTATTGAAGCTGGTCAGGCGGTGCTGCAGGAGTTGGCGGCGGTAGGGCGGCTGCACAAGCGCCGCGTGGAGCAGGCGGGTTTTGTCGTCCTCAAGTCGCCCGACATGCCATCGATACTGGTCGAGACAGGCTTCATTTCCAACCCGGAAGAAGCGCGCCGCCTCAACACGCAGGCGCATCAGAACCGGCTGGTCCAGGCCATTGCGGCGGGCGTTCGCAGATATCTCGAGAACAACGCTCCCCCCGGCACGCTGGTTGCCGCCCGGACTGGCAGGGGCGGTTCCGCTATCGCAGTTGCAGGCGCTCCAGCGGGAAGCTCGGTGCGCTACGTCATTGCCCGAGGTGATACCCTCTCTGGCATCGCGAGCCGGTATGGCGTCCCCACCCAGCGCCTGCGTAGCGCCAACGGGCTGCGCAGCGACGTGATCAGGATCGGACAGACGCTGCTGATACCGGCCGGCTGACGCCGGGACGGGAGCGCATGACTGCACGGATTCACGAGCTTGGGGCGTTAGTGGCGAACCAGATCGCCGCGGGCGAGGTGGTGGAGCGACCGGCGTCACTGGTCAAGGAGCTGATCGAGAATAGCCTCGACGCTGGGGCGCGCGAGATTTTGGTCGTGGTCGAAGAAGGCGGCGTCAAGCGCGTGCTCGTGCGTGATGACGGTTCGGGCATTCATGCCGACGATCTGCCGCTTGCGCTGCGCCGGCATGCAACCAGCAAGATTCGCTCCGCCGACGATCTCGCCCAGGTGGTAAGCCTCGGATTTCGCGGCGAAGCGCTCGCGAGCATGGCGTCGGTCGCGCGGGTAACGGTGACCTCCCGCACGGCGGGGTCTGCCGCTGCCGCCACCCTGGCGGTAGCCGGGTCGGACCTCGGAGCGACCGCCGCCCCCGCTGCGCATCCGGTCGGCACGACCGTCGAGGTGCGTGATCTGTTCTTCAACACCCCCGCGCGGCGCAAGTTCCTCAAGAGCGAGCGTTCCGAGCTCACCCAGATCGACCTCGCCGTGCGTCGCATAGCTCTCGCGCATCCGGAGGTGGGGTTCGAGTTGCGTCATGGTCCGGATCGTCCTGCCCTGTCTCTGCCTGCAAGCAGCGCGGAGCAGCGCGTGGCGCGGCTGCTGGGCGCCGAGTTTCTGAATCAGAGCGTCGCGCTTGAAACCGAGGCGCTCGACATGCGCCTGCACGGCTGGATTGGACAGCCGACGTGGAACCGCAGTCAGGCGGATCAGCAGTACTTCTTTGTGAACGGTCGGGTAGTGCGGGATAAGCTGATTGGTCACGCCGTGCGCCAGGCTTATCGCGACGTGCTTTATGGCGCCCGGCACCCGGTATTTGTCCTCTTTCTCGAACTGCCTCCGGGGCAGGTCGATGTCAACGTTCATCCAACGAAGCACGAAGTGCGCTTTCGTGATGCCCGAACCGTTCACGACTTCATTTTTGGTCGATTGAATCGCGCCCTGCGCGAGGTGCGACCGGACGGGGTGACGGGCATGGTTCGGTCCGCCGGAGATGGAGATCTGCCGTCGGCGCCATCGGTTGTCCCTGCAGCCGCCCGATCCGCCATGCCGTCCGAATCGCGCGCGTTGCCGCTTGGGTGGTCGGACCTGCCTGGCGCCAACGTGCTCGATGCGCTTGCGGCGGTGCGTGTCGAGACTCCGCGTGCGTCGTACGCGGTTGATTCGCCGAACCGCCTTCCCTTAGCGCAGGCGGGATCGCCTGCCCTTGGATACGCCATTGGGCTATTACATGGGGTTTATATCCTTGCGCAAAATGCCCGCGGACTGGTGCTGGTCGACATGCACGCGGCGCATGAGCGCATCATGCATGAGGCACTCAAGCGCGAGTTGGCGAGTTCAGCCATCGTGCGCCAGCGCCTGCTGGTGCCGCTCGTCCTTGATGTCACGGAGCCAGAGGCCGATCGCGTCGAAACCCAGGGTTCAGACTTCGAGGCGCTCGGACTTGTGCTTGAGCGCAGCGGCCCGATGACCGTGACCGTGCGCGAGGTGCCGGTGCTGCTGGCCGATTCGGATATCACCGGCCTGGTGCGGGATCTCCTGGCGGATGCGGGCGAGTTTGGCGATGCGGCGGGTCTCTCCGGCAGGCTCGAGGAACGGCTCGCGAATCTGGCGTGTCGCGCGGCTGTGCGTGCTCAGCGAAGCCTCTCCATCCCAGAAATGAATGCGCTGCTGCGTACCATGGAGCAGACCGATAATGCAGGTCAGTGCAGTCACGGTCGCCCGACGTACCGTATCTACGG
>DMUF01000097.1:3044-5147 GCA_003476445.1 Gammaproteobacteria bacterium | reverse complement strand
GTCACGTACATGTCCGCAATCATGTGCTTGATCGCCTGGAAGGATCCAATCGCGCGACCGAAGGCGAAACGCTCTTTCGCGTAACCCACCGCCATGTCGAGCGCGCGCTGCGCACCGCCCAGCTGTTCGAACGCGACCAGCACCGCGGCGCGGTCATAGAGCGACTGCAGGCGTCCCCACCCGTCGCCACCCGTTCCAAGCGCTTCGGCGCGTGTATCGGAGAACTCAATCGTTGCCGTGTTGCGGCTGGGATCGATGCTCTTCACATCCGTGCGCTTCACCGTGGCCGCGCGCAGATCCACCACGAATAAACCGAGCTGGCCCGCCTCGTCCCGCGCCAGAACGATCAGCAGATCGGCCAGGCCGCCATCAGGAACGATGAGCTTGGTGCCGTTCAGTACGCCATTGGCGTAAGTGGTGGCAATGGCATCGGGCGTCTGCGCCGTGCGGGTTTCGGTAACGGCCAGCGCTCCGCGCAGCTTGCCCGCCGCGATGTCCGGCAGGAGCCGGGTACGCTGGGCTTCGGATCCGAACCGCAGAAGCGCCTCGGTAACCAGGTACACCGTTGACGCAAAAGGCGTGGGTGCCAGGCTGCGACCAAGCTCCTGGGCGACGAGGCAGAGCTCGAGATAGCCCGCGCCGGTGCCGCCGTACTGTTCCGGAATGGCTGTTCCGATCAGTCCCATTTCGGCGAGCCCGTTCCAGACCGCCTCAGCATAGGGCGCGCGCCCTTCCAGCACCGCGCGCACGGTTTCCATGCCGCAGCGTTCTTCGAGAAAACGAGCGGTCTGGTCCCGCAGCAGTTTCTGATCATCGGAAAAATCAAAGTTCACGGTGTCGGTTCCCCCGTTTTGCCAACGTCTTTCTGGCGTGCGCGGCGCGCGCCGTCGATTCTAGTCGAGGCTGCGCCGCTCGGCACCCCGGTCCGCGGCGCGCGCCAACGGCTGCCATGCGCCGCGAACCGCTCTTCTATTACGCCCTCCGCCAGGCGCAGCTCAAGCCAGGTGTCGACAAAGGCAAGCCAGGCAGAATCCTGTGGCAGCAGATAGCTTTTTTCCTGATAAGTGAGGTCTTCGGCCAAGGCAGCGCATAGCGCGGGCAGACGCTGCACCACCTGTTCCACTTCGATGCGATCGGTAAACATCACATCCGCGCGTCCCTGCGCAATTTCCTCGAACACGGTGCGGTTGTCAGCGTGCACGCGCACGTCGGCGCGGCGGATGCGGGTGTTCGCAAAGCGTTGATTGGTGCCGCCCGGGTTGACGACCACCCGCACGCCAGGCTGATCGATAGCGTCAAACTCGGCAAACCGCGCGCGATCCGCACAGCGCACCACCGGGGTTTTGCCATCGGCGTAGTACGGGCGAGTCTGAAATCCGATGCGCTGACGTTCGAGCGTGCGGGAGACCCCGCCCATGGCGATGTCGAACGCGCCGGCTTTGAGGTCCTGCTCGAGCGTCGTCCAGCGCGTGGGAACGAAAACGAGCTCGGCCGCAACGGCGGCGGCGAGATCGCGCGCCAGATCCACATCGATGCCCGACCAGTTGCCTGCGCCGTCCTGCCAGGTGAAGGGCGCATAGTCGCCGGTCATACCCACGCGCAGGACGCGCGCTTCCCGAATCTGTGCAAGCCGGTCGGGGTAAACGCGCAGCCCCGCCACCGCCGTATCAAGCGCCGCACGCGATGCCGCGTCGAGCCCGGTCACCGCGTCGAGAGCATGAACAGCGTCAACCAACCCGCTCGGGGCGTCCCCGCGAGCCACCGCCGCAGCGGCCGCGAGCAGGGCCGGAGTCAGTCGAGACAGCGCCGGCCGCACGGTGCCAGCGAGGTCCGGCGGCTGCGGGGGCTCATCTACACCCCTTTGCCAGCGGTCGATCCAGTACATCTGCACCTGACGCGCGGCAGCCATCTGCGCCGCAAAGAGCGTCGCCGCCGTTTCCGGGACCAGCCCCTCGCGCAGCGCACCGCGTCGCACCTCTTCCAGCACTTCCGCTTCCCGCGTCGGATCAAGGACCGGCTGACCCGAAGCGAACTTGGCCGCTGCCACATCAGGCATGAGCGCAAGCCGGGCAACCATCAGATCTGCAAGGCTTTCCGCGGACG
>DMUF01000097.1:0-2685 GCA_003476445.1 Gammaproteobacteria bacterium | reverse complement strand
ACGGCTCCGCGCCCTGGAACAACGCGAACGACACGCATGTGGAACGACTCCCAGCGAGACCTGGAATGCGGCCCGCCAGGACCGGCGAATGACCGACAGGGAGACCGGATTATGCGTGACGACCGGGTGGCAATCGAGGAGCGGCTGAGCCGCTGATTCGCAGGAAAGCCGGCTGGCGGCTTCAGCACCGAGAGATTCTGATCGACTACGCGTCGACCCTTGGATGAGAGCGGTCGCAGCGCCCAACCCGTGACCGGGTAGAACGCTGCGACCCGCAAACGCTTAGAGCGCTGCCTTCAGGGTGAAGAACCACTGCCGCGGCGCACCCGGCAGCAGGGTCTGCGCCGTGCCGTTCGGGTCAGCATTGACGAAACCGCCGCTGCCCACCGTGGAGATGTAGTCCTCTTCCAGCACGTTGGTGACATCGATCTGCGCCGTGAGCGACTTGAGCCAGCCCATGTTGCCGAGGCGATACCCCAGTGCCACGTTGAGCATGGAGAAGCCGTCCACCGAGCCTTCGTTAAGGTAGGTGTAGTAGCGCTCATCGGTGAACTTGTAGTGGACCTTGCCGAAGAACTGCTCCATCTCCATCGCGAGCTCAGAGTTGAACAGCCACTCGGGCGCGTCGGTCACTGTCTTGCCCGCGACACCGACCGTGTCCGAACCGCTCGTGAAATCGTCCTCGTAGGTCGACTTGTTGTAGCTCGCCGAGTTGAACCAGGTGATGTAATCGTTCAGCTGCCAGTTGATACCGGCCTCGATGCCGGTCGTTTCCACCGTGCCCACGTTCGCAAGCGCGTTGAAGTTGCCGATGATGGCAGAGCCCTGCTGAATCGCGAGCAACCGGTCCTCGAAGTCCACGTAGTAGGCGGTCACCACGCCCTCCACGTCGGCGACGAAGAAGCGCCAGCCGAGTTCATACGTGGTCGCCATTTCCGGTTCGATGCGGCTGCGGATCTGTTCGAACCCCTCCTGAGTGGCAGAGAACGGCGAGGTGCCGGTCGCCGAGCCGATGAGCGCACGCACGTTGCGCGACACGTCGCCGAAGATCTCGTGCTGCTCGCTCACCGAGTAGACAAAGCCAACCTGCGGCAGGAAGGTTTCCTCGGTCGAAATGCTGCCGGTCTTGTTCGCACCCGTCACCGTGTCCGCCTCGACATCCACCCGCACCGACTTGAAGCCCGCCTCGATGCGCAGGTCTTCGTTGATCTGCCACGCATCCTGCAGCGAGAACTGCAGCGTTTCGGTGGTGAAGTCGTATTCCCACTGCGTGAAGAACGGGTTGTCCTGGAACTCGGTGAAATCGCGCGTGGGGCGCTCAAGCGAGGGCTCGCCGTAAAAACGCCGCGCCTGATTGAAGTCGTTATCTTCGTACCAGAGCGTGGCGGTAACCGTGTGCGCGTCAAGGTCGAACTGGACGCTGTTCACCACACCCATTCGATCGATCTCGTACTCCGTGGTACGAACCGAGAGGGGTGCGCCATCAGGCGTCGGGACGTAGGGGGTGCCCCAAAGACCCATGCCCTCGTTCGTATGCAGATAGACGGTGGTGGACAACGAGGCGATCTCGCCCATGGGCGTGTCGAGGGAAACATAGGCCAGGTTGTCTTCCCGCAGCCCTGATGCATTCCAGTACGCATCGTCCAGCGTCTCCACGTCACCCGTGAAGTTGCCCTGGGCGGCCGCAACGGCGCGCGCGTAATCCGGGAAATAGTTATCCCAGTCCTGGCCCAGGCGACCAATCATCTCGTGGGACATGTCCTGGTAGTCGATCTCCGCTCGATCGGAGTAGCTGTAATAGGCGCTGAGTTCAGCCTCACCGATCGGCTGCACGATCTTGACGTTGGCGTACTCCTGTTCCTGAGTGCCCGCGCCTTTCCACTTGTCGGTCTCCTGCGTCGCAATCGACAGGAATGCCCGGGCGCCTGACGCCGTCTCGCCCGAATCAAGACGCGCATACACGCGCTGCGCCTCGTCGCTGCCGGTCGCGCCGTGCAGGTCGACCCCGAATTCATCGCGGGGATCATCGGAGTAGAACTGAATGGTGCCGCCCAGGTTGCTCGTAGACGCGGTGCCCAGAGCGCCCGTGCCCTGCGACAGCACGACACGACCAATGTTCTCGGACAGGATGGCGCGGCTGATGTGCAGCCCGTTGTGGTTGGCGTAGGACATGTCGCCGAGGGGCACGCCGTCCAGCGTGAAGCCCATCTGGTTCTGGTTGAAGCCACGCACCACGATGCGGGTAGACCATTCGTAGGCGCCGTAAGGGTCGGCGGACTGGAAGTTCACGCCAGGCAGCTTCTCGATGGCCTTGATGGGGCTGGTGCCCGGCGCCACTTGCGCCAGATCAGAGGCGGTCAACTGCGTCACTTGGCGCGTTTCGCCACGGCCGAACACGACGACTTCAGTGACTTCGGCATTGGCTGCGGCATTGGCTGCAGCCTCTTCGGCGGCGGCATGAGCCTGCGGCGCAATAGCAGCGCCGGCGAGCAGCACGGCAATGGCAAGAGCAAGTGGGTCTTTATGAATAGCGAAACGGTTCATGTTCATCCTCTGGAAAGTACGGGGAGGCTGCTTGTCATAACGCAGCCAGCGATGCACTTTCGCAATAGGGGATGAATGGGGAGTGATGGTGGCGTGAAGCATTTATGACGCAGTGCAAAAAGAGTCGCGAGCAAGCTCGCT
>DMUF01000051.1 GCA_003476445.1 Gammaproteobacteria bacterium | reverse complement strand
TCGAATGCTCAGGGATGCAGTGACGGCGCCCTTTCGAGCATTCGCCCGATTGTTGGGTGAGCGCTTTTCCGAGGCGCCCGCCATCCGCTTTTCGTCGGGCAGCGCGCAGCTCTTGCGCTCCGAGCGCGCCCATGTCGACGCGTTGGTTGCCACGCTTGCGCAACGACCGGGACTCGCTCTGCGCATTCTCACGGGTGTGAACATGGAACGAGATGCGCTTGCTCTGCGCAGACTGGCGGTCCGGCGCGCTCACGCCATGTACCTCGGGGTATCGCTCGCGCCAGACGAGGACCCCGGGCCGATCGCCTTCGAGGACGCTGCGAGTCAGGCGGCACTCGCCGCGATGCTGGACGCCCGGCGCGGGCCCGGTGCCGCTGCTGCCTTGCTCGGCTCGTTCGCAGCGCGTAACGGGGGCGAAGCCGATGCGCTGCCGATGGCCGATCGATATCGGCGGCTGTATCGGGTGCTCGTCGATACCACGTCTCTCGCCGATACGGAGTTGACTGCGCTCGCCGCCGCGCGCGGGCAGGCGATCGCAAGCGAGTTCATTGGTCGCGGCGTCCCGCTCGAGCAGGTGCTCGTCATCCCTGCGAACGATCTGACCCCGGCACTCCCCGCAGGGGTCCAGGTGCCGCTCGAAGCTGCACCGGTGGAGCGATCCCGCTAGAATCCGCGGTTTGCTCCTTGCGGGATGAACGCATGATCATTGGCCTGACCGGGGGAATCGCCTCCGGCAAATCGACCGCCGCTCGTTTCTTTGCGGAGCAGGGCGCCTTTGTCATCGACTCCGACAAGCTCGGGCACCGCGCCTACGAGCCAGGAACCGGCGCGTTCGCGCAGGTGGTGGCCACCTTCGGGCAGGACGTGGTGAGCGCTGAAGGCACCATCGATCGCAAGGTGCTCGGTGGCAAGGTGTTCGGTAAGCCCGAAGAGTTAAAGAAGCTCACGGATATTGTCTGGCCCGAGATTCGGCGGCTTACCCAGATCGAGATCGAGGCGTCTCTCCGCGAGCAGCCGGACCGGATTGTCGTGCTGGAGGCGGCAGTGATGCTGGAAGCCGGCTGGAATCGGTCCACCGATGAGGTGTGGGTAGTGATCGTCGAGCCCGCCGTAGCCATTGCCCGTGCAGTTGCACGTGATGGTGTTCCTGCAGCGGCGGTCGAAGCGCGCATCGCGGCTCAGCTGACCAACGCGGAGCGCATTGCCCGCGCGGATGTCGTGATTGATAACTCAGGCTCACCCGAACTCTTTCGTGAGCGCCTCACTTCCGCCTGGCAAGCGCTCCAGGCGCGTCGCGCGGAGAAATCAACATGATCCTTGATCTGCACGCACATTCCATCAAGTCCGACGATGGTCGCGCAAAGGTTCAGAACTACTGTCAGTGGATCCGTACGCGCAACATACCGATCGACGGATTCGTGCTGACGGAGCACCGCCAGTTCGACAACGAATCCGATTACCGGGCGCTTGGCGCCGAATACGGCTTGACCATTCTGAAGGGTAGTGAGGTCGAGACCGAGTACGGTCACGTACTTGTGTTCGGGGTCACGTCAGCGCTGCAGAACGAATTCGACTTCGGCAACATCCGGCTCAGGCTTGCGGATGTCGTTGCCGCATGTCAGCGGCACGATGCCATCGCCGTGCCCTGTCACCCGGGCCGACCGCGGGTTGGTATGCATGCGCACCTCGCCGAGTTCGGCGTGCCTGCCGGCGTTGAGATCGTGGAAGTGCTGAATGGCGGCAGCCGGGATCAGGAAGACGCGATCGCGCAGGCGATGGCGTCCGAGCAGGGCTACCGTGGCATTGGTGGCAGCGATGCTCACATTGTGAGTCATATTGGACGGTGTGCCACGCGGTTCGCGGAGCCTGTCGCCGATGAGCGCGCTCTGGTGAGCGCGCTCCGATCAGGCGCCTTCGAGGCAATCAGTCTCCGCGCCTAGGCGGGGCGAAACAGCGGAATGGAGAGCGTCTCGTGCGTCTCCCATTCCACTTGCATGCGCTGTCCGCACGTAAGCTCGGTGGTTGGGTCGGTAACCCCGGTCACGTTGGTCAGCAGGCGCGGACCTTCGTCCAGATCAATCCAGGCGATAGCGTAGGGCACCTTCTGGCGGAAGAACGGGTGGTAGCTCTGACGCACAACGCTGAAGGTGTACAGCGTGCCCTTGCCGCTTGCGGTACGCCACTCGAGCTCACCCTCGGTGCATCCTGTGCAGTGGCTGCGCGGGTGAAACACGATCGTGCCGCAGGCCTTGCACTGCTGATAGCGCAGTTCGTGGTGACGAGTAGCCTGCCAGAAGGGCGCGGTATCCGGCTCATCAAGCGACGGCAGTGGTCTGGTGGCGTCGGTCATGATCAATCCCTCCCAAGAATAATGGTGCTGGCACAGTGCCGGGTACCGAGCATGCCGCCATTGCCGTGGGCAAGCGCCAGACGCGCGTTGGGCACCTGAGACGTGGACTGACCGCGCAATTGGCGCGCGGCTTCGATCAGCAGAAAAATGCCGCGCATGCCGGGATGATTGGATGAGAGCCCGCCACCGTCCGTATTGAGTGCCGGGCCCCCGCTTTGATCGAAACGCAGGCGTCCGCCTTCAACCCAGCGACCACCTTCGCCCTTCGGGCAAAAGCCCAGGTCTTCGAGAATGCTAAGTACGGTGATCGTGAAGGAGTCGTAGATCATGGCGACATCAATTTCGTCGGGCCGCACGCCGGCTTCGGCGAATGCCTGGGGACCCGACTGAACAGCTGCGGTTACCGTCATGTCACGCCCGTTCTCCGGGTAACGCGTTGCCTCACCGGAACCCAGAATCCAGACCGGGGATTGCTTGCAGTCCCGCGCAACCTCCGGCGCGGCGATGACTACCGCGCCGCCGCCGTCGGAGATCATGCAGCACTCGAGCAGATGCAGCGGGTCGGCGATCATGCGCGAATTCACCACGTCCGCGATCGTGGTCTCGCGGATATTCAGGAATTCGAGCGCGTGCATGGCTGCGACCGCCTCCGGGTTGCGCATGGCGTGATAGCGAGTAGCGGTAGCGATCTCGGCGAGCTGTTCGCTCGTCGTGCCGTACTGGTGCATGTGGCGCCGCGCAACCATCGCGTAGTTTGCGACCAGCGTCATCCCCGTAAAGACTTCCATGTTGTCTGCGGGGCCGATTCCGCCGTGGCCCCGACCGCCGACGCCGATGCGCTGCATGTTGCTGTGCGCGGTTGACCCGTAGGTCAGCAGCGCGACCCGCGCTTTGCCAGATGCGATATCCCGTGCCGCATGTGCGGCATGATATTCGTACGAACTGCCCCCGACATTGGTCGTGTCGATGACGTTCGGGTGGATGCCGAAATACTCGCTGATGGTGAAACCCGACATGGGCCCAGCCTCGCCCGCGTCATAGATCGCGTCGACGTCGCGCCAGGTGAGCCCGGCGTCAGCCAAGGCCCGCGCGGCTGAGCTCGCCTTGATCTGCAGCGGATTGACCTGACCCTCGACGTCGCGGGATGGATACTCATGAATGCCGACGATTGCCGCGGCAGGTGTTTGCGTGCCCAAGAGTTCCCCCTCTGAAGTCTGTGGACCG
>DMUF01000048.1:2832-5786 GCA_003476445.1 Gammaproteobacteria bacterium | reverse complement strand
GCGCGAATCTTCGACATCTGCATGAGCCCGATAACAAGCGCAATGACGAAGAAAGCAATCGGTATCAAGGCCAGAGGACCGGCAATGAGGGCAATGATCAAGCCGAACAGAAGACCGAACGGGGCATCGACCAGAAGGTGTGATGAAAGTCCAACCAGAAAACTCCGAACCGTCTCATAGCCTCGCAGCTGAGACGCCAGCGAGCCCACGCTCGGCGGCAACTGATCGAGCCGTACCGAGAGAAATCTGAGATACACCGAACGTGCGAGGCGTTGATCGACCGCCGATACGAGCTCGTCATACAAGCGGGCGCGCACGCGCTTAGCCGCGTACTCCAGCAGAATTCCGACGATCACCCCGGCAGTCAAAACCAGCAGCGTCTGATACGCAGCGTTGGGAATAACACGGTCGTAAACGTGAAGGGTATAAAACGCGGTCAAGATACCGAGCAGCGCGATCAGGAGCCCGCCCACCATGGCTTCGATGAGCAGCCCTCGATTCGCCAGAATCTCGTCGGTGACAAGCCGCAGCACCTGACTACGACCTGGGTCATAGGGCACGGCAAGACTGAGATTGGCGATGCGCACACCAATCAATTCCGCCTGCGCAGACTCCGACCACGCGTTGGTGGCAGGATCGTGTGAATCAATGATCCACTCGCCGGATGCGCTCTTGCCGCGCAGTACCTGCCAACGCCCACCCGCATCGACAATCAGCGCTGGCAGGTCAGCAAGGTCAGGCGTATCACGCCAGGTCGCGGGTTTCAGACGCAGTTGTCGGACTAACGTCTTGAGCACCGCTTCTGGCGTGGAGCCGGTCTGCGCCAGTCGCACGGCTTCCTGAAGTGCCAGCCGATCGACCGGTTTGCGCTGCAGGATTGCGAGCCGCGTCAGCGACGGGAACAGCCCCGGTATTTCCGGTGCCGCTGTTGCAGCATCGACGTTCATCTCGGTCACGGCGACTCCCTGCTGTTCTGATTTTCCGCAGGGAGAGACGATGTATTCGCCAGAACCGAAGTCAGCCCCTGAACCACGAGAGCCAGCCGCCAACCTGCTACCAGGTCGGTGCCCGCCGCTTCCGCCGCCTGCGCGTCCGCCTGAGCGACATCGCGCGCCGCATTCATGATGTCCTGCCAGGGTCGACGACCGGCGACAAACAGCCGCTCGGACGACCCCAACACCGCATCCGCAGATCGACGCGAGAGTGCAAGCAATTCCTGCCGTGCCTGAGCCGAATTGAGCAGGACGAGATCGCTGCGGACCTGTTCCGTGGTGTTCATTTCCTCTGTAGCCACTTCTTCTTGCGCCGCCTCCAGCCGCGCACGCGCTTCATCAACGCCCGCCAAAACCGAAAGCCCGGGCCCCAAGGTGGACGTCACTCCCAGGACCAGCCGATTACGCGTGGTCTCGTCATTCGCCTCAAAACTCCCCCGCTGAGATTCGGCGCGCAGGAATATTTCCGGCGACAGCGCCGCGCGCGCGACCCTTACATCGGCTTGTGAAAGTTCCACCTGCAGCCGCGCCCGCTCAACAAACGGACTGTTCTCGATCGCGGACGCCACCAGAAAGTCGGGATCTGTCGGCGTAAAGGCTGTTCTGTAACGGCCGACGAGCTCTGTTCCGGGCGCGAAGTCCGTCACCTTCGTCACCGTCCGTATCCGCTCGAGCGCCGCATCGCGTCGTGCAATGGCGCCTGCTAGATCAGCTTCCACTTGTTGCAGCCGCGCGCGTGCAAGTTCCGCATCCGCCTCTGCAGAGGCGCCCCCGGCTACGCGGCGCTCGACCATAGCCCGCAGCCGCTCGTGAACGTCGCGGCTTTGCAAATAAGCATCGGCAACCGCCTGCGCCGCGTGCGCTTCCGCCCAGAGTCCCGCTACCTGAAGCGCCAGCTGCAGACGCAGGGCATCGATTTCGGCTCTGGCCAGCGCCTGGGACGAGCGCGCTCGCGCCAAGCCACCGCGCAGTCGTCCACCCGTCCAGAGCGACTGCTGCAAACGCGCCACGGTGATCTGATCGTTACCGCGATAGACCGAATCGCGCTCTGACGTTTCTACACGCTCGAAGCTGATCGAAGGATTTGGGAAAAATTGCCGGCGCGCGGCATCCACTTGAGCATCTGCCGCTCGCGCCAGGCTTTGCTGAACCCGAATGCCAGGGTGAGAAGCCAATGTGCGCTCGACCAGCGCAGGCAATTCACTCCCGGGAAGGGCGTTCGAATTTGCATGGGAGGAGGCAAGCAAACCAGCAACCGCAAGGACGCGGGAGATCGACCCCAATACACGTTGGAGCGACTTTCCACATGGAGTCACCCCTTGTTCTGCTCGCGAATGATGCGGGTCAGCTCGGCTAGGCAATAGGCACCCGAACAAACGCCCTCCCCCTTTGTTCGCTGATTCGAGGGGGCACGATAGCACGGCGGAGTTTAGAAATGCTTTTGCGCCAACTCCAATGCTCGCGCACCGCCAGCGATCCGATTAAGAGCTTCGGAAGCTTAACGACGGGAAGCGAATGAGTGGTAGCTACGGTTGGACTTGAACCAACGACCTCAGCATTATGAATGCCGCGCTCTAACCAGCTGAGCTACGTAGCCACGGAAGGGTCGCGAATTTTCCCGACGCGGCGGAGGTGTGTCAACAGCGCGTGGGCGTCACTGGCAACCCGTTGTCTCCTGAGCCGGACCGATCTCTCGCCGAGCTTCGGTTTCGCGATGTTCGATCGGTCAATATTCGACGATCCCCTTGACCCGCTCTCGACCGCCACCGGACGGCGGACTGCCGGTACCGGTTGAGCCGTCCGCGTTTCCTGCGAGCTGGCGATACGTGATCGAGAAGATCAACGCGGCCCACGGCAGGGTCCAGATCCAGCCGATGACGCTCAGGAAACCAAGCAGAATGAGCAGGCCCGAGATCAAGGACAAGAGCGCAACCCGCCAGAATGCCTTGTTCACAAGCCGCA
>DMUF01000048.1:1113-2497 GCA_003476445.1 Gammaproteobacteria bacterium | reverse complement strand
AGAATCAGCAGACCGAGCGTGACAGCGAAACTCTGCAGGAGCCCAACCAGAAGAAGGGGGATCACGCGCGAATACTGCGAGAACAAGAGATCGAACCGCACTTCTGCGCCCTGACTGCGACGCAGCCCGAACAAAAACACGCCCGCGAGAAAGGGATAGAGCAGCGCGCTCACGGCAATCTGTGCCAGAAGCTGAAACACGGAGTTGAAGCCCGGCTGATCCGCCTCCAGCAGCGGCCCAAACAAACCGATGATCAGCAGCACGCCACCGTAGACAAGCACACCCGCCGCGAGCATGGGCAGCTTGATACCGGGCAGATGGCTCCACGCTTCCCGTACGACAGCCCCGACGCGAAGGTCTGCCTCGCCGGCGAGAGTCTGCGCAATCGAGCCAGGCCGCAATCGCTCGTCGTCCATGAGCCGTTACTCCTCAGCGCTCCATCACCGTGCAAGTCTCAATCCAGGCGCACCGGGTCAAGCAGCGTCCCGGGCGGATAGTTGTCAGCGATCTGCAGCATTCCGTCAAACGTGATCGCCGCACTGAGAATGGTGGAACCCGCTGCAGTACGTTCCATCGAACCCAGCCGCGCAATGACCGCGCGCCGCGAGGGGTCGAACGTCTGGGCGGCAGTGAGAACCAGTTCGCCGCCCTCGACCTCTACACCCAGATCGGTGAGCGTCGCCTTCAACATGCCGCCATGCGCCTCGAAGGCCACGGTTCCCTGGAATCGGGCAGCGCCGGTCGGCGGGCCTTCGGCAGATATCGCCAGATCCCCGCCTGGCACAGCCGCGAACACGAACGCGCCATCAGCATCGCGGGTTACACCGTCGCTCACACTGATGACACCCTCCGCCGCCTCGACATACGCGCGAAAGCTCGCTTTCACACCCCAGGTCAATCGGGTGAAGGTCATGGTTGCTCCACTATTTGCAAAGACCGGGAAGGATGGTCGAGGAGGCGGTTGCGGTCAAAGCCCCCGAACGGAGCTCTGCTCAGAAATCACTCTGGCGGCGTCTAACATCCCCGCCCCCATCGGGGCTCCATGGAACCACCCCGCATATTGCGCCGCAACGCACAGACTCCAACCCAACAGCCGTTCGAGCGGCAGTTGCGCCATCGTGGCGACCCGCTGGGCGCGATCAATGACCTGATGCGGTGCGGCAATGCCATCCTGCACCTCCGTCACGAACAGCATGATGGCGTAGTCGAAGACCGGGTCCCCTTCGAGCCCCTTGGGATCAATCGCCAACCATCCCCGAACACCCGCGTCCAGCAGGTTGCCGTGGTGCAGGTCGCCGTGAAGGGGAACCTGGGTTTGCGTTGTGACCAGCAGACGATCGAGAACAGCGACCGCATCGGCGTAAATTCCGCCCGCGTGTGCCGC
>DMUF01000048.1:0-866 GCA_003476445.1 Gammaproteobacteria bacterium | reverse complement strand
GCTTCCGGGAGAATCGAGAACCAATCCCGCAGCGCAATGGGACGGACTGGAAAGGGGGCGGACGCGCTCTGCAAATCGGCGATAGCCCGGCAGAGAATCGCGTATGCAGCCTCTTCTCCCTCGTCACGCGCCATCTGCAACAGCGTGCGCGGCCCCTCTGCGCGCTCAAGCAGCACTGCATCACCTTCGCGCTCATACACCCGAACAGCGCCTCGTCCCCGATACCCCTCAAGAAAAGCCGACCCATGAAGTTCCTGTTCCGCCATCTGCGCCTTGAGCATGAGCGCAAGACCATCGCGCCGCACCGGCAGCAGTCGGCTCCAGTTGCTGGCGAAAGGATCGCCATCCGGCGTGAGCCGCCAGCGTTCAATCCAGGGATGAAAGTCCGAAAGGTTCATCACGCGCCCTCACGGGTGCCAACACCCTTCTGAATCACCACTTTGTCGCGCTCGATGATCCTGCGAAACGAGTCCGTGGTGGTCGCCCAATCAACGATATCCACCTTCCAGGGCAGATCGGATTCCGCGAAGTCTTCCCTGAGGGTCGCTCCGACGTCGAGACCAAGCGGCTCTTGCGAGATGATCGCCAGATCCAGATCCGAGAACGGCTTCGATCTGCCGGTGACGCGCGACCCAAAGGCCCAGACCTCGTACTGCGGCACACGCTCGCGCAGTATTTCCCTGACGATAGCCCAGTGATCCGGGTGGATATCGATCGGGGGCGTCTGTTGTTCTGTCAAAGACGCCGTCTCATCTGATCGTAAAAATGTTTAGCCTCCAGAAGAAAAGCGGGTATCCCGCCCACCACCTCCAGGGCAACATTCTCGTTATAGGTGTGACTGGTTCTCGACCTCATATCTCGGTAAC
>DMUF01000161.1 GCA_003476445.1 Gammaproteobacteria bacterium | reverse complement strand
CGTTCGAGCACCAGATCGAAGGTATCTTTGCCGTGGGCGTTCAGCAGCAGGCTGGAAACGCCGATGGCACCCGCGTTCACCATCGGGTTGAAGGGGCGGTTGTCGCGATCAAAGAGAATGGCGTTGAACGGGTCGGCGCTTGGCTCCAGCCCAACCCGGAGCGAGATGTTCTCCAAGCCCACCGTTTCGATGGCGATAGCAAACGCAAACGCTTTGGAGATCGATTGAATGGTGAAGGGAACCTCCACATCCCCGTGACTGCGCACGCGGCCATCCACCGTTGCGATCGCCAGCCCGAAATGGTCAGGATTCGCGAAGGACAACTCGGGAATGTAGTTCGCCACCTCCCCGTCGTTGTTCCCGTGATGTTGTTCCCAGACATCTTGCAGCGCGTGTCCGAAGGCATCGGATTGTGGTGTCGACATGGATTCTGGCCGGTCAGAAGAGTCTCGCAATTTGGGCGCAGGTTAGGAGAAGCGGGGGCTGCTCGCCAGCCCGCTCGCGTTCGGGCGGTCGCCGCCCGTCACGAGCCCCTTCACACCGCGAGCAGCCCTCGTATACTCGCGCTCCCCCGGGTTCTCGCGCGAGCAAACGAGACCATGCTGGAGCACAGCCAGAGATTCGACGTCATTGTGGTGGGCGCCGGTCATGCCGGATGCGAAGCCGCGGCGGCGGCAGCGCGCATGGGCGCTGCCACGCTGCTGCTCACGCAGAGCGTTGAAACCATCGGTCAGATGTCCTGCAACCCGGCCATCGGCGGGATCGGCAAGAGCCATCTTGTTCGTGAGATCGACGCGCTGGATGGCCTGATGGCAAGGGCTGCAGACGAAGCGGGCATTCACTTCAGAGTGCTGAACGCCAGCAAGGGCCCAGCGGTGCGAGCCACCCGGGCGCAGGCCGATCGGGCGCTCTATCGTCAGGCCATGCGGCGGCTGATCGAACATCAGGACAATCTGCAGGTCTTCCAGCAATCGGTTGTCGACCTGGTGGTCGAAGCGGGACACGTAGTCGGCGTCGATACGCAGATGGGTCTTCGCTTTCGGTCAGGTTCGGTCGTGCTCACGACGGGCACTTTCCTGGGCGGGCGCATCCACATTGGTCTTTCGCAGCATCAGGGTGGCCGCGCGGGCGATGCCCCAAGCAACGCGTTGGCGGAGCGACTTCGAGCGCTGCCTTTTCGCGTGGGCCGGTTGAAGACGGGCACGCCGCCGCGCATCGACGGGCGGTCCGTCGATTTCTCGGTCATGGAGCAGCAGCCGGGGGATACCCCGACACCGTGTCTCTCGACGCTCAGCGAGCCCGACATCCATCCGCGACAGGTCCCGTGTCATATCACCGCGACCAATGAAAACACCCATCAGATCATTCGCAATGGGCTCGACCGGTCGCCGCTGTACTCGGGCGTTATCGAAGGAACCGGGCCGCGCTATTGCCCGAGCATCGAGGACAAGGTGGTCCGCTTTGCCGACCGCCAGCGCCACCAGGTGTTCGTCGAACCGGAGGGGCTCGACACGCCGGAGCTCTATCCCAACGGCATTTCCACCAGCCTGCCCTACGACGTTCAGGTAGCGCTCGTGCAAAGCATCCGCGGTTTCGAGCGCGCCCACATCACGCGACCCGGATATGCCATCGAGTACGACTTCTTCGACCCCAGGGACCTCAAGCCCTCGCTTGAAACCCGAGCACTCGAAGGACTTTTCTTCGCGGGTCAGATCAACGGCACGACCGGCTATGAAGAAGCTGCCGCGCAGGGGCTGCTCGCCGGATTGAACGCCGCGCTTCGCGTAGCGGGCCGCCCGGCCTGGTGCCCGGCGCGGGATGAGGCGTACCTCGGCGTTCTGGTGGACGACCTGATTTCCCTTGGCACCAATGAGCCCTATCGGATGTTCACGAGCCGCGCCGAGTACCGTTTGCGGCTGCGCGAAGACAACGCAGATCTGCGCCTGACCGGGAGGGGCATCGAACTCGGGCTGGTGGGCGCGGGTCGATCGGCCGCTTTTCGTCGGCGCGAGGCGGAACTCACCGCGCTTCGCGGCAGACTGGCTTCGATCATGGTGTTTCCCGGGTCCGATCTCGCGCAGCGTGTTACCGCGGCTACCGGCGAAACGCTGCAGCGCGAACAACCGCTACTGACATTGCTCCGGCGTCCGGCAGTCACGCTTGCCGCTCTGGACGGTGCGCCGGGGCTGCCGCCGCTGGTGAACGCCGCGGCAGAGCAGGTTGAAACCGAGGTCAAGTACGAGGGCTACATCCGCCGTCAGGATGAAGAAATCGAGAAAGTACGGCGCCACGCGTCGATTACCCTGCCCGCAGACTTTGCCTACGACGCGGTACCGGGACTTTCGCATGAGCTCAAGCAGAAACTGGCCGCTGCGCAGCCCGACTCTCTGGCTCGCGCCGCTCGAATTCCGGGCATGACGCCCGCCGCGCTGTCGCTGCTACTGGTTTACGCGCGACGCCTGTCGGGTGGTGCGAGCGCGCTTGATCAGGTTGGCGGTGGTTGATCCGCTGCCCTTGGCGGCGGATCTGCAGCAGGACGCGGCCGCTCTCGGGGTTGCGCTCGTCGAGCGGGATGCTGAGCGGGTGCTGCAGTTTGGTCGAGCGCTCTTGCGCTGGAACCAGGCGTTCAACCTCGTGTCCCGACAGGACGTGCACCGCCTCTATTCCCGCCATCTGCTGGATAGTTTGTCGGCGGCGCCATTCCTTAAAGGAAGCCGAGTCCTCGACGTGGGAACGGGGCCGGGTTTGCCCGGGATTCCGCTGGCAATTGCCTGCGCCAACGTGCAATTTATGCTGGTGGATCGAAACGAGCGCCGCATTCGTTTCGTCCGCCAGATCTGTGCGGACCTCGGGCTGGCGCATGTGGAGCCCGTGAGTGGCGAGGTTCGGGAAATCGCCACGGGTCGGCTGTTCGATACCATTGTCCTGCGCGCGGTGGCGCCGCTGGACCGCGCATGGGCGCTTTGCGAGCCCTTTCTGGCGCCTGAGGGTCGCATGGTGCTGATGGCTTCCGGTCAGGCAACCGTCGCGCAAGCGGCGAACGAGCCGGCGCTTGCAGCCGGGCGGGAAACAGAACGACGCGCGGTTCCGATTCCCGGTCTTCCGGTCGCGCATGAAATACGGGTGATCGAGCGCGCTTGAGGCGCGCGATCAACGTCGTCAGTGCAATAAAACTCCAGCAGAAGGTCGGGACAACGCCAGTGACCAGAGTCATAGCGGTAGCAAATCAGAAGGGCGGAGTCGGCAAGACCACCACCAGCGTCAATCTGAGCGCTTCGCTGGCGCTGTCCGGCAGTAACGTGCTTCTCATTGACCTTGACCCGCAGGGCAACGCGACCATGGGCTCGGGTGTCGACAAGAGCGCGATTGAGCAATCGGTTTACGATTGGCTGGTGCATGCCGTAGCGCTGCCAACTGTCGCCCGACGCTGTCAGGCGGGTTATGACCTGATGCCGGGCGGCGCCGACCTGACCGCCGCCGAAATCGAGCTGATGACGCAGACGCGCCGCGAATTTCGCATGCGCGATCGGCTTGCGCTCGATGCGCGCGCCTACGATTACGTTCTCATCGATTGCCCGCCGTCACTCAACATCCTGACGCTGAACGCCCTGATCGCGGCGCACAGCGTCCTCATTCCCATGCAGTGCGAGTACTTTGCGCTTGAAGGTCTCTCGTCACTGCTTGAAACCATCGAGGGTGTGCGCAGCAAGGCGAACCCGTCCCTCTTGATAGAGGGCCTCCTGCGGACCATGTATGATCCGCGCAACAGCCTGACGCAGGACGTCTCGCGCCAGCTCATCAAGCACTTTGGGGATCAGGTGTTTCGCACCGTCATTCCGCGCAACGTGAGACTCGCAGAGGCACCCAGCCACGGCCTTCCCGTCATCCTCTACGACAGGCATTCTCGGGGCGCGGTAGCCTATATGGCGCTCGCTGGCGAGATTCGTCGGCGGTTATCCGGGAGCCCATCGTGAGCAAACGGCGCCTTGGGCGCG
Organism: Gammaproteobacteria bacterium; assembly: GCA_003476445.1. Taxonomy (GTDB): domain Bacteria; phylum Pseudomonadota; class Gammaproteobacteria; order Pseudomonadales; family Azotimanducaceae; genus UBA7803. The sequence goes on along the minus strand of DMUF01000161.1, from coordinate 901 downwards.
GGCTCGACGCCCTGCTTTCCGGGCCGGACGACACCGCTGCCCCGCCTGAGTCGGGAATTGCCGAGATTGCGCTCGACCAGATCGTGCGGGGTCGTTACCAGCCGCGTCGGATCTTCACCGAAGAAAGTCTCAACGAGCTCGCCGCTTCAATCCGCGCCCAGGGGCTCATGCAGCCCATCGTCGTGCGTCCGCGCCCGCAGGGCGGCTACGAGCTGATTGCAGGTGAAAGGCGGTGGCGCGCCGCCCGGATTGCCGGGCTCGACCAGATACCGGCTATCGTGCGGGAGGTCGCGGATGATCGCGCCTCGGCCATGGCGCTGATCGAGAACATTCAGCGGGAAAATCTGAACCCGCTCGAGGAAGCGCTCGCGCTGCAGCGACTGCGCGACGAGTTTGCTCTGACCCAGCAGCAGGTAGCGGACGCGGTCGGCAAGTCCCGGGTAGCGGTGACCAATCTCCTGCGCCTGCTCAATCTTCCCCCGGCGGTCAGGGAGCTTCTGGACCAGGGCGTTATCGAAATGGGGCATGCGAGAGCGCTGCTGTCTCTCGACCCGCTCGAGCAGGAACGTTTGGCCCGGGAGATTGCCGACCGGCAGCTGTCTGTGCGTCAGGCCGAGAACATGGTGCGAGAGCTTCTGGCACCGAAACCCGAAACAACGCCAAAGGAACCGGGTGACAGGTCCGCCGATACGCGACACTTGGAACAGAGCCTCGCGGAGCGCCTTGGTGCCCCGGTCAGCATCCAGCACAAGTCCGGGGGCTCAGGTCAGCTGGTTATCCGGTATTCTTCCCTCGAAGAATTAGATGGCATTCTCGCCCATATCCGCTGATTTTCGTTGAAGGATTTTGACCCCCTCCCTATAATCCGGGCGGCTTTTTTGGGGCGGCAGTAGGTTCTTTG
>DMUF01000137.1 GCA_003476445.1 Gammaproteobacteria bacterium | reverse complement strand
GCCCAGACGCTCACCGGCGTGCGCCATCAGGTTAACGAGGATGCCCACGGCGCCCTGCCGCGCCGTGGCGTCTGGGTGGTGGCGGACGGCATGGGAGGACACGCGGCGGGCGACCTCGCGAGCCAGGTCACGCGGGACAGCGTGCTGGAATCCGTTCAGCGCAAACGCGCCCTGGTCGAAGCCATTGCCGACGCCCACGCGGCGGTTGTGCGCAAGGGTAGCGAAGTGCGCGCTCGTCGCGGCATGGGTTCCACGGTGGTTGCGGCGGAGGTGGAACAGCGCACGGGTGAAGCGCGCATTGCGTGGGTGGGCGACAGCCGTGCCTATCTCTGGCGCGACGGGGAACTACGTCGGCTCACCCGCGATCACTCGCTGGTGCAACAGATGGTGCAGCAGGGTCGCATCAGTCCGGCGCAGGCGGAAACGCATCCGGATCGCAACGTGCTCCTGCGCTGCCTGGGTTTCGAAGAGCCTGGCGTCGATTCGCTGCGCATACACCTCGAGCCTGACGACCTGCTGCTCTTGTGCACGGACGGCGTGACTGGCGAACTGAATGATCGTCGCATGGCCGAGATCGTGGCCGCTGCGGAGGATCCGCAGGCGTGCGCGGACGCGCTGATCGACGCGGTGCGCGTGCAACGCGGAGGCGATGACGCCACCGCCGTTGTGATCCGTTATTCTCTTGTTTCCTCGGCGTGGATTCCCGTGCTGGTCGGCTTGCTGACCGGCGTCGTGGCATTTTCAATCTGGATGTGGATGAGATCCTCATGAGCGGTTTCTTTCTGATCAGAGGCGATGATCCGGCGGGTCCTGATCGCACCGAGATACGTGATTCGATGCTCGTGGGTCGCGGCGATGACGCGGCGCTCAAGGTGACGGAAGGGCACCCCTCGCGTCGCCACGCCATGCTCACGGTGGATGCGGATGGTCTGTGGGTCGAGGATCTTGGTTCGGCCAACGGCACGATGGTGAATGGGCAGCCTGTTACCACGCGCACCCTGCTCTATCGCGGTGACCGCGTTGCCTTCGACCTGGCGATCTTCGTGGTTGAGGCGCCGGAAGCGGAAGCGGAGGAAGATGCGGATGTCACGGTGATTCGGCGCGCGCCCGAGCCGGACGCGACCATCATTCGACCGTCCGCTGCGCCGCGTTCCGAAGCCGAGGCGCTGCAAAGCCATGTGCCGCGCAGCTGGGCGGATCCCGACTATCAGGGTGAAGGCACACGCATTCTCTCGGCGGACGAAATGCGAGCGCTAGCGGCCGGGGTTGGCGACGCGCCGCAAACGCCGGGCGAGGCGCCCGCGCCGATGCACATCGAAGGGCCGCATCTCGTCGTCGTAGCGGGCCCGGCGGCGGGTATGGCGTTTCCGCTGCGCGAGGGGGCGCGGGAGTGGACCATTGGCACGACCGAAGAGCGCGATATACGTCTCGAGTTTTCCGGTGTGTCCGCGTATCACGCGAAGATCGTCGAGGAGGACGGTCGCTGGAAAATCATTGACCAGATGTCAGCCAACGGCACCTGGGTGAATGGACAGAAGAGCACCATCAGCTATCTGCAGCAGGGCGACAAGCTGCGCTTTGCCCAGGTGGAGTGCGAGATCCGCCTCTACGCCAGCGGCGCGCGAGCGAAGGGAGCGGCGGCCGTGGGCGCGCGAAAGAGCCCAGGCAAAGGCGGCGCTAGCGCGACAGGGCGGCGCAATCTGATCATCGGTCTCGTGGTGGCAGCGGCAACCGGCGGGGCACTCTGGATCGCGAGCAATTTTCTCTAGCGCCGGAACCTGATCCGGCGCGGCAGCGCTCGCGGGCTGCCCGGGATCAGCGCGTGGCGACGGGCACGAAGAAGAAGTCGCCCACCTCGTGACCAGCGGACTTGATGGTCTTGAACTCCGGTGTCTGTTCGAACTTGATAGCCGCGGCGCGCTCTTCCACCTGATCGCGCAGGCGCAGGAAGAGTTCCGGGCTTGGCAGCAGTCGGTCGTTCTTCTCGAGTTCATCAAGGAACGCCTTGGCAAAGACCGAGTGCTGACCGCCACCTTCGTCGAGCACCGGCTGGTCACCGCCCGAAGAGAGCAGCAGGCGCGAGCGCTTGCCCAGCTTGAACTTGAGGAATTCCATGTTGCTGTACTGCGGTCCGCTGTCGCCGACCATGAGGAAGCTCGGCTCGGCCGACAGCAGTCCGGCATAGCAGGAGTCAGCGACCACCAGCACACGCTTGGCACGGATGCGTGACAAGTGGCCGGTAACAAACTCGTTTGCGACCCAGAACGTGTTGCGCGGCGGAGCTTCCGCGTTTGCCGGTAGCCAGTAGCCAATCTCCGCTCCGCCCGTCGTCAGTCGATTACCGTGACCCGCGTAGAAGAGCAGCAGATTGTCTTCCTCTCCGACCACGTCGTAGAGATCGTTGATTGCCTTCATGATAGCGATGTTGTCGCCGTCTGCGACCGTGAACACGGTAAACCCATAGCGCTCTTCCAGGATCTTGCGGGCGCGTTCGAGATCGGAGAGCGGCGTCGTCAGACTTTCAATGCTCGAGTAATTCTGGTTGCCGATCAGGAGCGCGTAGTAGCGCCCGAGCGACAGGCCGCTGTAGGAGCGCATCTCGGCTTCAGCCTGCTGCACCGAATTTGCCGGCTGCA
>DMUF01000090.1:3745-4840 GCA_003476445.1 Gammaproteobacteria bacterium | reverse complement strand
AAGGGCGGCATTGTCGGCATGACGCTGCCCATCGCGCGCGACCTGTCGAGTATCGGCGTGCGCTGCAACACGATCGTGCCGGGGCTGATTCACACCCCCCTCTTCCAGGGCGCGCCACAGAACGTTATCGACGCGCTGTCCGCGCAGGTGCTGTATCCGAAGCGCCTCGGTCGACCAGAAGAAATTGCCCACGTTGCCATCATGCTCATCGAAAACGAGTACATGAACGGCGAATGCGTGCGCATGGACGGCGGCATCCGTATGCAGCCACGCTGATGCGCCCGCTCACGCGACTTGCACCCGCAGGTCGCGTGAGAACGCACCAAAAAGGTACAATTTGCATTCCCAGCGAGGTCGACACCGGTCCATGGACGACGAAGAGCTCAAGCAGCAGCGCGATGACCTGCGCTGTGACGCTGCCCTGCAGACGATTGAAGACGTGCTCTGGCGCTTCAATGAGTCCAACGAAGGCACGCTGAATGCCTACGACGTCATGGGCTATCTCGTCGAGGACCTGATTTCTTCCGGCTTCTGCGCCGCCTGCATTCGCGAAACCGTCGACGCGGCGTTCAAGCGCGCCAAGGCGGACACCGTCAATCATCGCGCCGAGGATGAAACCGGGCCAATCCCACGGGCCAGCGACGACGTCTTTCACTGAGCAGCACCCGTGACCGTCGTCACGACAATTGAAGATCTGCGGCGGCTGCACCAACGGCGCGTGCCGCGCATGTTCTACGACTACTGCGACTCCGGCTCCTGGACCGAGTCCACCTATCGCGACAACAGCGACGCCCTTTCCCGCATCCGCTTTCGCCAGCGCGTCGCCGTCGACATCAGCGCGCGTTCGCTCGCGTCCACCATGGTCGGGCAAAGCGTCACCATGCCGGTTGCGCTCGCCCCGACCGGACTGACCGGCATGCAGTATCCGGATGGCGAAATTCGAGCGGCCCAGGCGGCGGAGGCGTTCGGCGTTCCGTTCACCCTCTCGACCATGAGCATCTGCTCCATCGAGGACGTCGCAGCGCACACGACCCAGCCGTTCTGGTTTCAGCTTTACGTGATGCGCGACCGGGATTACATCGAACGGCTCATCGG
>DMUF01000090.1:1740-3409 GCA_003476445.1 Gammaproteobacteria bacterium | reverse complement strand
CAGCGCCACAAGGACATTCACAACGGCCTGTCGACCCCGCCCCGATTCAATCTGAAGACGCTGCTCGACCTCGGTCGACGACCCGGCTGGTGCCTGCGCATGCTGGGTACCCGCCGCCATGGTTTCGGCAATGTGGTGGGGCACGTCCCCGGGGCGGAGAACCTCACGTCGCTCGCGCAGTGGTCTCAATCCCAGCTCGATCCCACCCTCGACTGGGACGACGTCGCCTGGATTCGTTCGTTGTGGAAGGGTCCGCTGATCCTGAAAGGCATCATGGATGCAGAAGACGCTCGCCGAGCGCTGGATTCCGGAGCTCAGGCGCTGGTGGTGTCGAATCACGGGGGACGTCAGCTGGACGGGGCTCCGGCAACCATTGACGTGCTGCCCGAGATCGCGCGCGCCGTCGGCGATCAGATGGAAGTCTGGATGGACGGCGGCATCCGGTCGGGCCAGGACGTACTGCGCGCACTCGCCAGCGGCGCCAGCGCCACGATGATCGGCCGCGCGTTTCTGCACGGACTGGGCGCGATGGGCGGTGCCGGTGTGACGCGAGCGCTCGAGATTATTCGCAATGAACTCGATCTCAGCATGGCGTTCTGCGGTGTCCGGGACGTCCGAGCTGTCGATGGATCTCTGCTGTGGCCGCCGCGCGCCTGAGCCTGTTTGGGGCCTAGGTAAGTCTCCACCAAAAAAGCCTTTCTTTTGCGAACGAGCCTACCCTATACTAGCGAGGCGATGGTTCTCCCCTGCCTCGATCTTCCTTCGAGTTTTTCTCTGACAGCGTCGGCGGCGAGCGCCCATGGTCCTTTTTGGGCCTGTGCGTGCCAAACGGTCGCTGGGCGGACTGATTGTGTAGAGGGATTCGCGCAACCTGCAAGGCGCCGAGAACGGCGCCTGACCTGAACTCAATAGAGAGAAACACAGTAATGAAGATCTACGTGGGCAATCTGCCCTGGAGCACCACCGACGCAGACCTCGAGAGCATGTTCTCGCGCGTCGGGCCGGTCATCTCCGCTTCGGTCATCATGGACCGCGAAACGGGCCGCTCACGCGGTTTCGGCTTCGTCGAAATGGCACAGGCCGATGGACAAAAGGCAATCGCCGAACTCAATGGCTACCAGATTCAGTCGCGCGCCCTGCGCGTGAATGAAGCTACCAGCCAGCCCCGTCGTCCCGGCGGCGGCGGTGGCGGCGGTGGTGGTGGTCGCGACGGCGGCGGTCGCGACGGCGGCGGTCGTCGCTGGTAAGCACGACTGCGAGGGGCGGCGCTCGCGCCGTCCCTGCTTTCCTTCCGGCATAGCGCCTCCCCTTCCGGGTATCAGCTACTCGGTGCTTCCAGCTTTTTCCTAGAAATCTATCCAGCTTCGGTGTTCACGTGCCACTTCCCGCCGATACGGACGAACTGACTGCACTCAAGCAACAGGTAAACGACCTGCGCGCCGAGGGTGCAGAGCTTGCGACGAAGCTCGCTGAGCTCAACACGGACGATTGGCACCGCCAGACCACCTTCAAGAACTGGACGGTATGGGATGTGGTTGCGCACCTGCACCTCTCCGATCACATGGGGACAACCAGTCTCGAAGGCGAAGCGCCCTTCCGCGCATTAATGCAGTCAATGCGCGATCACCGCGGCTCCATGGCTGACTTCGCGCGCCGCTGGGCAGGCGAT
>DMUF01000090.1:0-1435 GCA_003476445.1 Gammaproteobacteria bacterium | reverse complement strand
TGCGATCAGCTCGAGCACACGGACCCCGCGAAACGCCTGCCATGGGCCGGACCCAGCATGAAGCCGCGCATGTTCGCGACCGCGCGGCAGATGGAGACATGGGCGCACGGCTGGGAAATCTGGGATTTGTTCGGCGGCGTTCGACCCGCGTCGGATCGTATCTACAACGTAGCGACCATCGGTGTGCGCACGTTCGGATGGACCTTCGTTAACCGTGGCGCAGAGCTGCCGGGCCCCGCTCCCCGCGTGGAACTCACGTCGCCCTCGGGTCAGCTCTGGACCTGGAACGATGACAATGCACACGACTGCGTGCGCGGCAGTGCCGTTGAGTTCTGTCAGGTCGTAACGCAGGTGCGCAACGTGGCCGACACCTCGCTGACGGTCGATGGACCGATCGCCCGACAGTGGATGGCGATTGCCCAGTGTTTCGCGGGCCCGCCCGCTGATCCACCGCTGCCGGGAACACGCGTTCCGCATTGAGTAGGCGGTTAATCCGAATGGGCGGTTGAGGTGTTCTCGAGCCCGCCCTCGTGCGAAACTCCCCGCTTCCATCACGCCGACCACAGGGGGACGCACGCATGACCGACCTGGATAAAGATCTCTTCAATCTCGCGATGTCCGCGGAGGCCGAGCCTCTGATGGATGCCGTAAAAAAGCACATCGCGGAAAACGTCGATCCGATCACCGAGGAATTTTTCGCGCTCGATGAGCAGAAGACCGACCGCTGGTCGTGGCACCCGCGACAGCTGGAACTGCTTGAAGGTGCGAAGAACAAAGCCAAGGCCGCCGGCCTCTGGAACTTCTTCCTGCCGAATGCCGACACAGGCGAAGGGCTTAGCAACCTTGACTACGCCTACATTGCCGCCGAGCTCGGCAAGTCACCGCTGGCCTCGGAATCTCTGAACTGCAGCGCACCGGACACCGGCAACATGGAAGTGCTCGAGCGCGTGGGCACAGAGGCACAAAAGGAGCAATGGCTGAAGCCGCTTCTGAACGGTGAGATCCGTTCTGCCTATGTCATGACCGAACCCGGCCTGCCCTCTTCCGATGCGAAGAACATCTCGACGAGCGCGGTGCTTGATGGCGACGAATGGGTGATCAACGGCGAGAAGTACTACATCTCCGGCGCCGGTGACCCGCGCTGCAAGATCATGATCGTGATGGTGAAGACCGATCCCACGGCCGCACCGAGCCGGCAGCAGTCGCAGATTCTGGTGCCGCTGCCCTGGCCTGGTGTGGAGATTCTCGGCCCGATGCACGTGTTCGGTCACGATCACGCGCCGCGCGGTCACATGCACCTGCGCTTCACGAACGTGCGCGTGCCGAAAGAAAACATTCTGCTCGGCGAGGGTCGCGGCTTCGAGATCTCCCAGGTACGTCTCGGCCCGGGTCGTATTCACCACTGCATGCGCTCCATCGGCAAGGCCGAAAAGGC
>DMUF01000069.1:2497-3012 GCA_003476445.1 Gammaproteobacteria bacterium | reverse complement strand
CGACGCGTCGGCGGCGCGACCTACCAGGTCCCGGTTGAAGTCCGTCCGGCGCGACGTCAGGCGTTGGCCATGCGCTGGCTCGTGGATTACGCGCGCAAGCGCGGCGAAAAGTCCATGGCAGCGCGCCTTGCGGGCGAGTTTATGGATGCAGCTGAGGGACGCGGTTCTGCGGTCAAGAAGCGTGAAGACACGCACCGGATGGCGGAAGCCAACCGCGCGTTCTCGCACTATCGCTACTGATTCCGCGCGGTCGCCGCGCGATGCGCCGGTCGACCGCTCTGATTTTTCAACCATGGATTGTGCGCTGGCGGGGGTTCCGTCGGCGCGTCTTCATTCACGGAGAGCACGATGGCTCGCAAGACCCCTATCTCGCGGTATCGCAACTTCGGCATCACGGCGCACGTGGACGCGGGCAAGACGACCACGACCGAGCGCGTGCTGTTCTACACCGGTCTCTCGCACAAGATTGGCGAGGTGCATGATGGCGCCGCGACCATGGACTGGATGGAGCAGGA
>DMUF01000069.1:0-2231 GCA_003476445.1 Gammaproteobacteria bacterium | reverse complement strand
TGGATGGAGCAGGAGCAGGAGCGTGGCATCACCATCACGTCCGCTGCGACGACGTGCTTCTGGAAAGGCATGGACCAGCAGTATGACGAGCACCGCCTGAATATCATTGACACGCCCGGGCACGTCGACTTCACCATCGAGGTGGAGCGCAGCTTGCGGGTCCTCGACGGCGCGGTCGTCGTGTTCTGCGCAACGGCGGGTGTAGAGCCGCAGTCGGAGACCGTTTGGCGACAGGCCAACAAGTACGGTGTTCCGCGCATCGTGTTCGTTAACAAGATGGACCGACCTGGCGCGAACTTCCTCCGCGTGGTCGGCCAGATCAAGCAGCGTCTCGGCGCCAACGCCGTGCCTGTGCAGATTTCGATCGGCGAAGAAGAGAACTTCAAGGGCGTTATCGATCTTCTGCGCATGAAGGGCATTTTTTGGAATGAGGATGATCAGGGGCTCAGCTATCGCCTCGAGGACATTCCGGAAGAGCTGCAGTCAATTGCTGACAAGTGGCGCGAGAACATGGTCGAGGCGGCTGCCGAAGCCAACGACGACTTCATGAACAAGTACCTCGAGGGCGAGGAGCTCACCATGGAGGAGATCCGGGCGGGTCTTCGCCAGCGCACGCTTGCAGGTGAGATCGTCCCCGCGCTCTGTGGTTCCGCGTTCAAGAACAAGGGCGTGCAAGCCATGCTCGACGCCGTTGTCGACTATCTGCCGGCCCCGACCGAAGTGCGCGCGATCGAAGGCACGCTCGACGATGGCGAGACCACGGACACGCGCCGGGCGGGCGACGATGAGCCCTTCGCCGCGCTCGCGTTCAAGATCGCGACGGACCCGTTCGTAGGTACCCTCACCTTCTTCCGCGTCTACTCGGGTGTTCTCGAGTCTGGCCAGCAGGTGTTCAACTCGGTCAAAGGGCGCAAGGAGCGAATCGGTCGGATGGTGCAGATGCACGCCAACCATCGCAATGAGATCAAGGAAGTCCGAGCCGGCGACATCGCTGCTGCGATCGGCCTCAAGGACGTGACCACAGGCGACACGCTGTGTGATCTGGATAAGGTGATCACGCTCGAACGAATGGAGTTCCCCGAGCCGGTGATCTCTGTCGCGGTAGAGCCGAAGTCCAAGGCAGATCAGGAAAAGATGGGCGTTGCGCTCGGCAAACTGGCGCAGGAAGACCCTTCATTCCGCGTGCGTACGGACGAAGAGTCGGGCCAGACGATCATCTCGGGCATGGGCGAGCTGCACCTCGACATCATTGTTGATCGCATGCGTCGCGAGTTCGGGGTCGAGGCTAACATCGGCAAGCCCCAGGTTGCTTATCGGGAAACTATTCGCGGGTCGGTCGAAGCCGAAGGTAAGTTTGTTCGTCAGTCGGGTGGTCGTGGTCAGTACGGTCACGTCTGGATCAAGCTGGAGCCGTTGCCCGGCGAAGACGATATCCATTACGAATTCGTGGACGAAGTCGTGGGCGGTTCGATTCCTCGTGAATACATCCCCGCGGTGAACAAGGGCATCCAGGAGCAGATGGGCAATGGTGTCATTGCCGGCTATCCCCTGATCGACTTCAAGGTCACCCTGTTCGACGGCTCGTTCCACGAGGTCGACTCGTCTGAAATGGCGTTCAAGATCGCAGGGTCCATGGCGCTGAAAGCGGGCGCGCTCAAAGCGAAGCCTGTTCTGCTCGAGCCGATCATGGCAGTAGAAGTCGTCACCCCGGAAGACTACATGGGTGACGTCGTTGGCGATCTCAACCGACGTCGAGGTCTGATCAACGGTATGGACGAGAACCCGTCCGGAAAGATCGTGCGTGCCGACGTGCCGTTGGCGGAAATGTTTGGCTACTCCACCGATCTGCGCTCAGCCACACAGGGGCGCGCGAGCTATACGATGGAGTTCAAGCGTTACGCCGATGTGCCCGACAACATTGCTCAGGCGATCATCAAGAAGTAACCACGAAGACAGGCCAGCAACTGAAACCAGGTCGCGGCACCATTCAGGTCGCGCCGCGACCAAGAAGCAAGCCAGATAACAGGGTAAACAACGATGTCCAAAGCCAAGTTTGAGCGGAAGAAGCCGCACGTAAACGTAGGAACGATTGGTCACGTGGACCACGGGAAGACGACGCTGACGGCGGCGCTGACGAAGGTATGCGCGGATACGTACGGCGGCGAGGCGACGGCGTTTGATCAGATTGACAAGGCGCCGGAGGAGCGGGAGCGTGGTATCACGATCTCGAC
>DMUF01000146.1 GCA_003476445.1 Gammaproteobacteria bacterium | reverse complement strand
CAGGGTGAGCAGGGTGGAGGAGATGATTCCTCCGATAACCACCGTTGCGAGCGGGCGCTGCACCTCAGACCCGGCGCCGACATTGAGGGCCATGGGCACAAATCCAAGCGACGCGACGAGCGCGGTCATCAGCACAGGTCTCAACCGGGTGAGCGCGCCCTCGCGAATGGCGGCATCGAGTGCCAAGCCCCGATCGCGCAGGTCGCGAATGAACGAGAGCATCACCACCCCATTCAGTACGGCGACCCCGGACAGGGCAATAAAGCCTACGCCCGCGGAGATAGACATCGGCATGTCGCGCAAAGCGAGTGCTGCGACGCCTCCCGTCAAGGCGAGAGGCACACCGGAGAACACGATGGCTGCGTCTCTCGCCGAGCCAAACAGCGCAAAGAGCAGCCCGAAGATCAACAGAAGCGTCAGCGGAACCACGCGCTGGAGCCGCGCGGAGGCTGACTGCAGCTGCTCGAAGGTTCCGCCGTAGACCACGTAGTAACTCTCCGGCACGGTGACGTCGGCGGCAATCCGCTGCCGTAGCTCCCGGACAAACGAGCCAAGATCGCGACCACGCACGTTGGCTGTGATCACGGCGCGCCGCTTGCCGTTCTCGCGGCTGATCTGATTAGGCCCCACTGCCAACTCGATATCTGCCAGTTGCGACAGCGGCACGAAACCCGCGCCCTCGCCGGGAAGTGCGACGGGTAGTTGCGCCAGCGCATCGAGGTTGGTGCGGTCGATTTCGGGCAATCGCACGACCACGTCGAACCGGCGGTCGCCCTCGAACACTTCGCCGGCCTTGCGCCCCGCGAGCGCGGTCGCGACGGTGTCTTGCACGGTCGACACGTTGATACCGTATTGCGCGAGCATCTCTCGTCGCGGAATGACAGAGAGCACCGGCAGACCGGTGACCTGCTCGAGCTTTACGTCTTCGGCTCCCGCGATGGTCTTGGCCACCTCTTCGATAGTTTTTCCGGTGATGAGCAGCTGATCCAGGTCATCGCCGAACAGCTTGATGGCAACATCTGCACGAACGCCGGCGATGAGCTCATTCATCCGCATTTGAACGGGCTGAGTAAACTCGTAGTTGTTGCCGGGGATCTGCCGCACGGCTGCGTCCAGTTCGTTGATCAGCTCGTCACGAGGCTTTCGGGGATCGGGCCAGTCGCTGCGATCCTTCAGAATGATGAAGTTATCAGCGACCGACGGTGGCATGGGATCTGTCGCGATATCGGCTGTGCCGATCTTGGCGAAAACACGTTCGACTTCAGGAAAGTCGTGCAGCCGGTTTTCCAAGCTCTCCTGCATGCTGATGGCCTGGCTCAGACTGGTGCCCGGAATGCGCAGGGCGTGCAGCGCGATATCACCTTCTTCGAGATTGGGAATGAATTCCGATCCGAGTTGGGATGCCCCCACGGCGCTGACCGCTACCAGAGCAAGCGCCGCGGCGGTCACTCGACGACCGCGCGCCATGACCGCGTCGAGCACGAGCGCATAGCGTGCTTTGAGCCAGCTTATCCCGCGGTTCTCGCGCTCCTGAACTTTACCGTTGACAAACAGAGCCACGGCCGCGGGTACGAACGTCAACGACAGCAGCATGGCGGCGGTGAGGGCGAGTACCACGGTGATGGCCATGGGATGGAACATCTTTCCCTCGATGCCGGTCAGCGCAAAGATCGGCAGGTAGACCACCGTGATGATTACGATGCCAAACAAGCTGGGGCGCATTACTTCCGCGCTCGCCTCGGCAACCACCGCGAAGCGCTCATCCTGATGCAGCAAGCGTCCCGCGCGCTGCTGGGCTTCGCCAAGCCGCCGCAGGCAGTTTTCCGTGATGATTACGGCGCCGTCCACGATCAACCCGAAATCGAGCGCGCCGAGGCTCATCAGATTCGCGGAAACCCGACCCTGAACCATGCCGGTCAGTGTCATCAACATCGAGAACGGGATGACCGCCGCGGTGATCAGCGCAGCGCGGATGTTGCCGAGCAGCAGAAACAGCACCGCAATGACCAGGATGGCGCCTTCCACCAGGTTCTTCTCGACCGTCGCGATCGTGCGATCTACGAGCTCGGTGCGGTCGTAGAGCGTTTGCACGATCACCCCGGACGGGAGGGATGCCTGAACCTGTTCAAGCCGCTCGGCAGCCGACTGGGCGACGATTCTTGGGTTCTCACCCGTCAGCATGAAGATCGTTCCCAGCACGATTTCCCGACCGTTCTGGGTCGCGGCGCCTGTGCGCAGCTCAGACCCGATGACGACCTCGGCAATATCGCCGACACGAATGGGCACGCCGCCGCGAACGGCAACGGTGATCTGCGACAGGTCGGTCTCGTTCGCAGCCTGGCCGGGCACACGAATCAGAATCTGCTCGCCGGCGCGCTCGACATAGCCTGCACCGCGATTGGCATTGTTGGCCTCGAGCGCCTCGACGACCTGGTTCAGGGAAATGCTCATCGCAGCAAGCCGGCTGACGTCCGGCGTGACGTGGTACTGGCGCGCGTAGCCGCCAATGGAATTCACTTCGGCAACGCCGGCCACGGTGCGCAGCTGCGGCCGGACCACCCAGTCGTTCAGCGTGCGTAAATCTGTCGGGCTCCACTCAGTGCCGTCCGGCTTTCTGGCGCCAGGCTTCGGTTCGACCGAGTACATGAAGATCTCGCCAAGCCCGGTGGCAATGGGTCCCAGTGTCGGCTCGATACCCGGGGGAAGCCGCGATCTCACCGACTGAATGCGTTCGTTCACCAGTTGGCGGGCGAAATAGATGTCCGTGCCATCCTCGAACACCACCGTCACCTGACTGAGCCCGTACCGCGAGACGGAGCGCGTGTAATCGAGTCCGGGAATACCGGCGATTGCGGTCTCCACCGGAAACGTCACGCGCTGTTCCGCCTCGAGCGGCGAGTAGCCCTCGGCTTCCGTGTTGATCTGAACCTGGACATTGGTGATGTCGGGAACAGCGTCGATCGGCAGCCGCATCGCGCTTGATACACCGAGCGCGGCGAGCAGGCCGACAAGCGCCAGCACGAGCCAGCGCTGGCGAATGGAAAAACGAATGATGCGCGCGAGCATGAGTCAGCGCCTTATTTGATCAGTGATCATGGCTGGCGCCGGACTTCTCGATGTCCGCGCGAATGAGAAAGGAGCCTTCGGCTGCATAGCGGGTACCGGGTTTGAGCCCGCCGGTCACTTCGGTCCACGTCGCGGACCGGCGACCGAGTTCAAGCATACGCACCTCGTACACATCGCCGAAGTTCGCGAACACGACGGTGAAATCGCGAAACGGTTGCAGCGCTTCCGTGCGCACGGCGAGCGGCACGGATACAGAATTCACGGTGACCTCGCCGCGCATGGCCATGCCCGGACGATAGCGCTGATCCTGATTGTGCAGACTCGCCCGCAAGAGCGCCGTGCCCGCAGCTGTGTTGGTATCTGGGAGGTAATCACCGAGTGTCGAGGTACCGACGGGCTCGCCGTCAGCGGTTTCAATCGAGATCTGCTGCCCGGGACGCACTACCGCGAGATCGCGGGGAAAGACGTTGAATACCACCGTTGTCTGAGTCAGATCCGTGATCACATAAAGCGGTCGCTCGCTGGTGACATCGCCCGGGTTGCCATTGCGTTCGGCAACGATACCGCCCGCCGTCGCGTACACGGGGTAGACCTGCAGGCTCTCGCTGGATTCGATGCGGGCGAGCAGGTCACCGCTGCGAACAGGATCACCCACGTTTTTCATGACGGCGACCACGCGCCCGGGAAACTGGGCGCGGATTTCCGAGCGAGCTGCGCTTGCAAGTTGAACCGTGCCGTAAAGCTCGCGGGTTTCATCGATCGTGGCAGGTCCTGCGTTTTCGATCACGATGCCGTTCGCCGCAGCTGCTGCGGCGGGAATGGTGGTCTGTCCCTCGGGGCTCGCGTAGCGCCACTCGTGGCGTTTGCCGTCGACGACGGCATCGACCTCGACATCGAAGCTGTGCGGCTCGACGACGACACCTTCGCCGTCGAGCGATTCGCCATTGGGCGCGAAGCGGAAGACGTTGACCTCGCCGTCAAGCCGGCGCAGCGTGATTGTCAGGTCGACCTTTTTGGGATCGAGCGCTGTTCCACTCAACGTTGGAAAGACCCGGAACATCGGGGGCACGCCGTCCTCGTAAACGGTGATCTCCAGAGCGAGGTCCCCTGCGCGAAGCAGTCGGCCGTTGTTAGGTCCCTTTTCGACGTGTGGCGTCGCGGCGTGCTCTGCGGCGTGCGCGGTCTGCTCATCGGAATGCGTGGAAGCATCGTCACAAGCGGCGAGTGAGACCGTCGCGACCAGGACGACGAGACTGTTCGTTACTCTGTTAAAAAGCGTCATTGAGCGGACTCCTTTGAGCCCGCGGTCGCCTTTGAGCCCGCGGTCGCCTGCGAGACCGGTGCATCAAAGCGTCCGGATAGCCGGTCGATTTCGGTCTGCAGATCGCTCAAGCGTCGGGCTTCGGCGATCCATTCTTCCTGAGCTTTGATCATGGCGTCGGCAGCCCCTTGTATGTCGCCGAAGGTGAATCCCCCGCGCCGGTAGCCCTCGCGCACCTGCTCCAGAGCCTGGGTTGCCATCGGCAGTATGTCGGTCTTGATCGCATGAGCCCGCATCAGCGCGGAATCTGCGTCGGACTTGAGCACGGCGAGGCGGCGCAGCCGTTCCAGTCGGTCGCCCTCGGCCTCGAACTCGAGCAGCAGACGTTCAGCCTCGGCGCGTTCGATGTTGCCCCGGTTCTGGTCGAAGCGCCCGATCGGAACGGTGATGCCAAAGACCAAGGCTACATCATCGGTCTCTTTCAAATACCGAAGCCCACTCGACAGCGTGTAATCCTGCGCTCGGCGCGATCGCTCCAGCTCAACCGCGGCCGCTGCACGTGCGATTCTCGCCTCCTCGAACGCCTCATCAGCCGGCGCAATAACCATGGGTGCGTTAGTTTCGGTCAGCACACCGCCATGGACTTCCAGTCCCTCGCCCGACCCGCCCCAGAAGGAAGCAAGGACCTGTCTTGCGTTGATTCGGCTGCGCTGCGCCGCCTCCATGAACACTTTGGCTGCGGCGACCCGCGCCGCTGCCTGAGTTTCTACGAAGAGCGGATCCTTATAGCCCCGAACCCGTCGCAGAGCTTCCTCTTGCAGTTCGCTCTCGGTCTTGAGCCGCTGCTCTGCAGCTGACGCCACTTCATCCGCAATCACGACGTCGTAATAGGCGCGTTCGACCTGCTCCGCCAGATTCAATCGCATAACCTGCGCGGTTGCGGCGGCCACGCCCACATCTTTCTCCGCGAAAGCGATGCGGGCCTCGCGCTTGCCCCCGCGTTCGAGCGTATGTCCGTAGCTCGCGGTGATTTCGGACTGTGTCCAGACATCGTAGCGACCGCTTCCGGCAAAGTTTTCCGCGGTCATCGTCAGGCTCGGATTGGGCCGTGCACCGGCTTGAAGACGACCGGCGCTCGCTGCCTCGACCGCGGCTGCGCTTGCGAGCAGGCGGGGTGCGCTCGCACTTGCCCGCTCGACGGCGCGCTCGAGCGTTATTGTCTCTGCGAAACCTGGCAGTGGCGCCAACAGCAGAGCGGCGATCAGTCCTGTCGCCGGTCTCAATCGAGACATGAACCTTCTCCTGATCAGAGCGCGAGGGGCCTTCCGGCCTCAGCGACCACGTGATCGACCGGCTACCGGATTTGCCTCGCGAAAGCCCTAAGCGGCGGCTTTACGCAGCACGAAGAGCGTGAAGGCGGCCTCTGTTTGCAGCTCGACGCGAGCCTCGAGGGCTGCACGGCGCTCCGCGCGGGCTCGCCATACATAGGGTGTCATCAACAGCAATTGCCGCAATGCCGTCTGGGATAAGGTTAGCGGAAAGGCGATGTCCTTGCGGGATGCGCAGACGAATTGCGGTGACAGCGTGTGCAGGAATTTCTCTGGCTCATGAGCGATTACCTGATCAAACAACGCTTCGCGCAGGCTGGCGAGATGCAAGGGTGCTGGGGTGACCACGAGCAAAAGCCCCTCTGACGTCAGAACGCGAGCCATTTCCTCGACGGGCAACGGACTGAAGAGGCTCGTGACCAGGGCCACCGAGGCATCGCCGAGGGGTAGCCGCGCCCCGCCTGCGA
>DMUF01000180.1 GCA_003476445.1 Gammaproteobacteria bacterium | reverse complement strand
CTCCAGACGCTGCTTGATCCGGGCCGCGTGCCGCTGACACTCGCCAACCCGATGTCCTCGGAGCAGTCGGTCATGCGAACGCGCCTGCTGCCAGGGCTTCTCGGCGCGCTGCGCCACAACCTGAGCCGGCAGCAAGGCCGAGTGCGACTGTTCGAATGCGGTCTTGTCTTCGAGACGGGGGACACTCTGACGCAGACCCCAACCGTTGCTGGCGTGTTGGCAGGACCGCGCGACCCGGAGAACTGGGCAAGTGCGCAGGCTGAGGTCGACTTCTTTGATGCGAAGGGTCTCGTCGAGCGCGTGATCGAATGGACCGGGCTGGACGGTATCCGCTTCGCGCCAGGCTCTGATCCGGTACTCCATCCGGGCCAGTCGGCAGACATTTGCCGCGGCGACGAGCGCGTGGGCAGGGTCGGGCGCCTGCATCCGGCCGTGGAAACCGCTCTGGATCTCGCCAAGCCAGCCTTCGTATTCGAGCTTGCGCTCACAGACGCGCTCACGCGGGGCGAGCGACGCCACCGGGGTATCTCGCGATTCCCTGCGGTGCGTCGCGACCTTGCTCTGTTACTGCGTCGCGAAATTCCGGCGACGCACGTGGCAGACACGGTGCGCAGCGTGCTCGGCGCACTACTGGCAGACCTGCAGATTTTCGACGTGTATCAGGGCAAAGGCATTGATGAGGCAGAAAAAAGTCTCGGCCTAGGATTGACCTTGCAGGATGCTTCGGCGACGCTAACAGACGAACGGATTGCTCAATCGATGGCAGCCGTCCTCGCCAAATTGGCAGAGGTCCACGGCGCAAAGCTGCGATGAGCTTTCGGGATCGATCCATCTCGGTTTCGATCATGGGCCCGGCGTAGGCCCCGTTCAGCGGTTGGGGAAGGAGACTCACTCTTGGCGGCTTTAACAAAGGCGCAGATGGCGGATCGTCTTTTCGACGAACTTGGTCTCAACAAGCGCGAGGCCAAGGAAATCGTCGAGATGTTCTTCGACGAGATCAGGCATTCCCTGGAACAGAACCGGCAGGTAAAGCTGTCCGGCTTTGGCAATTTTGAGTTGCGCCGCAAGGGGCAACGCCCGGGACGCAATCCCAAGACCGGCGAGGAGATTCCGATTTCCGCGCGCTGTGTTGTCACGTTCCGACCTGGTCAGAAACTGAAAGCCCGAGTAGAAGCCTATGCTGGACGCGAGTCAGAATAACGAACTGCCCCCGATTCCGGGCAAGCGTTACTTCACGATCGGCGAAGTGAGCCAGCTGTGTGAGGTCAAGCCCCACGTGCTGCGCTACTGGGAGCAGGAATTTCCCCAGCTTAAGCCCGTGAAGCGCCGTGGCAATCGGCGCTACTACCAACGCCAAGACGTCATCGTGATCCGCCAGATCCGTGGTCTGCTCTATGACCAGGGGTTCACTATCGGCGGTGCGCGCCAGCGCCTGCAGGGTGAAGAGGCCAAGCAGGACCAGACCCAGTTCAAACTTCTGGTCAAGCAGATGATCGTCGAGCTGGAAGACGTGCTGCGAGTCCTCAAAGCACACGCTTGATGACTTGAGGGGTGAGCCCGAGGGTTCACGCCAGACGCAGCATCAGTGCTTCAAGGCGTGCCCGTCGCGCCTCCGGAATCGCGATCGCGCGACGCGTCACCAGATCCATCGAGACCCCGATAGCCGCTGCCTGCATCGCGCAGGTCCCCGTGCGCGCATTGATCAACACGTGGGACATCCTCTGAGTCTTTTCTGCGATGGCGCTGACGCCTGACAAGTGAATAAAGACATCATCGCGTTTCAGAGGGTCGAGGATCTCGAGCCGATACTCGAGCGCCGCTCCGCCGATCTGGTTTGAATCACGCGCCTCGCGCTCTTCGGGCGTGCTCAGGATTACCGTGAGATTCGGCATGCCGTCTGATACTCGACCGATATATCCCCAAGGGCTCAAGAGACCATCAGCCTGGCATTCGCCGCCACCGATCACGCCTCGACCGACCACCCGGTAGCCGGCGTTGATGGCGCTTGCAAGGTTTGCGGGGGCTGGCGGCAGATCGTCTGCCAGACCCCGTGCCAGCGCGAACTCCGGCGCGGCCGCGGTCGTTACGGGACCAATCGCAGAGAGCAGGTCACCCAGCATGTCGGCGTCGAGCGTTGATGTGAATGCGGCGAGCGGTTTGTCGGTGGCGTTATGACGCATGACCGCAAGGAGAGTCAGCCCCGACGCTGACCCGGAGAGTGCGCCCACCTCGACACGCACGGGTGTTGCCGCCCGGGCTTCTGCCAGAAAGCGAATGTGCTGGCGCCGGATGGCTCGCGCCACGCGCTCCACGGCCTCGACGCGCCCCGTCATCTCGACAGCCCAGGACTGCATGGCCTGCAGCGCCTTGTGCGCGTAGAAGCGCACGTTTTGATGATCGTTCTCGTCGCATTCCCAGGTATTGACGCTGCCCCAGAAATGCCCGACCAGTGTTGCCGTTTCTCCAGCGTTCACGCTCATCTCCAATGATCCTTGTTCTGTGAACTCATCCGATGACCGTTTGTGGCGCCGGTGCAGCCAGATGACCTCGAGCCTTTCGCTCGGGCGCGAGATTCACGAGCAGCGTTGTGCACAGCAGCCCGGCGTGCTCGTTTACTCGCTGACAGCCCCGTCGCTGTCTTCGGCGCTGTCGTCGAGTGCCGCGATCGGCTCGATCGCAAGTGCTGTCCCGGCTGCAGCGGCAGGGAGCACTTCCACGCTGCGCAGCCCGCGTTCGATGGCACGCGTGCGGCGGCCGAGCTCCTCGAACTTGTTGGCAGCAGCGGTGATGGATTTGCGCGTGGAGTCGACCACTTCGCCGAACTTGCGAAACTCGGTCTTCACGCTGCCAAGCAGTGCCCATACCTCGGCCGAGCGCTGCTCGATGGCAAGTGTGCGAAAACCGAGCAGCAGGCTGTTGAGGGTGGCGGACAGGGTCGTGGGGCCGGCGAGAACGACCCGGTAATCATTCTGTAGCGCTTCCGTCAGACCGGGAATGCGCAGCGCTTCAGCAAACAGCCCTTCGGTGGGAACGAACAGGATCGCAAAGTCCGTCGTGTCGGGCGGGTGCACGTATTTCGTCGCGATCTTGCGCGCCTCCGCCCGGATCGAGGATTCGAATGCCGCCGCCGCCTGCTGAATGACAAGGCGCTCCATGCCCTCGTGGGCATCCATCAGGCGCTGATAGTCTTCGACGGGATATTTGGAGTCGATCGGTAGCCACACGGGCGCATCGCGATCGCGACCGGGCAAGCGGATCGCAAACTCGACCAGTTCTGCGCTGCCCGGCACGGTGCGCACGTTGCGCGCATACTGGTCGGTGGTGAGGATCGATTCGATGATGTTGCCAAGCTGCACCTCGCCCCAGGTGCCGCGCGCGCGCACGTTGCTCATCACTTTCTTGAGGTCGCCAACGCTGCCCGCAAGGGTCTTCATCTCCCCGAGTCCCGCATGTACCTGCTCAAGCTTCTCGCTGACCAGCTTGAAGGTCTCGCCCAGGCGTTGTTCGAGCGTGGCGTGCAGTTTTTCGTCGACGGTCTGTCGCATCTCGTCGAGACGCTTTGCGTTGTCGTTTTGAATGGTAAGCAGTCGCTCGTTCAGCGTGTTGCGCAGCTGATCAGCGGTGGTCGTTGTGCTTTGGGTAATGGCAGAGAGCTGCCGCGTGACGTCTTCCTTCAGCGTGTCGAAGCGCGCTTGCAGCGCGAGTTCAAAGCGCGCGTTGGACTCACCCAGCTCGCGTCGGCCCACGCGACCTTCCTCGATGGTCTGCCCCAGCTTTTCGTCGAGGGTGCGCTGTACCGCCGTGCTGCCGGTTTGTGCCGCCGCCTTCATCTCTTCGAGCGTGCGGAACTGGCGCTCGAGATCGCCACCCATGCGCGCGAGTTCCTGACGCGCCGCCTCGAGATGGGACTCCGTGAGGCTCATGCGCGCAGCCAGATCGGGTGGAAGCACGGATCGCGCGGACCGCAGCCACTGTGCGATCTGAACGATCAGGATTGCCCCTGCCAGGGTGAGCAGCAGCGTTGTCGGCAGGTCAAACATGGTCCGTGCCTCCGCGGGAGCGAGCCGAGTCAGGGAGTTGAGGGGGCTGCCTGGATCCGGCATAGGCTCTGCGCCGCCGGTCTTCGGTCGTGGTTCGGCAGGTTAGCAGAAACACGCGGCTCTTGAGTCGCGGGTGGAACATTGGTTAACTCCGAGCCAGCGCAACCTTCACGCGTGAAGCTTTGCCGGTGCGGCGGGGCGCTTCCGGTCAGGCGCGTGTGAGCAGCAGGGCAGTAGCAGGAGCAATCGATGAGCGAGCAGCGGGAAGAGGGCGGTATGGCTGATGCGCGGGCACCCTATGAGCCTGTGGTGCCGAAGACGCTTGACGAGATCAACTTCCTGAATTCGGATCTGCAGAACTGCCCGTACCACGCCTACGCCAAGCTCCGCGACGAGGCACCGGTCTGGCAGGATCCGCGCACGGGTTTCTTTGTCGTGACGCGGTTCGATGATCTGCGCGACATCCTGCTCAACACCACCGAATTCAATAACAGCGCGCGCGGCGGACAGGGCGGCGCGCGGGAAGCCCTGGGCACCGAGCGGCAGCAGCGTATGCGGGAACTTTATGAAACCCGTGGCTGGCTTCCGGCCCCGACACTTGCAGGGCGCGATGACCCGAATCACAAGCAAATGCGCGCGATGTTCAATGAGGCTTTCCGCCCGAAGAAGATCGAGGCCATGGATTCGTTTGTACGCGATACGGCCTACGGACTGATCGACGCCTTTGTCGACGCGGGCCACTGCGACTGGATGAAACAGATGGCGGTGCCGCTGCCGCTGATCGTCATCGGGCGGCAGATGGGCGTTCCCGAATCTGATATCTGGCGCATCAAGGCGTGGACCGATGCCTGGGTGCAGCGCCTCGGCATGATGCAGACCGAGGAAGAGGAGCGTTGGTCTGTCGAAATGGAAATCGAGGCCCAGCATTACTTCCAGCCTATCTTCGAGCGCCTGCGCCGCGAGCCCGATGACACGTTGCTCTCCGAGATGGTGAATCGCGTCATTCCCGAGTGGGGGCGTGCGCTCAACGACAATGAGCTCCACGCGGAGATGATGGCCGACACGTTCGTGGGCGGCTCCGAGACCAGCACCAACGCTATTGCTTACGGCGTCAAGCTGCTGATCGAGAATCCGGAGGTCTGGGCGCGCCTCAAGGAAGATCCGGAGCGCCATCTGCGTACGTTCATTGAGGAAGTATTACGTCTCGAGGGTCCGGTACAGGGTCTGTTCCGCTGGGCGAGCACGGATCTCGAGCTGCACGGCGTAAAGATTCCGAAGGGCGCGATGCTCAACATTCGCTACGCCGCGGCCAACCGGGATGAACGCGAGTTCGAATGCCCGGAGAAACTTGATCTCGATCGTGACAAGCCGGGTCGGCACCTGGCGTTCGGGTCGGGGATCCACCATTGCCTCGGCGCGCCGCTCGCGCGCCGGGAACTCTACTGGGCGTTCAAGGCGCTGGTAGACCGCATAGACGAACTGCGCTTCGCGCCGGATAAGAACGACTTTCGCGTGCAGCCCAACTTTTCGCTGCGCGCGCTGCGCGAACTCCACATCGAATTTCGTGCCAGCGGCAAGTGACGCTGGCTTAACCTGGGGGGACCACCATGAAGATGCTCACATCCTATCCACTGTTCCAGTACGCCTACTTCGTGAACGACATCGAAGCCACCATCCACAAGTGGGCAAAGGTGTTTGGCGCGGGCCCGTTCGTCGTGGTGCCGCATCACAAGACGGACGAGTTCATGTATCGGGGTACGGATACCGAGGCCGATGTGTCCTATGCCTTCGGCTATCTCGGCGACGACATGATTCAGTTCATTCAGCAGCACGATGACAAGCCCTCCATCTACCGCGACATGTACGCGGCTGGGCAGGAAGGCTTTCATCACGTGGGTATTCTTGTGAACGATTACCAGGGCGAGCGGAAGCGCCTTCTGGACATGGGCTTTACGCTCGCGTGCGAGCTGTGGGCAGATGATGTGAACGCCGGATATTTCGACACGCGTTCAGTGAATGGCGGCTTTACCGAGATCCACGGCGATCCGCCGCATATTTTGTCGACGTTTGCTGGCTGGAAGCGGGCGCACGAACTGTTCCGCCCGGGTGACAACCCGATTATGCCGCGCCGCTAAGCAGCGCACGAAGCAGCGCATTGAAGGCGCGGCCGGGTTACGGCCGCGCCCGAGGGATCATGCGACGGGGCGCATCGACTCGGAGATAATCGCGAAGCCCTTCGTTGCAGCGAGACGCTTGCCAACGACCTTCTGATACTCGGGGGAGTTGTACCAGGCTTTCGCCTTCTCGGCAGACTCGAACTTGATGATGACCGTCTGCGGACCGGGCGGGGTACCTTCGACGGTTTCGGCGGCAACGTCGAAAGCGACGAGCTCAGCGCCGTGGGCACCCAGAGTCGGACCAGCGCCCTGAGAATATTCCGCGTACAGTGCGGGATCGTTGACGACATATTGAGCGACGAAATAAACAGCCATGGCGCAAAGCCTCCCCAGGTGATGGTGCAGGTTCCCGCGGTGATCGGATGATCACCCCCGGTACGAACCTGATCCAGGGCATTAGAGAGGCGTCGCGTACGCCCGTCAATACAAGGCGCGCCCTTGGCGGCTATAACGTGTAATCGCACGCGGGCCTGGTCCGCGTTGATTCAGGGGGGAAACATGTCGGAATGGTGGATCATTGCAGGGCTGGGTGCCCTCTGGCTGGGCTGGCAGATCGTCTGGGTCGCACCCGTTCCGCGCCAGCTGCGTCGGGGCGACGTACCGCGAGCCGAGAAAGGTACGGCGGCTGCTTTTAACTTGTTCTGGATTGATCAGTACGGTTGGATCGGGCTTTCGCTTCTATTGCTGGGAGCGCTTGCTATCGCGCGGGGGGTGTTGTGATGGTGCCGATCACGCTGCTCTACGCAGGTCTGCTTGGACTGCTGGCGGTCTTTCTCGCCAATCTGGTGCTCTATGTCCGGTTACGCGGCGGCGAACAGCCCGCTTGGCGCGCGGATGCGACCCTGCGCGTGCAGGCAAATTTTGTGGAGAATGTGCCCATAGGGCTGATTCTCCTGTATCTGCTCGAGGTGGCGGGAGCCGCGCCGGTGGTTGTGCACGTACTGGGGGCGAGTTTCGTTGTTTGCCGCCTGCTGCACGCGTGGGGTTTGGGGCGCTATCCCGGAGCGAACTACCCGCGACTCATCGGCGCCCAGGGCACCTTTTTTCTACTCTCGATCATGGGCATGGGCGCCGTTTATCTGTGGCTCATGACGCCGGGTGGCTCATGATGCGGGGTGGCTGAAGGCGCAATCATTCGGGTGGCGCGAGCTGGATTCTTTTGCAAGGTACGCACGCAATGAGTAAACAGGATATCGAACACAACATCGAGGAGGCGGATATCAAGGCCGCGCGCGCGCAGTTCCTCGATCAGGTTTATGACGAGAAGACGTTCGTTTTCACCGCTGACCAGTTCGCCGAGTTCGCGCGGGCTTGTGGCGAAACGGCGCCTAGATACACGGATCCCGCGCACCCGGAGTTTCAGGCACCGCCGGGGTTTCCCTGCAGCCTGCATCCGGACAAGCGCATGCCGGACGGGTACCCGAAGTTCAATGGGCTGGGTATGGATGCGGGGAAGGCGGTGACCTGTCATCAACCGCTGCGCCCGGGCATTACCCTGACCGGTCGCACGCGGGTACACGACATCTATTCGAAAAGCGGGCGCTCCGGGCGCATGATCTTCTCGCTGATTCGAATGGACGTTTTCGACGACCAGAACACGCTGCTTGCGAGCGCGGATACCAGCATCGTGATTCGTGAGAGGCCACCCGCATGACAAGCACAACGACCGTACGGTCGCTCGGAGACGTCAACTTCGGCGAAGAGCTGCCTGTGTTCGACCCGGACACAGGAATCGAGAACGTGCGTCGATTCTGCCAGGCCGCCGGTTGGATGGGTCCGCGATTCACCGATCATGACGCCGCGCGCGCGGAAGGGCTGCCTGGTGCGCTCGTGCCCGGCATCATGAGTCAGGGTTTTCTCGCTGCGATGATCCACCGCTGGGCGCCGACCGCAAGCATCGCCGCAATTGATACGGTGTTCCGCGCACCGGTCATTGTGGATCAGGCGTACCACATCAAAGGCGTCGTAACCGACATCGATGAAGCGTCAGGCCAGGTCGAGATTGATCTGACCGTGGTGAATGACGCGGGTGAGACCCGGGTCTTTGGCACCGCAACCGTGCGTCTGCCCATTAGCTGAGCCTGCCAGGCAACGGTTCATGTCCACGCCGGTATCGACGCCTGACGACGATCTGAACGAGGGCGATGGCTCGACAGCGGGCATGGCGGCTCGCATCGGGCGTCCGGCGGGTCCGGTACTCGCGATCCTCGCGGTGATTGCGACGCATCCTGCGATGTTCGGCTGGGGCGCGCTGTCCGCAGATGCATCCTTAACGCTTGGACTATTGGCGTTGATGGCCGTGTGGTGGGTTACGCTCGCGGTCGAGCCGGCGGTCACCGGGTTGGTGCCTTTTGTCGCACTCGCCCTGCTCGGTATCGGTACTCCGGCACAGATCAGCGCGCCTTACGCCAACGACGTGATCTTCCTGTTTGCGGGCGGCACGCTCATTGGGCTTGCCCTCGAACGCGCGGGTGTATCAGCGCGTTTTGCCTCGGTCATGGTGCGTATTGCGGGAAGCTCGCCGCTGCGTGTGCTCTCTGCGCTCGTGCTTGCGACCGCGCTGCTCAGCGCCTTTGTCTCCAATCTGGCGACCGCCGCGACCATGCTGCCGCTGGCCATGGCGCTTGGTACAAGGGTGGTGCTCGACGCACGCGGCGACGCGCAACAGGCTGCCGCAAACCGCTTCCTCACATCTCTGCTGCTCGGCGTGGCGTTTGCTTCGAGTGCTGGTGGCACGCTCACGATTATTGGCACGGCACCCAACGCGATTGCGGTTGAATGGTTACGCAACAACGCTGAACCCGTCGACTTCCTGGGCTGGCTCACCTTCAGCGTGCCCACGCTCGCGGTGTTTCTGCCTCTCCTCATTCTGGTGCTGGGTGTCTGGCTGTTCCCGGCAAAGGAAATTTCGATTCCGCGGGTGGAGCACGGGGCAAAGCCGCTGGGTCGCGATGGATACGTGGTGCTGGCAGTGTTCTTTGTCGCCGTGACAGCGTGGGTCACACGCCCCCTCTACACCGCCCATGTTCCAGTGGTCACAGACGGCTCGATCGCCGTAGCGGCGTCGATTGCGTTGTTTCTGGCGCCAAGCACGAACGGGGCAGGCGTTCGGCTGCTGGGCCCCGGCGCCTTCGCAAAGATTCCCTGGCGCGTGCTGCTGCTGTTTGGCGGTGGACTCTGTCTCGCTGATGCGATGCAGCGCACGGGTCTCTCTGCGGCGCTTGGCGATTTGTTTGCTGGAGCTGGCGTGTTGCCGAGCGTGCTGCTGCTCGCACTGCTTGTGGCCGCGATCGTCTTTGCAAGCGAGGTGGCGTCCAATACGGCGCTCGCTGCCATGGTGGTTCCGATTGTCGGCGCGCTTGCGCCAGGTCTTGGGATGGATCCGGCGGCGCTGGTGATTCCCGCCGCCTTTGCGGCAAGCCTTGCGTTCGCATTGCCGGTCGGCACGCCGCCCAATGCGCTGGTCTTCGGTACCGGAAGGTTGCGTGCTCAGGACATGATGCGCGCGGGAGCCGTCTTGGACGTCATTGCGATCACCGTCATCGTGACCATGGCGACGCTGCTGCTTTGATCGGGCGGCGTGTGGCAGTCGCTCCCGGCATTTCGTCAGGAGACGACCGGATGGAGTCCGTGAGCCGGAAGGGGGGATGCCGAGCGAGACTCGGCAGATGGTGTTTGGTCGGGGCGGCCGGATTTGAACCGACGACCACTTGACCCCCAGTCAAGTGCGCTACCAGGCTGCGCTACGCCCCGAAAGAGCGCGCCATCATAGCGGACGGCGACGGCGCGGCAAAGCCGCGCGCTCGCCATCGCCGCAATCAGCGACCTTTGAACTCGGCCTTGCGCTTCTGCATGAACGACGCCATGCCCTCGCGGAAGTCCTCGGTCTGGAACAGCGGCAGAAGTTGCAGGAACACGTGATGCACGTGGTCGTCGAACGTCTCGTTCATACCCATGCGCATCATGCGCTTCGAGCTTTGCACGGCGAGTGGCGCCTGTCCGGCGATCTCGAGTGCAAGCGCGCGCGCCGCGTCGCCAATGGTATCGGCTGGTACCACTTTCGAGACCAGACCCAGACGTTCGCATTCATCGGCCAGCAGGGTGCGTCCGGTGAAGATGAGCTCCGCGGCCTTCGACCAGCCGATAAGGCGTGGAAGGATCCAGGTGCCACCAGATTCGGGAACAATGCCGCGTGCTGTGAAGGCGGCGGCGAGTTTTGCGTTGTCTGCCATCAGGCGAATGTCGCAGCCAAGCGCCAAGTCCATGCCGTAGCCGGCGGCGGAGCCGTTCAGAGCGCAGATCGTGGGCGTATCCAGGTTGTGCAGCACGGTGGGCGGGGTGCTGCGCAAGTCGAGCGTGACCGACACGCGGCGCTCTGTGCCTGTTCCGCCGCCCGGGTTACCGGTGCGCAGGTCAAGCCCGGCGCAGAAGAACCGACCGGTACCGGTGATGATGATCGCGCGCACATCCGAATCGCGGTCAGCTTCGAGCAGGCGCTCGGTGAGAGCGTCGAGCATGGGCCCGGAAATGGTGTTCTGCACGTCCGGACGGTTGATGGTGATGGTCGCCACATGATCGGCGACCTCGTAGAGGACATCCTGGCTGGCTGCTTCTGACACGAGACTTCTCCGCTTGATCGTGGCCGGACGTTACGGCTTTGAGAACGCCTCCGCAAGACGGCGAGCTGAGCGCGGCCACGCGGTTGCGGCCGGTCGGCAGAACCGCTGAATCCGTACTAGTGTTCCATGACAGTGTCCGCAACCTTGTATTGCGGCGATTGCGCGGGGAAACACTACACATGCAGGAACGCGTCAAGGGCATGGTCGATCTGCTTGAGATCTATCACGCTCGTCGCCTGCGCGATCAGGTGATCGGGCAGCTCAAGCGTCTCGCCGATGCGGAAACGGCAGGGCAGGTCAGCGATGCTCGCGTGCTCAGACACGCGGCGCGCTATTACGAGGCCGCGTTGGTGACGGTTGCTGCGTTGCTCGACTCGTTGGGAGATCGTCGGCCCTACGACTGATGCCTCAGACACCACGCTCTGGCATGCGTTCCTCGCTGATCGCATAGCCCGCTTCCACGGGAATGCAGAGGAAGGTGCCGTCTTCTCGCCGCTCCATCCACGGCAGCACACGCACGATGCGTGCGCCCCGAGTGCCCGCCATGGCGGCTGACACGCTGTCAAACGCGCCCAGTTTCTCGACGTTGCGCAGGGTTGGGAAAATGATGGTGCGGGTACCGGCGGCCGCTTGGGCAATCGCGTCCGCGGGTCTGACCCAGACCGAGTCCACGGACTCGTGTCCGTCGTGCACGGCCAGGTGATCGGCGGGCGCCGCGGCGAGAAAAAAGTGGGTGTCGAAGCGCTTCGGCATCATCTCGGGCGTCACCCAGTGGGCGAAGTGCACGAGCTGATCACAGGCGAGGCGCAGCTTCTCGTTGCGCACGAAGTCGATCAAGGGCGTGGCGCCGCTGTGCAGTGACGTTCGGTAGGATTCAAGCGTCGCCAGTCGGGCACCGTCGATCAGACCGGACGAACCCTCTGCGCGGGCCAGCAGGATCCCGCACTCCTCGAACGCCTCGCGGATTGCCGAAACCTGCATGGCGCGCATGTCGTCGTCGTCAGCCGCGCCGTCGAGGTGCGCCTTGAGCGCTGGATCGAAATCCTGTGGGTCCGCCTTGCCGCCCGGAAAGACGAGCGCACCGGATGCAAAATCAATCTGGTGATGGCGCACCACCATGAACACCTCGAGTCCCTCACCGCCGTCGCGCAGCATCAGGATCGTGGCAGACGGCGCAGGTCGCGCGGCGGTGTCCTTGCTCAACTCGATTCTCCCCTCTCAGCCATGACGTATCGCGCGGCTTGCGGACGGTGTATCCCCACCCGATGTTCGCTCAACCGCGCACCCCATGGCAAACTCGCGCCGCTGTGAGCATCGCCTGTGTAACCATCGCTTTCCGTCTTGAAGGGTGCCGTTCGCTGAAGGAAAAGCGGCAGCGGCTCTCCGGGCTGCGCGATCGTTTCGGCCGCAACCCGCAGCTTGCTGTGTTTGAAAGTGAGTCGGCGGACGTGCTCGACCGTGCTGAATGGACCTTCGTTGCCGCCGCGTCCGCAGCGAGCGTGGTGGAGCAGCTGCTCGCGGGCATCGAGCGCGATGTGCAGGAAATCGTGGATGCCGAAGTGGTGCGAATGGTTCGCGAACGGCTTGTCTAGAGCGACATCCGAAACGCATTCCCCTCTGGCACGCGTCTGCGCGGGTGTGCTTGTGGTCGCGCTGGCTGCCTGCGTTCCCCGGGGGGAACCCGATCCGGGCGCGGCGTATCTCGAGCGCCTGGGTGGCGTGCTCGATACCGCATTGATCCCGCCGCCGGGCCCGCGGGGGCCACCCTGGCCGAGCCGACGCGCGTTGACCTTGCCGATCGTAGCGCTCGAAATCGATGCGGTGGAGTTCGTCGCCTTGCACGGTTGCGATCTCGGCGCGTTGGCCGGCTATCGCAACAGTCCGCTCGGGCGCGTGCAACGTGCCAGTCAGCGCCTCGGATACGAAGCGGAGTGGCTCCGGATTGTCGGACGCTGCGCGAACGCCCCGGTCTGGCTGGAGGGGCTCGCCCGCGAGAAGCGCGCCGCGCTGCCCGCGCTGTTCTGGAACGCAACCCTTGGCAGCGAGGAGTTCCGCATTGCTGCCGGAGCCTCGCTCCCGGGAGACGCGACCGCGTTCGCCCATCAGCTCGAGCGCCTGCGCGCGCACCACGCAGCGCTGCTGCGTGACGCGTTCGATGTTGATGCCTTCGAGGTCGACCTTGGACGTCTGGCGCGCGAAAGCGCGATCGGGACGGCCCGGGCGCGCTGGTTGGCACAGCGCGCGGTTCTGGATACAGCCCGGCAGGCCTTGCTCGCAGAGGCGCCGCGCTTGTGTCGCAACGGTCGTCCGACACCGCGAGCCCGTTATCTGACCAACGTGTTCGCGCGGTTCTACGTGCTCGGATTGCAGCCAGCGCTCGCGCGCGAGCACGCGCGCGATGGTGCCTGGATCGATGTGCTGCTCGCGCTGACCGATGATCAGTCGGGCGTCCCCCCGCCGGTGTATCGCGACTGGGTGCGGGCGGTGCTCGACCCCGCTCAGCCTTCCAGCGAATGGGCGCGCACGCGGGCCGCGGTGGTCGCTCACGCGGAGGTCTGGCAAGCGCTTTTCGCGCGCTGCGGAATCGATCCGCGCAGCATCGCTCAGGATCCTGCGGCAGCGGGTACAATCTCCGCTCTCTGAGCACGGATTCGCGGCAACGTCATGAAAAAGCAGATGACCGATCTTGTTCGTGACGCGGGCGAGCTGTCTGCACGGCTGCTGGCGCTGTTCCCGGCGCCGCCACGCGTGGATTGGTCTGTGGCTCGGGCCGCAGCCTGGACGCGCAGCGAGTTCGTGACCGGCTTTCGTGCGCATCCTGATCTTGGCGATGTGGCGCTCGAAGACCTTCTGCATGTGGATCGGCAGAAGGCAGCGATCGATCAGAACACGCGCCAGTTTCTCGCCGGACTGCCCGCGAACAACGTGCTGCTCTGGGGTGCGCGAGGCACGGGCAAGTCGTCCCTCGTCCATGGACTGCTGAACCGTTACGCCCATCGCGGTCTCAGGCTCGTGGAGGTAGGCAAGGGCGATCTCGCGGCGCTGCCCGAAATAGCGTCCCGCTTGCGCAATCTTTCCCAGCGCTTCCTGCTGTTCTGCGATGACCTCTCGTTTGAAGCCGATGATCCCGGCTACAAGGCGCTGAAGAGCGCGCTCGAGGGGTCGGTGTTCAAGGCCGCCGGCAATGTGCTCATTGTGGCGACGTCAAACCGGCGGCATCTGTTGCCCGAGTATCAGTCGGACAATGCGGCAACCGGGATTGTCGACGGCGAGCTGCACCACGGCGAAGCGGTGGAGGAAAAAATCTCGCTGTCGGATCGGTTTGGGCTCTGGCTCTCTTTCCACCCCTTTCCCCAGCAGGCTTATCTGGAGGTTGCTGCGCATTGGGTCGAGTCGCTGGCCGGGCGCCATGGCGTCCACGTATCGTGGTCGGATGAGGCGCGGGCGGAGGCGCTGCGCTTTGCGCTCGCTCGGGGGGTTCGCAGCGGACGCACGGCCCAGCATTTCGCTCGGCACTGGGTGGGTGCGCGCGGGCTCGCGCACCTCGAGGGTGGTCGAGGCAACTGATCCGTCGCATTGTTGCCGCACTTTACCTTGACGCTCCCATACGCCATTCATAGAATGCGCCGCTCTGTATCGGTCCCCTTCGTCTAGAGGCCTAGGACACTGCCCTTTCACGGCGGCGACAGGGGTTCGAATCCCCTAGGGGACGCCATATTTGAAAAGCCCGCACACCGCGGGCTTTTTTCTGCGCCCCCCTTGCGGGGCACTTCATCACGGGAGCACGCGACAGGGTGCTGGAAGAGGCGACCGCGAGCCCTACCGTTTCCCGCGCCGAATTTGAGGCGCGGGCCCCGGCGCTGCGTGTGGCGCTGCTCAATGCACAGTTTGATCTGCGCGCCAGCAATGAATCCGTGGTCCTGCTCGTCGCCGGTGATGATCGGCTCGGCATAGCCGAGCTGGTGCAACTGCTGCACGAGTGGCTCGACGCGCGCCACCTGGACACGTGTATTTTCGATGAGCCGACGCCTGAAGAGCGGGAGCGTCCGCGCTACTGGCGCTATTGGCATGCGCTTCCCGCGCGCGGCCGCATGGCGGTGTTCGTGGGCGCATGGCCCATAGATGCCGTAGGCGCGCTTGTCTCAGGGCAGCTGGATGACATTGGCTTTGAAGCCGCTTTGCTCGAGATGCTCGAGTTCGAGCGCACGCTCGCGAACGAAGGCACGCGCATCATCAAGTTCTGGGTACATACACCGCCCGCCGAGCGCGCGCGCCGGCTTGAGCAGGTGCGCCGTGATCCGCGGCATGACTGGCGCGTTGAGCCGTCGGATTGGGACCTGCACGAGATCCATGCGCGCGCAGAACCGCATGTCGAACGTTTGCTCCTGCAGAGCAGCACCCCTTGGGCGCCCTGGCATGTGCTCGACGGGCGTGATGATCGCACGCGCGATCTTGCGTTGGCGGAGCACCTGGTCGCAGATCTGGGAGCCGCACGTGCCGCGCCGCCGGCGCAGTCCGTGCCGCCGCTTTCCCCGAATCCGGGCCGGCTACCCGCGGTCGACCTCGGCCGGGTGCTGAAGTCGAATGACTATGAGCGTCGACTTGATGATCTGCATGGGCAGATCGCGGAACTCTCGCGGCGCGCCCGACTGGCGGGACAATCCACCGTGCTGGTGTTCGAGGGCTGGGACGCAGCAGGCAAGGGCGGATCGATCCGCCGTATCACCCAGGCGCTTTCGGTGCGGGACTATCGCGTGATGCCGGTGAGCGCGCCGGATGAGGCGGAACGCGCGCACCATTGGCTCTGGCGTTTTTGGCGCGCGCTGCCGCGGGCCGGCACCGTTCTGATCCTTGATCGCAGCTGGTACGGGCGCGTACTCGTGGAGCGTGTCGAGGGCTATATCGATCAGCCGACCTGGCAGCGAGCGTACGGCGAGATTCGCGGGTTCGAGGCTGCGCTCATCGAGCGCGGGTATGTGTTGCTCAAGTTCTGGCTGCATATCGACCCGGCGGAGCAATTCGCGCGCTTCAAGGCGCGCGAGAACACGCCCTACAAGAAATACAAGATCGGCGCCGAGGACTATCGCAATCGCGCGCGCTGGGATGACTATGCTGTGGCAGCGGAGGAGATGTTCGCGCGAACGTCTACAGCATCTGCGCCGTGGCATCTGGTCGGCATGAACGACAAGCGCGCCGGACGCATCGAGATCATCGAAACCGTTTGCGCCGCGCTTGCGCGGCGACTGGACGATGTAGCGCCCAGTGCCTAAGGTTGCGCGACGGGGAGGGAAGGGCGATGCACTTGAATGACGATGTGGTTCCGGGCGTGGCAGGAGCATTCGTGTCCGCGCATGCTGACGCGCTCACGCAGCACATTCCTTCCTCGGGACGCTGAGGGACGGTGCGCCCCTTACGGTTGTATCTGATCGGCACTGGCTCCTGGTTCCTTGCCTTCGGGCTGCAGGGGGTGATGTTTGCGTGGCTTGTGACCCTGGTCTTGCGTGAGTCGCCGGAGCGGGTGGGGCTTGCGCAGATGGCGCTGCTATTGCCGGGTACGCTGCTCATTCTCGTTGGCGGCAGCCTTGCCGATCGTCTGGGCGGGCGGCGCATAGTTCTGGTGGCGCAGTCGATAGCCGCGCTCGCGCCGCTGCTGCTGGTTGCGGTGGTCGGGTTCGAAGCGCTTACGTTCACCACGATGCTCTGTTATGCCGTCCTCATGGGCACCGCTCAGGCGTTTGTAACTCCTGCGCGGGATGGACTCCTGACTCAGGTGGCAGAGGGGCGGGTGCAGCGCGCGGTCATGCTCACCAGCGTTATCCAGTTCGGGCTGCAGATCGCGGGTTTTGCCTTGGCTGCGCTCTTGGATACCGTCGGCGCCATTCCGATCCTCGCAGCGCAGTCGCTGGTGCTCGCGGCAGGCGTCTTTGTATTTTCACGCATTCATCCGGGCGTCGAGCGGCGTCATTCCGGCCCCTCGGCACCGCTCTTGCAATCGGTGCTGGAAGGCGCGCGCACCGTGTTCGCATCGCCTTCGATGCGCATGATCGTCGTGCAGAATGTAGCCATGGCGATGTTCTTCATGGGTTCGTTCATCGTCACGATGCCCTTGCTTGTGCGCGAGGTTTTCGACGGATCGGCGGGCGATCTCGCTTTCGTAAACACCTGCAACAGCCTCGGCCTTGTGTCCAGCATCCTGTTTCTGCTGCGGTTCGGTGATGTGCGGCGACAGGGGCGTGCGCTGGTACTGGCGCAAGTACTCGGCGCCCTGGTGCTGGTCTTCGCCGCGTTTGCTCCGGCGCTCACCATCTTTGCGCTTGGCGTGTTCTTCTGGGGTGTGTGCGGTGGGGTAGCCATGACCATGGCTCGCACCATCATGCAGGTGCAGGCTCCAGAGTCGCAGCGTGCGCGCATCATGGCCTTCTATGCGTTCTCCTTTCAGGGCGCGGGGCCCTTGGGCGCCCTGCTGAACGGGCTGTTGGTCGATGCGCTAGGGCCTGCGCTCGCGCTCGTGACCTGCGGCGTACTCATGACCCTGGTCATGTGCATCGTGTGGGCGCGATCGTCGCTCTGGCGTCTGGTGCCGCATCATCCGGTGCAGGAGCAAAGCACAGAGGTACGCCGGGGCGGTGCGCAGTGAACGCGGCTACCCCGCGGGTGGCGATTGATATCGGCGGCACGTTTACCGACGTCGTGCTGATGCTGGGCGAGCGGCGCTTCAGCGCGAAGATTCTGACGTCCTACAGTGATCCAGCCGATGCGGTCATGGTGGGGCTTGCCCGGGTCACGGCGGCGGCGGAACTCGCTCCCGCGGCCATTGGTCTTGTGCTGCATGGAACCACGCTTGCGACCAATGCGCTGATTGAGCGTCGCGGTGCGGTCACGGCCCTGATCACCACGGCCGGGCATCGCGATGCGCTCGAGATGGCGCTTGAGAATCGCTTTGATCAATACGATCTCGCGATCGATCGCCCAACGCCGCTCGTGCCGCGCGCGCTGCGTCTCACCGTGCCCGAGCGTCTCGACATGGCGGGTAACGTGCGGCTGCCGCTCGACGAGGCGGCGGTGCAAGCTCTGGTCCCGGTCCTGCGCGCCGCGGGCGTGGAAAGTCTTGCGATCGGGTTTCTGCATGCCTATGCGAACCCGGCGCATGAACGTCGCGCGGCAGAGTTGCTCGCGCGTGCATGTCCCGATCTTTCGCTCTCGCTCTCTTCCGCGGTATGTCCGGAGATTCGCGAGTACGAACGTCTCTCGACCACCTGCGCGAATGCCTATGTCAAACCGCAGATGGCGCGCTATCTCGAAAGCCTGGAGCAGCAGCTGCGAACAGCCGGCTACGGGGCGCCGCTGCTGTTGATGACGTCCGCCGGCGGGCTGACGGATCTGGCGACCGCGCGGGCGTTTCCGATCCGTCTGGTCGAGAGCGGCCCGGCAGGCGGGGCCATCCTGGCATCCCATCTCGCGCGCACCCATGGACTGGATCGTGTTCTGTCGTTCGACATGGGTGGCACCACGGCCAAAATCTGTCTCATTGACGACGGCAAGCCGCTGCTCTCGCGCGCTTTCGAAGTGGGTCGTGTGTACCGGTTCCGCAAGGGCAGTGGGCTGCCCGTGCGCATTCCTGTGATCGAGATGGTGGAGATCGGGGCGGGTGGGGGCTCCATTGCCCGCGTTGATCGTCTGCAGCGTGTCCAGGTCGGCCCTGAGAGCGCGGCTTCGGAACCCGGTCCCGCCTGCTACGGCCGTGGTGGTGTCGAGCCTACGGTCACGGACGCGGATCTGGTGCTGGGCCATCTCCCCGAGGAATGGTTTGCGGGTGGCACGCTGGTGCCGGATCGCATGGCGGCAGCGCGCGCCATAGCGGAGCGTGTGGCTGCACCGCTCGGCGTGGATGTGTCCGAAGGCGCGGACGCGATCGTGTCCGTGGTCGAGGAGAACATGGCGGCAGCAGCGCGCGCGCACGCGTCGGAGTGGGGTGCTGAACTTGCGTCGCGCACGCTCATCGCCTTCGGCGGCGCCGGGCCGCTTCATGCCGCGGCACTAGCCAGGATTCTCGGAATCGATCGGATCGTGATTCCCGCAGAAGCCGGTGTGGGTTCTGCCGTGGGTTTTCTGCTCGCGCCCGTCCGCTTTGATGTGGTGCGCACCCGCTATCAACGTCTGGGCGAGCTCGATGTCGACGCGGTGGGCTCGGTGTTCGCCGATATGTGGAACGAAGCCGCCGCTGTCCAGCGGCTGGCGGCGCCGGATCCCGCGACCTGGCGCGCGCAGCGGCGGGCGGCAATGCGCTATGTGGGTCAGGGTCATGAGCTCGGGATCGAACTTGCCCCGACGCTGTTTGCGACCACGGCTCCGTCACTCGATCGTGCAGCGTGGCAAACGGAGCTACGCGCGGCGTTTGTGCGTGAGTACCAGCGGCTCTACGGACGAGAAATTCCGGGTCTCGATGTTGAAGTACTGAGCTGGACCTTGTCGCTGGTGGCAGAAGCGCCGCGAACCGGTCCGGGGTCTGCCTTGTCAGCAAACGCCGATTCTGCGAATCGACCGCTCATGGCCGCTCACGGTGATCATGCTCCGGAGCTGCGGCTGCTCCGACGCGAGGCGCTCGCAGTCGATCACCACTATCCCGGACCGCTGCTGATTGCCGATGGACAAACCACCGTCGTTGTCCCGACAGAATTCAGCGCGCGCGCTGGGCGTGACGGACATCTTTGGCTCGAGCGTCAGAGCGTCGTTGTTTCCGGTCCGGAGTCGCGGACATGACCAATCGCAGCCGCTCGTCAGTGCTGACCACCCAGCTGATCTGGGATCGGTTGCTCGCGATCGTGGAAGAACAGGCGCAAACGCTCATGCGCACGGCGTTTTCCACAGTGGTGCGCGAGGCTGGGGATCTGTCAGCGGGCGTCTTTGACACGCGTGGTCGCATGCTCGCCCAGGCTGTCACCGGTACGCCCGGACATGTGAATGCCATGGCGGCGGCGGTACCCAAGTTTCTCGCGCTCTATCCGCTCGATAGGCTGCGCCCTGGCGATGTGCTTGTGACCAACGATCCCTGGATTGGCACAGGTCATCTGAACGACTTCACGGTCGTCTCGCCGGTCTTTCATCGGAATCGGATCGTTGCGCTGTTCGCGAGCACGAGCCACATCGCTGACGTGGGTGGACGCGGCTTCGGTGCCGATGCGGGCGATGTCTACGAGGAAGGTCTGCGTATTCCTGTCTGTCATCTCTTTCGGGAAGGTGAGCGGGACGAAACCCTCATGCGCCTCGTGATGGCGAATGTGCGCGATCCCTCTACCGCGGAAGGCGATCTGCATTCGCTCGCGGCGTGTAACCATGCCGGCGCGCGCGCCCTGGTAACGCTGCTCGCTGCCTTCGATCTCGATCAGCTCGACCCGATCGGCGCGGAGATACTCACCCGCTCGCGCGCGGGGATGCGCGATGCGATAGCGGCGTTACCCCCGGGTACGTGGCGGCACGCCATGGCCATTGATGGCTATGACGCACCGCTCGAACTGCGCTGTGCGGTGACGATCGATCACGATCGTATTCATGTCGATTTTGCGGGCTCCGCCCCGGCGTCGCGTTTCGGTATCAATGTACCGATTGCCTACACCGAGGCGTATGCATCCTTCGCCGTCCGCTGCCTTGTGGGAAGTGACATACCGAACAATGCGGGCTCGCTGGCCGCGATCACGGTGACGGCGCCGCCGGACTCGATTCTCGATGCGCGCCACCCGCGCGCGGTGTCTGCTCGACACGCGGTCGGACAGATGCTGCCGGACCTGGTGTTTGGCTGCCTCGACCAGGCGCTTCCGGGACGTGTGCCGGCTGAAGGCGCCTCCTGTATTTGGAATCCCGTGTTCCGCAGCGTGCCCGGCGCTCGGACGCCGTTCGTCACCAACCCGATCTTCAACGGGGGCACCGGTGCTCGCCCAGGCAAGGATGGTCTTTCCACCACGGCGTTTCCGTCGGGGGTCAGAACCACGCCGACCGAAATCAATGAGGTCACGGCGCCGCTCATCGTCTGGCGCAAGGAATATCGTATCGATTCGGCAGGTCCGGGTGCGCTTCGCGGCGGGCTTGGCCAGGTGATTGAGGTCGGGCATCGTGACGATGAAGCCTTTCTCGTCGCCAAGATGTTTGATCGGGTGCTGCATGCGCCGCAGGGGCGTCAGGGTGGCCGCGCAGGACAGCCTGGCGTGGTCCGCCTGGACTCTGGTCTTGCGCTGCGTGGCAAGGGTCTGGATGAGGTGCCAGCCGGCGCGCGGCTTGTTCTCGAAACGCCGGGCGGCGGGGGAATGGGGTCGCCAGCCGCACGCGACCGAGCCGTGCTTGAGCGCGACGTTGTGGCGGGGCTCGTTAGCCCGACGGCTGCGCGCGACGATTACGAAGACGCCTGAGCGAGTTGCGTCGCGCCGTAAAGGAAAGCAAACCACTATAGTGGCGCTCTCGCCGCAGCACAGAGAGCTTGGTATGACGAAACGCGCGCTTATCACTGGGATCACCGGACAGGATGGCTCCTATCTGGCGGAGTTTTTGCTAGAGAAGGGTTACGAGGTCCATGGGATCAAGCGTCGCGCGTCCACGTTCAACACGCAGCGAGTCGACCAGATCTACCAGGACCCGCATGTCGATGACAGGCGGTTTGTGCTGCACTACGGCGATCTCACGGACTCGTCCAATCTCACCCGCATCCTGAGCGAGGTGAGTCCCGATGAGGTGTATAACCTGGGCGCGCAGTCGCATGTGGCGGTCAGCTTCGAGAGCCCTGAATACACGGCGGATGTTGATGCGCTTGGCACCCTGCGGCTCCTGGAGAGCATCCGGTTTCTCGGTCTGGAACGACGCACGCGGTTCTATCAGGCCTCTACCTCGGAGCTCTATGGTCTGGTTCGCGAAACGCCGCAGCGCGAGACGACGCCCTTCTACCCCCGCAGTCCCTACGCTGTGGCCAAACTCTACGCCTACTGGATCACGGTGAACTATCGCGAAGCCTACGGTTTGTACGCGTGCAACGGGATTCTGTTCAATCACGAAAGTCCGCGTCGCGGCGAAACGTTTGTCACAAGAAAGATCACACGCGGTCTCGCCAATATCGCGCAGGGGCTGGAGCGGACGCTCTACATGGGTAATCTCGATGCGCTCCGCGATTGGGGTCATGCGAAAGACTATGTGCGCATGCAATGGCTCATGCTGCAACAGGCGGCGCCGGAGGACTATGTCATCGCCTCGGGTGAGCAGCACAGTGTGCGCGATTTCATTCGCTGGTCGGCCGCGGAACTGGGTATCGAGCTCGAGTTCACCGGGTCGGGTGTCGACGAAGTGGGCGTGATCAGCGCGATCGTGGGGTCGAATGCCCCCGGGGTCGGCGTCGGGGACGTCATTCTTCGTATTGATCCGCGCTACTTCCGCCCCACCGAAGTGGAGACGCTGCTTGGTGACGCGGGCCGCGCGCGCGAGCATCTGGGCTGGGTGCCGGAAATCTCCGCGCGTGCGATGTGCAAGGAAATGGTTGCAGCGGATCTGGCGATTGCGCAGCGGAACGCCTTTCTCCGCGACCACGGTCACGCGGTCTCAATCTCAACCGAGAAATAGACTCTATGGACAGATCGGCTCATGTATTTGTGGCGGGTCATCGCGGCATGGTTGGATCGGCGATCGTGCGACGACTTGCTGGACTTGGCTACGAACACATTGTCACCGCCGGTCGCTCAGAGCTTGACCTGCTGGATCAGCGGGCGGTGCGCGACTTCTTCGCGGCCCATCGTATTGACCAGCTCTACCTTGCGGCGGCCCGAGTGGGTGGCATTCATGCCAACAATTCCTACCCCGCCGACTTCATCTAACTGAATCTGGTTATCGAGACCAACCTGATTCGTGCCGCGCACGACCACGGCGTCCAGCGCTTGCTGTTCCTGGGTTCAAGCTGCATCTACCCGAAACATGCGCCCCAGCCGATGCGGGAAGATGCGCTGCTGACAGGTCCGCTCGAACCCACCAACGAACCCTATGCCATTGCGAAGATTGCGGGTATCAAACTCTGCGAAAGCTTCAATCGGCAGCATGGGCGCGACTATCGCAGCGTCATGCCGACAAACCTCTATGGCCCTGGGGACAATTTCGAAGCGGAAAACAGTCACGTCGTGCCCGCGCTGCTCCGTCGGTTTCACGACGCGGCGCAGGCGGGTGCGCCCAAGGTGGTGGTGTGGGGAAGTGGAACACCACGCCGCGAGTTTCTTCATGTGGACGACATGGCGGCGGCCAGCGTGTTCGTGATGGAACTGGAGGAGGGTCTCTACCAATCGCAAACCAAGCCCATGCTGAGCCATATCAACGTGGGAACAGGGCAAGACTGTACGATTCAGATGCTTGCCGAAAGCATGGCGGCGGT
>DMUF01000077.1 GCA_003476445.1 Gammaproteobacteria bacterium | reverse complement strand
CCGCTCGAGAACATCCAGGACGTCACCTTCATCGAGGGCCCGCTCCTGAAGAAGTTCCACCTCGCGACGCTCAAGTTCGAGACCGCGGGGCACAGCGCCGGGCAGGCGCACGACATGCAGCTCGTAAGTTTGGAATGACGGGATCATCGACGCGCACGAGTTCAGGAACAGGATCCTGGAGAGGCGGGATGAGCTGAGGCACGGAACGGCGAAGCCGGCGGTGGCGCAGGGGGAGAGTCAGACCGAGTTGATGAAGCGGATGGCGGAGAGGTTGGATGAGATTGCGGGGTTGCTGAGGGAGCGGAAATGACGCGCCTACGACGCAAACGCATCGGCGCTGGGTTCATGCTCGCGTCGTGATACGACGCTTCATCCACGGATCGAACTTCGTGGGGAAATGCACGTCGTCCGGATCTCGGGTTCGACAGCGTTATGCTCGATTCCCAAAGCGCTTCCAGCGGAGCGCGGGGGATCAAGATGCAGTTCATGTATGTCGACGAGTCAGGGGATCCCGGCGCGCTGCGTCCGGGACTGCCGCTTCACCTTCAACCGAGTTCCCACTTCGTTCTTTGCGGTGTCATCGTCCCTTCCGCTGGCTGGCGGCAGCAGCTCGACGCCGTGGTGGCTGCGCGCAACGCGGTGCTCGATCCACTCGGCCTCCCGAGACGGGTCGAGCTGCACGCGCGCGACATCCTCCATCCCTCGATTGGCAGCCCATTTCGCAGCCTGCACAGCAAGCGGCTGCGCATCGACATGTATCGTCGGCTGCTCTCGGGGGTCGCTCATGCACTTCCTGAGATGCGTCTCGCTGCGGCCTGCCTTCGGAAGCCCGCCATTGCCGTGCCCCAGGGCGCGCTTGGTCGTTCCCATTTCGACATGGCGTGGACCCGACTTCTCGAGGAGTTCGACGGACATCTTGCCGCCGGATGCACCTCGGACTCTGGCGTGATCCTCGCCGACGACACGGATGAGTCCCGACTTCGATCGCTCATCAGGAGGATGCGCCGGCTCGGCCGAACAGGCGGCGCGGACCCGGGTGACGGCAAGCGCGGGCTCCGCTGGATCGTCGAGGACGCGGTACTGCGCCAATCGCAGCACTCCTACTTCATCCAGATTGCGGATCTTGCGGCGTATGCGCTGTACCTGCGCGAGTGGCCGCGAGGCTCCCTGCGGCGCTACGGCGCAGACCGGCTGTTCGAGGAACTCGAGCCCAAGCTCACCAACGCGGGCGTGATCGGGATCTAGCGGGATCGCCAAAAAGAAATGCGCCCGCTGCAAGCGGGCGTCTTTGTGGCGGCTCGTCATCGTCCATAGGGACGAGCAAGTCGCCGAACCAAGTATCGGATGGGCTGCTCGTGAAGTCAAGGTGAAAGCGCTCACTTCACCGCGAATCGCGCCGTTGGCACCGCGATGAGGACGCCAGTGTCGAGATCCTCGAACTGCGCGGCGAAGTCGAGGATGGCGGCGATGCACGGGGATGGCCAGACGGAGCTGATGAGGTAGATGGCAGAGAGCTTGGATGAGATCGCCGCGCCGCTGCGGGAGCGGAGGTAGGTGATCTGCATGAGTGCCCCGATCGTGAGTGCCCGCAGACGGAGTCTGCGGAACAGGTGATGTGGGATTGCCGGGCGCTTATGCCCAAGCCCCCCGACCTGATCACCGACACATCGCAAAGGAAATGCATCCGGTGCAGGCGAAGGTCTCTGTTACGGCTCGACGATCAAGCGCCTACACCAGACTCTCCACATACTGCCTGGTCTCCTCATCCTCGAACCACACATATGTTCCACGTATGGCCCGGCTCATCAGGATCCGGTATCCGCGCTTGAGGCGTTCGATCACTGCCTCCTCACCGCCAGTTCGGCCTTTGCGCGCAGCCGAGACCGCAAGCCGCCAAGCCGACTCGTGCACATGCTCGAGATTGACCTTCCAGCGGTTGCCACGCCGCACGAGGTCACTGAACCAGAGCAGCCCGGCATAGTCGAAATCAAAGCCCCGAAGGACATACGGGCAACCCACTTCCCCGAGTGGATTCGCGTGGGCGGGACTGCCCTCTGGCGCCTGGATGAAGAGCGAGTAGTCCTGATCGGGTGTGTAGTTCCAGATGCGCGACCAGGTCCGCCGCACGCCGTCGCGCTCATAGACGATGTTGAAGTCCTTCTCTTGGTCAGGCAGCGCGTGCGGCTTCGATACGCCACCGGTCTTCCATTCTCGCGCGTACGAGGCGACGAGCCGCGCCGTCCGTCCCTCTCGAACATGAAGCTGCAGCGCATCCTCGAGCGCCTGCGGGTCATCGAACACTTGGAAGTCGTACGGCCCTCCTCGCGAGCGCAGCCATGCGTTCGAGACTCGGATGCGCTCCGCTCCCGAGGCGCCCCTCGTGATCGACAGTGCATGCTCCATCCACTGGATGTACTCGACCGAGCCGCTGCAGCGAAACTGCGAGCCCGCGAGGCTGATCTGCGTGAAGTCAGCTCCCTGCTCTTCCGCGAACTCCTTCAGTCTCTCGATTGTCGTGGTCTCGTTGTCCCGGTAGCTCTGCTCTGGGTCGAGCAGAAACACCGATACGCGCGAGGCCCGGATCACATGCCACGCCTGGGGACCCGCGTGGAGCAGCCAACCCGAAGCCGACATCCCCTTTCGGTCCGGCGCAGTCGGATCGATCAGCGCATGAGCCTCATCGACGATCG
This sequence comes from Gammaproteobacteria bacterium, assembly GCA_003476445.1. GTDB lineage: Bacteria > Pseudomonadota > Gammaproteobacteria > Pseudomonadales > Azotimanducaceae > UBA7803. The sequence continues at coordinate 2,288 of DMUF01000077.1, read as the reverse complement.
AGACAGCGAATGAGTTGTCCTCGCACTTGAGCTTTGGCGCGTCCTTGAGGAACAGCTCAAGGTTCTTGCGCCAATCCGCGATTTCACAGGCATGCCCCTCTTCGCGACTCTTCGACAACCACGGCTGGTTCAGGCCCGGGTTGTACTGATTCGACCCCACCACCATGCCCTTTGCGGCTCGCTTGCCGCATGCACGCTCGAAGAGCACCTCCCAGTTCGTGCGCTGCGCACTCGATGTTGTCGTCAAAACGACATTGCCGTCGATCCGTTCGTCCGCCCCAAGGGTCGCCCAGAGATGCGCGGCGATCACGGACTTCCCCGATCCCGGCGGACCCTCGATCACGATCACACTTTTGCCGGTCACCGTCTTCGCTGAAGTGCGCGCGGGCTTGAGACGGCGCTCTATGCAGGCCATGCAGAGCTCGAACCCCTCGCGCTGCTTGTCGAGCAACACGAATGGACTCGTGTCGGGCCGCTTGATCGCCTGCGAGATCTGCCGCACAAATCCACGGTCTTGCTTGTACACGCCGCGCTCGAACTGCTTCGCGAAGTCCGCATCGGGCGCGATCAACCGTTCCGCGAGGTATCGCGGAAAGCGCTCCTCAACATCACGCTGACTGCGGGCAAAGACTGGGAATAGCTCGGCAAGCCGCTCGTGCGGAGCTGCGATGTACGCATCGGCTGCAGAGGAGTAGGTGAAGAACACACACCCCGAGACCTCGGCCCCGCGATCCTGCACCGCGCTGTGAAAGCGCCGGCAATACTCCGTGTAGCCCTTCACCTGGTCCGAGGGATGCAGCGCTTCGCCATGGTGCCGTTGGACAAGACACTCACGCGCTCCCGGACGGTCCTTCGACACATCCCAGTCCTTGAGCTCCACAATGACCGCGGCTGGACCGCGCGGGCCCATTCCGAGCAGCACGACATCCGCCCATGAAGGCGACGCGGGGAGCTTGTACTCGACCATGAGGTCGCCGGGCCCACCCACATGTAGGTGGAGTCCCTTCAGGGACGGGTGCGAGACAACCTTCGCGAAGGCAGGAAGCGAGTTGCGCCAAGCATTGCGTTCCGCTGGTGTCGCGCGATGAGTCTCGCGCTGGAGATCGTCGACGAGTTGATCGAGTTCGTACTCGGTGCGGCGTCGGAAGGTCTCGATGTCGAGAAGCATGGCGGGAATCTACTTTGGATGGACGGCATCCGCGTGCGTTTCGGTGCTTCCAGCGCGCAAACATCATGGTCTCAACCAAAGCGATTTTCCTTCGATTTGGTGATTTCATTCGCTACCTTCAATCGAGCAGCCAGTGTCGCTGCGGATTTCATTCGTCGAACCAAGTACGCGACCGTGCTCTCCCGAGGGCATGACGCAGGAGTCCCCAATGAGCAAGAACGCAATGGCAGGAGCAGTCACGCTGTGTGGCGTCGGACTGTGCATGATCGGCGGAGCGGCGCTCCTTCAGTCCGGATCGCCCGCGCACGCTTCGGTGGTCACCGTGCCCGCAGCCGCCGCTGCGCTTGGTGCGGCAGCGTCCGCGCAGGCCGGCCCGACCATCGTGTGGTACGGCACGTACGGTGGCAACTCCGGCCAGTACATCGGCGGCGCGCTCCTCCGCGCGTGGTCCGACGGTACCGTCGAGATGAAGAAGATCGAGGTCTTCCTGGCATCGACGAGTGGAAGCCCCTGCAGCTCCTCCACTCCTTGCTCCAGCCCGTGGCTCGTCATCTCCTCCCCCACCCAGGGCTACCGCGCCGCCGCCGACATCAATGCCGACGAACTCGTCGATGGCGTGGACCTCGCCTCGATTCTCGGCAATTGGGGCGATGCGCCACGTGTCCCCTTCCCGCCATCCGACTGCCCGCTGAACCTCATCAACCCCTGATCCTCGGTCTCACCCCGCCCTCACCGTCCCCCCGTTGAGGATCTCGAGATACCGCCCGTAGCAGTACGCCCGCTCGCGCTTGCGCCCGGTGATCTCGCGCACGATCCCGAGTTCCACGAGCGATTCGACCGCGCGCGACACCGTCGGCAGGCTCGCGCCGGTCGTCGCGGCGATCGCCGCGATGTTCCGAATCGGCCTCCGCCGGAACGCATCGAACGCCCGCAGCGCGTTTGGCGCACGACGTCCGAGATCGGCCACGCGCGCGGCGTCTTCCTCGAACACGCGCAGCATGCGGTGCGCCGTATCGACGGCGGACTGCGCGGTCATGGTCACGCCCTCAAGGAAGAAGTCGATCCACTCCTCCCAATCGCCCTCGCGACGCACCGCGTCGAGCAAGCGGTAGTACTCGGC
>DMUF01000177.1:3664-3854 GCA_003476445.1 Gammaproteobacteria bacterium | reverse complement strand
CTTGGGGATGTGCTGCACGAGGTGTTTCCGGCGCTGGCTGCATCCTGTCTGACGTACGTGATCATCGCCCTGAACTCGCCGCCGGCGCTCGATCGCTGGCCGACGCCGGCAGATCAGGCATAACCTTTTTGCTGTGGAATGTGTTCGGCGGGAGATGTCGGCGCCGCTGCGACAGCGCGCCTCTCTTGCG
>DMUF01000177.1:0-3364 GCA_003476445.1 Gammaproteobacteria bacterium | reverse complement strand
GCTAGCCAGCTCGCAAGTCGAAATAGCGCGCGTGAATCTGCTGATGCAGGGTTGAGATCTGCTGTTGGCACTGATCGAGAAACTGGCTGAGCGAAGCACCGGCAAGACGCCGCACGTCGGTGGTTTCGATATGTTCGATCAGCTCGGAGACCGCGCCCAGCGGCTTTTCGTGCCGCGGCAGGTCACGCAAATTGTTCCGCAGCGAGTTGAGACCGTAAGCGACGGCGCGCGGTAGTCCGCGGTGTTTCAGCAAAAATTCGATCACGGGCGCGGCGGTGATCGGCTCACCTACGCTCGTGTTGTAGCTGTGATGTGCATAAAGCGAGCGCAGCACGCTGCGCCACTGCACGTCGCTGAAGAGATCATGACCGAGCGCCGTTTGCCACACCGCGCCGGCTGCCACGTCGATCACGCGCGTGGTCATGTCGGCCCGCTCGATGAACTGGCCCATGCGCAGGAAGCGCCAGTGCGCGTCGTGCATCATGTTAGCCGACATAAATCCGTCCACCCGCTGCACGTGCTCGGCAATGCGGGCGAGGCCGTCGACACGGCGACTGCGAGACAGAGGCTCCGCGAACATCTCCTGCGCCTCGAGGTGCATTTCGTTCACGTACTCGAACGCCGATCTGGGAATGATGCCGCGCAGCGTGCGCGCATTTTCACGCGCCCAAGCGAGAGAGCTGAGCAGCGAACCGGGATTACGCGGATCGCTGATCAGATAGCGGCACACATGTCGTTCGCTGTGTCCTTCGAAGCGCTGGCCGAAATCGGCGCTTGATCCGGTGATGTCGATCAGTGGTTTCCAGCCGTTCTGGATACGCCGCGGCAGATCCATGATCAGGTTGCCATGTACCACGATGAGACGGGCTGAGGTTTCGGCACGCTCCAGGTAGCGACCGAGCCAGTACGCGCGCTCCGCGGTGCTTGAGAGCGTGTGCGCGGTCATTCGAGATCCACGATCCAGGTGTCTTTGCTGCCGCCGCCCTGTGAGGAGTTCACGACGGTCGAGCCCTTGCGCAGCGCAACGCGGGTCAGACCGCCCGTGGTGACGTACGTATCGGCACCGGAAAGAATGAAGGGACGCAGATCGACATGCCGTGGCTCCGCATGTTGTTCTACCAGTGTTGGCGCAGTCGAGAGCAGCAGCATGGGCTGTGCCATGTAGTTTCTCGGATCTTCTTTGATCGCGCGCGCAAACCGATCCCGCTCCTGTCGCGAAGCCTTCGGCCCGATCAACATGCCGTAACCGCCCGATTCATTGGCGGGCTTCACGACCAGCTGGTCCAGGTTGTCGAGCACGTACTCCAGATGCTCGGGCTCAACGCAGCGGTAGGAGGGCACGTTCGGCAGCAAGGGTTCTTCGGACAGGTAGTAGCGGATGATGTCGGGCACGTAGGTGTAGATGACCTTGTCATCCGCAACACCGCAGCCGGGCGCGTTAGCGAGAGCCACTTTGCCGGCGCGCCACGCGCGCATGAGACCGGGCACGCCCAGCATTGAATCTTTGTTGAAGACCTCTGGATCGAGAAACAGATCATCGACACGCCGGTAGATGACGTCGACCGGAACCAGCCCCTCAATGGTGCGCATGTACACGCGGTCGTCGCGTCCGACCACGAGATCCGAACCCTGTACCAGCTGCGCCGACATGGCATTCGCGAGATACGCGTGTTCGAAATACGCCGAATTGAAGATGCCCGGAGTAAGCACCGCGATTTGCGGCGAAGGCTCTGTGGTCAGCGATCGCAAACATGCGGCGAGAGCTTCTGGATAGCCGTCCACGGGGTGGATGACATAGTCGAGGAAGAGTTCGGGGAACACCCGTTTCATCACTTCCCGATTCTCGAGCATGTAGGACACGCCGGATGGAACGCGAAGATTGTCCTCGAGCACATACGTCGTGCCTTCGTGATCGCGCACCAGATCGGAGCCGCAGATATGCGACCACACGCCGTGGGGAGGCGTGATACCGACACATTCCGCGCGAAACTCGCGTGACTGGTTAATGTACTCGGCGGGCAACACACCATCGCGCAGGATGCGCTGGTCGTGGTAAACGTCGTCGATGAAGCGGTTCAGCGCCTTCACGCGCTGCGCGAGGCCCGCTGCGATGCCGTCCCATTCCCGCTTGAGAATGAGGCGCGGAATGATATCGAACGGCCACTCTCGATCGATCGACCCGCTGCCCTCGCCGGTGTAGACCGTGAACGTGATGCCCATGGTCCGAATGGCAAGTTCAGCCGCACGTCGCCGCTCGATGAGCTCGTTGTCGCTCAGGCGCGCGAGCGTCTGACAAAGCGCACCCGTTCCAGGCCGGGGTTGTCCGGTCCGGTTGACAAGCTCGTCCCAGAAGCCTGCTTCGGGATACTGATGCCAGTCGATGGTCATGGGTGGGAAGTTGGAAAGGTCCAAAGCACGTTGTCACAATTCCACGAAGGCGTAAAGCGCATCGGTTCCTGCGGCGCATGATTCATCGGTTTTTGCTGCGAAAGGCTTAGACTTCCCAGTCGTCGTTACCTCGCCTGCAACATTTTGGTGCAAACATGTCGGTTCTGAATGGCACGGTTCATCCTGATTTCGCCGATGTAGCCACAGCGCTGCGTCCCCTCGTCAGACCAGCGGACGGGGCAGGGGCGGCAGTGTGCGTCTATCATCGCGGTCAGTGCGTCGTGGATATCTGGGGCGGTGCTCGCAATCGGGAGGGCGACTCCTGGAACGCGGATACGACGTCGCCATCGTTCTCTACGACGAAGGGCGTGCTGTCTACGCTGCTGCACTTGCAGGCTGATCGCGGACTGCTGCGCTATGACGATCCGGTGGCCTTGCACTGGCCCGCATTCGGTGCCGCGGGAAAGTCGGCCATCACCGTGCGGCAGGCGCTCTGCCACCAGGCGGGGCTCTATCGCATCCGCGACCTGATTACGGATCCGCAGGAGATGCTCGACTGGACTCACATGCTGAACGTGATTGCTGAGGCGGCGCCAGCGCATGAGCCGGGTACCGCACATGGCTATCACGCCATCACCTATGGCTGGCTCATTGGCGGTCTGCTTGAAGCGGTAACCGGCAAGCCGTTGCAGCAGGTGCTTCATGAGGAACTGGTGCAACCGCTCGCCCTCGATGGGGCCTTTATCGGCATGCCGGACGAGGCGCTCTCCCGTCGTGCGCATCTGACCCGCGGTCTCTCGCGGCCGAGACGGCCTGGTCCGCGCTGGAAGAGTCGGGCGCGCGCGTTCGGCGGGCGTCTCGCGCGTGCCGTGGGCGTTGATTTCGACGAGTTCGACGCGGCGCTCAACCCCTTCACGCGCGAGTTCGACTGGAATGCAACAGCGACCGTTCAGGCGCCCATCCCCGCGGCCAACGG
>DMUF01000193.1:810-6872 GCA_003476445.1 Gammaproteobacteria bacterium | reverse complement strand
AGCAGGTCGCCGATGATGGTGTTTGCACCGCCTGAGATCGGACTCGGCGCGTTGGCGTTCAGTTGCCCGCCTTCGAGAACAGAGATCTGCCCGTCATTGCTGATGACCAGCCGGGCGAGCGGACCCAGCGGCTCTTGTGTCTCGGCGTCCAGCACGAAGCCGTCCGCGTTGAGGTTGACCGACGTGCCTGTTCCCCGAATCACCAGACTCGGCGGGGTAACTTGGGTGAGTTGCGAGGTCGAGGCGAACCCTGCGACACCCTTGCCGAATACCCCGACGTCAGACCCTATCTGGATACCGCCTGCGTTAACCGTGCCGCCCGCGCTCGCGTTCAAGTGGGCACTGAACGCACCCCCTGTGCCGCTCACGTTCAGCGTGCCGCCGGACACGTTGATCTCCTCGGCGCCAAAAATAGCGCTGTCGACGCCGCCGACGTTCACTACGCCGCCGCTGCCGATCTCGAGGCTTGGACCGGTCAGATTGTTGGTGGTGAGGGATGGCGAGAGGGCCAGGAAAGCGTTACCGCCCAGGGTCACTTCCCCCTGACCGCCCTGCGTGCCCACCTGCATCGAACCGTAGACGGAAAGGGCGCTGAAGGTTTCCAGTGTCCCGGTCAGACTGATGCTGCCGACATTGCCCTGAGTCACGCCGACGCCGAGATTCGCCCCAACTTGCGCCGAACCGCCATTGAGAATGACCGTCCCTACGCTGCCCGCGCCTCCCGTGAGTCCGACGAGCACAGCGCCAAGGTCAGGGTCGTCGTCGGTTGAGAAGAGCGCTCCCTCGTGCAGCACAAACTGCCGAATTCCTGAGAACTCAAGATGCGCGTCGTTAATGATTCCGCCGCGAAACAGTTCGAGCGAGTCCGCGGTGATCACGCCGTCGTTAGGGGGCGGAGTGATCGTCGTGCCCGCTGGAGTACCGAAAAGTTCCCCGCCGTTGAATATCCGCAATGCGCCGGTGGTGGAGAGGGTGCCGCCCGCCTGCACATCAATTGAGCCGCTGCCAGTGAGGTCCGGCGTCAATATCGCGTTGGGCACGGGCGGTGCGATGTCGATCGCGCCTGATGACGAAAGACTGCCGCCGTTTTCAATGATGACGTTACCGGTTGCGAGTTCCCTGCCGGTACCTCCGCCCACGACCAGTCCGCCACTGCCAATGTTGACGTTGCCGCCTGAAGCTATCGTGAGGTCGGCAAGGCTGTAGTTTCGGGCGCCTACCTCGAGCCGTGTGGCTTGCAAGGTAGCGTCTGCCGTGGCGACACGAGCCACCACGCGAGTGAGTCCGAAGAACTGCTGCTGTGCAATTGCATCGAGCAGGCTCTGCTCGTCGATGCCGTTGCCGAGTATGACGGTGGCTGCATCGAGCAGGCCCCCGTCGACAATCGACAGATTCGAGGCAAGGGTGCTTGTGCTCGTGAAGAGGTCGAATCCGTCGTCAGCCACTATCAGTGTTGAGGGCGCTCTCACCACGCTGCCGACGCCTTCAATTTGCAACAGCGCGTCAGAACCGATCGTGGCGCCGATGATCATGGCGCCCTGAGACCCCGCGCTCGCAGCACCGGCCGCGTCGATTTCGCCGCCGGCTTGAACCACGACATTGCCCGCATTACCCACCATGAGTCGCGGTGTGTCGACGAGCACCGCTCCGCTCGCGTCCGTCGTGGAGTACCCCGTCAGCACAACCTTTGAGCCGGTTCCGGAGACAAACACGCTGGGCGCTGGGTTCACGCTTTGAACGAGGAAGTTGCCGTCCGTCGGACCGGTGCTGATGGTTGTCGAAGTGCCCAACGCGGTGGCGATACCGCCGACGGTCAGCGTGCTGCCGCCGTTTATGCTGATACTGCTTGTGGGGCCAAAGACCTCTATTTGCGTGGTGTCGGAAAACGTCTGATCGCCGATTGAGCTTGTCACCGGTTCCTCTGTCGGCGGAGTCGCCGCGAGATCGGTTTCGACCACCGTACCGATTACATCGATGCCTGCGTAGGCATGGGGCCCAGACACCGTTGCCAGGCCGGCGAGGGTTAGCGTCGCAAGGGTCGAAAGGCGGGACAAAGTCGGGCGGCGTGCGTTGTTCACGGCAGCTCCATTCTTGTTTGTGCGCCGGTGTGTCGTGCGGCGCGGCGGCTGGGAGGGCGAAAAGCACCGGAGTACTCGATGTTCTGCCCTGGGACTTTCCCGATTGACTATCGGGAATCCCTTCTTTTTTTCACCGAATCCTACGCTTTCGACTGCACTGACACCACCTCTCCGGAAACTGAGCAGCTGCGCTGGTATTTGCTTAGAGCATGACTGATGATTCGGTGCTAAGGCGTGCGCAGGCACGTCAGAAAGCTGTTCCGCCCTGGTCAATCGTCGGGTCGCTCGTGCGCAAGATCTCTGCTCGTTTTGCCTGGCTCTGGCTCGAACTTCGCCGACGTAACGTGCTATCGGTGGGCGCAACCTATCTCATCGCCGCCTGGGGTCTCGCGCTTGGCGCTTCGGAGCTGCTGCCGACGTTCGGTGTGCCCAACTGGGCTGTGCGAGGATTGATCGTAACGCTCGCCCTCGGGCTGCCGGTGGTGCTCGTACTCGCGTGGATCTTCGAGATAACGCCTAAGGGCGTAATGAAGGATTCGGGCGCAGGGGCGGTGCCGCTGCCGTCGCAATCTGCCGAGCCGTTCACCGAAACGATCATGGTGGGCGCCCTCGAAGTCTCCTGGCGTGACCGGACCGGTCCGCATCGGCTGCGCTTCTCTCGTTCGTTCACCCTGGGCCGCGACCCGGATTGCGAACTGCGGGTGGATGATCCTCGGGTAAGCCGCCAGCACGTCCGTGCGCACTTCGAACACGGGGTCTGGCGCCTTGAGGATCTTGGCAGCCGCAACGGGCTGCGGGTCAACGGTGTGCCGGTCGCCGAGCATGTCGTCACCGGTCCGGTGGAGCTGCTCCTGTACGAAGGCGGGTCTCCGTTATTGATCGATCAGCCGGGCCTCGGTGGAGCGACCGTTTTGGCCGGTCAGGACACCGTGCTCGCGCAAGGTGGTCAGCCGGCGAGCTGACAACGCCGGCGTGCGCGACGGGCGTTTGCCACCTCAGCCCGCGTTCGCCACGGCGCGAAAGAGGGCGCGATAGCCGGTGAAGGGCGGAACGTCGCGGTAGCTTCCATTCGCCTGCAGCAGCGCGTGCATCGCGCGCAACCGATAAATCGGCACCGACGGCAGCAGGTGGTGCTCCAGGTGGTAGTTGATCCGGTGCGGACAAACCAGAAGGCGCGCGATCGCGCCGCCCATGACGGTGCGGGTATTGCGGCGCGGATCCGGATCCAGTCGGTCGGGCACCGCGGCATGTTCCGCTATCTGCCGCAAACGGCTCATGAGCGGGTTTGTGAATACGAACGCCGCGATCCAAACCAGGTAAAGCCAGGGCGCGCCCGCCAGGGTCATGCCCGCAAGCAGCACGATCTGTATGCCGAGACCGCGCCGCAGCGCAGCCTGACGCTCGGGCGCCAACGTCGGGTATCGGCGCCAAGCGCTCACAATGCCTGCAAGCGTCCTGAAGCCGGTCTTTCCGGTGAGATCCCGCGCGAGCTTGCGCCGCAGTCGCGCGCGGGAAATAGGGTAGTCCTGGTAGTTGGGTAGATCCGGGTCCTCCGCCGTGCCGGCCAGCCGGTGGTGACCGACATGCCCGCGCATGTAGGCGACCCTATCGTTGAACGTGGGCGGAGCCAGCAGCCAGTCCGCAACCAGATCATTGAGCAGGGGTGAACGAAACAGCGACCGATGACCGCACTCGTGGACAAGCACGCCGAACCCGAGCTGGCGCCCGCCCAGGAGCAGCACGGCGAGCACAACGGTCACGGGGTTCGGCCAGATGGCGACCATCGCGAGAATTGCCAGGGTGAGCACCCATTGGCATAAAACAAGCCAGAGGGCGCGGAGATCGCTGCGCGCGGTGAGGCGCTCGATATCTGCTGGCGACATCAATTCCCGTGCAATCATAGGCGCCTCCCTCGCCGGCGCGTGAAGCCGGAACTGGAATAGTAATGCGCATAGTCGTCATCGTCGCCTGCAGCCTGACGCGCTACTCCTTGCACGAGGCGGCGCTTACCTTCGTTCGGGCGGCACTGCTAGCCCGACACGAAATCGCTGGCGTGTATCTGCTGCAGGATGGTGTCGAGCTTGCGCTGGCGGGGGGCGATCAAACAGAGCCGGGCGCGCGACTGCTTGCGGATTGGTCTCAACTCGCCGGCACGTCGCAGCAATCGACGCCACCGTGTCTCGGCGTGTGCGTGGGTGCGCTTGGTCGGCGGCAATCCCCTGGTGCAGAGGTGGCGTCAGAACCCGCAGTTTCTGGCTTTGAGCCGATGGGGCTGGGCCAGATCATCGCAGCGCTGCTGACGGCGGATCGCGTGGTGGAGTTCCGCGCATGAATGATCTCGCGCCTTCCGTTGCCTCGTCGCCATCTGCAACCGTTCTTCTGCTGCGCTCCGACCCGCAGGCGTCTGCCTTCGCCGACGAAGCATTCGATCCAGCCTTTGTGCTTGCGGCATTCGATCAACCGGTGACGGTCATCTTTGCCGATGCGGGGCGAGCGCGGCTGTTTGAATCTGCGGGGTCCGCTGCGGTGTTGTCAGCGACGGGTGCGGCGCTGCTCTCGCGGCTCGCTGAATTTGGTCTTGCAGACATTCGCGTCTGCGACCCGCCGGCAGAGCTGCCGGACCCTGTGCAAGCGCTTGATCGCGCGGAGCTTCGCGAACTGCTCGCGCGCGCGGCGCGCGTGCTGGGGGATTGATGGCCGTTTTGTTTCTCGTAACGAACCGCTCCGCCGTCGCCAGCTGCGCGGCGACGGCTGCGTCTGACGACATGTTGCTATTGCTCGACGATGCGGTACGCGCGCTCGACGCCTGGGCTCCCGCGCCCGGGGTGCGTGTCTGTGTTCGCGCTGCCGACTGTCCTGCGAGCGGCGTGTCGGGCGATACTGTGCAAGTCATCGATGACGCTGAGTTCGTCAGGCGGGTGACTGAACACGATGTGGTGGTCGCCTGGTCATGACAGTCCTCGGACGGCACCCAAAGCGCGTGACGGCGCCATAAACTCTTTCCGTTTTCTCAAGAGAGCACCCTAACACCATGAAATTCGGACTCGCTTTCGCTAGCAGCATCAGTATTGACGGCCCGGACGCGCTCGCACTCTGTCGGCTCGCCGAGGAACTCGGATTCGAATCCGTCTGGGGTGGCGAGCACGTCATTCTGCCCAGCGCCATCGAGTCGAAGTATCCGTACACGGCGGATGGCAAGATCCCGGCTGAGCCGGATACGCCGATTCCCGACCCGTTGATCTGGCTTGCGTTTGCAGCCGCGGCAGCCCCGACGCTGCGACTTGGCACGTGCATCCTGATCGTCCCGCAGCGCAATCCGCTGGTGCTTGCGAAAGAACTGGCCACCCTCGACCGACTGTCCGGCGGTCGGGTAGAACTGGGACTGGGCGTCGGCTGGATGCGGGAAGAATTCGACGCGCTGGGCGTGCCGTGGGAGCGGCGCGGCGCCCGGAACGACGAGTACATTGCCGCGATGCGCGCGCTATGGGCGGGGCCGCACGCCAGTTTCTCCGGCGAGTTCGTGAACTTCCCGCCGGTCACCTGCAGCCCGCGGCCGGTCAACGGCAACATCCCCGTGATCGTGGGTGGCGACACCGAGGCGGCGATCCAGCGCGTGGCGCGCATTGCGGATGGCTATTTCCCAGGCGAAGGCGACCCGGTGCGTCTGGGCGGACTCATTGCGCGCGTTCGGGTTGCAACGGAGAAAGCGGGTCGCGACCCGGCGGGTATTGCGATCAACGCGATGTTCGGTCAGCAAATGGCAGACCCGGTCAGGGGGGCGGAGCAGCTCGCAGGGCTTGGCGTGGATCGTGCCATGGTGCCAGCGTTCTTCTTTGCCGGCCCCGGGGGGCGGGATCGTTTGGCAGCGTTCGCTGAACAGGTGGTGAAGCCCGCTAGCCGTGCGTGACCAGCGGGGTGGTAGGCACGCCCGGATTCGAACCGGGGACCTCTACCATGTCAAGGTAGCGCTCTAACCAACTGAGC
>DMUF01000193.1:0-540 GCA_003476445.1 Gammaproteobacteria bacterium | reverse complement strand
AACCAACTGAGCTACGCGCCTGCAATCGCCGGCAGAGCCGGCGCGGGCGCGTATCATACCCGAATGCCTGCGCGAGCAAAGAGCCTGCTGCTGCGGGCGGAGCGCGGGTCTTGTGGCGCCGGGTTGGTGCGAGGTTAATGCGGTTTGCCGTGGCGTTCTTTGGGCTTTTCCGGACAAGCAGTTAGGGTCAGTGCCACTGGCCGCCGCCGCGTCTGGGTGGTTGTGTCGCGCGCGCGCCGCCGTGTAGAATTTGCGCCCGCCGTGGTTCTGTCGGCGTGGTCGGGGGGCTTTATGGCCGCTTGAGCACGCCAAGCAGGGCAGGGCGGTTTTAGACCGGACGCGTTAGTCCCTTAACAGGGCGTACGGGTCCTCTTGTGTTTCGGTGGAGAACGCACATCAAGAAACCCCTTGGTTTAGCGGTTAAGCGCGCGGATCGGACGTTGTTGAACGAAGATATCCGGGTGCCTTCCGTTCGATTGATTGGTCCTGACGGCAGTCAGGTTGGTGTGGTTTCCCGCGGTGAGGCACTGGAATCCGCCC
>DMUF01000219.1:2175-3855 GCA_003476445.1 Gammaproteobacteria bacterium | reverse complement strand
ACCGACGTGGACGGGACCCTCGCAGCGCTTGCCAGCGCGCTCGACCAGGTGACCGGCTGACACGCGCCGTGGCTACCGCGATCGATCCCAGGATGACACCGGGCTCGGTCGCGGCCCAGCGCGACCTTGCGGCTGCGCTGACTGTCTTTCACAACCGTCGCGGCGACCCGTTCGGAATTTTGTTGCCACGCGTCGCCGAGGAGCCGGACTTTCTCTTCGGCCACCTCTTTCTTGGCGCGGGGCTCACGCTGTCCTCTGAGCGCCGCTTCCGTGCTCATGGTCACGCCCATCTGCGGCAAGCCGCGGCGCTGGCAACGTCGGATCATCCCCGCGAGTACGCTCTCAGTCAGGCGTTGGCGCCGCTTTTGCAGGACGACTGGGCAGGTGCGGGCCACGCGCTCGATCTCTACCTCGCCGACTTTCCTGCCGACGCCTTTGCGCTGCAGACCGGGCAGATGATCGACTTCTTTCGCGGCGACGCGATCAACCTGCGCAACCGCATCGCACGCGCCCTGCCGGCCTGGGATTCAGGCATGCCGTACTACTCGCACGTGCTCGCGATGCATGCCTTCGGACTGGAAGAATGTCACGAGTACGCGGCGGCAGAGGCCACCGCAGCCGCTGCGCTCGACATCGAGCCGTTGGACGGCTGGGCGGTTCATGTCATCGCGCATGTGATGGAAATGCAGGGCCGCACCGACGAGGGCATCGACTGGCTCACCGGCTGTTTCGACCAGTGGGCTGCGAGCGATCCGCCCGTTGGCTTTGCCTGCCACAACGCCTGGCATCTCGCGCTCATGCATCTCGACCGCGAAGATGACAGCGCGTGCTTAGAGGTGCTCGACCGCTGGATCACGCCCGGCATCGGTGATTTCGCCTACGGACTCGCTGATGTCACCGCGCTGCTCGCGCGGCTCACGCTCTTCGACGTCGACGTGGGCTCCCGCTTCGAGACCAATGCGCGAGGTTGGCTCGACAAGTTGAACACCGAGGCCGGCTACTACGCGTTCAACGACTTTCACGCGGCGCTCGCCTTTGCAGCCACCGGACGCGCCGAGGCGCTGGATGAACTGGTACGAGCGGCGCGCGAAGCCACGCGCGGCAGCGGCATTTCCGCGAGCACCGCCGCGGTCGGGCTGCCGCTGCTCGAGGCGGTGCAGGACCGTGCGGCGGGTCGTCACGCAGAGGCCGCCGCCCGGCTGATCGGTCTGCGCGATCAGGTACACGCCTTCGGCGGCAGTCACGCGCAACGTGATCTTGTCACCCTGCTCTTGATCGACAGTTGCGCACGAGCGGGGGAACGTTCGCGGGCACGTCACTGGCTGAATGAGCGCCTGCTGCGACGACCCGAGAGCGGCATTGGTCGGCGTCTGCGTGCGATGATCGATCGCAGCGGACACTGACCCGAGGCGGGCGCGACCTACGCGCGCTACGCGCCGGCCGGCGCGCAGCGCGCCGGAAGCTCATCGCGCAATTCGAGCGCGACCAGCTGAAACTGCACCTGCCCAGCGCCGGGCACCTGCGCTCGCAGCGCCGCAACCACCCGATATTCAGGGTCGATCAGAAACCGCACATCGCGCAGCCCGAGGAGATCGAATGTCTGTTCATCCGGATCGGTTGATCGTGGCCGCCCGGTGAGCACGACCGGCAGCGCCTCGATGATCCGCCGGCGCGTGGTCG
>DMUF01000219.1:722-1827 GCA_003476445.1 Gammaproteobacteria bacterium | reverse complement strand
GTGATCTCCCTGCGCACGCAGGGTACTCGCTGGTAGCAGGTAGAGCAGCGTACTGATCTCCAGCACCGGCGCCTCTGCCGTAAACCGCCGCTGCCGCACGTCGACGTCACTCCAGCGCCGCGGCGGCAACGCTTCCTCACCCTCTCGCGGTCGCGCCGTGGTGCGCTCGGCTCCCGTTTCGGCAAAACGATAGGTGCGATAGCGCGGCGAGGGTGCGCGGAGACTTGAATACTGGAGCACAGCCCCGGAGTCCGGCTGCAGAAACCATTGGCCGGTGAAGGAGCGCCAGCCCGGCCCCTCCATGCGCACGTCGAGGACCAGACTTTCGGACTTTGGCACAAGGCCCGGGCGCTCGAGGGTCGGGCGCAGCGCATCCGGCGCGAGCGCGCTCACGACAGTACCGCGTAGCTCGAGATCGACTTCGAGAAAGAGCTTCTCCGCGCGGTAATGCGCCGCAGCCCACGGCAGGCACGCGGGGTCGAAAGCCGCGGCCACGTACGCGGGCGCGAACAGCAGTGCGAGCGCGCCCGCCGCGCGCCGCAACTTTCGCCAACTCAAGCCCTCATCTGCCATCGTCATCGCCTCCAGCGCCGACATTCTACCCGCTGAGCGCGCCGTTACCCGCGGCCGCGCAACCAGCATCTGCCGAGAGCTCGCGAGCGCAGCGACGGTACGGGCGATTGCTCATCCGACAATTCCGCGCAATGCGGTATCCTTTGCCCATGACCGGCACCTGCATCCTCGTCGCACTGAAGACCCTCGGTCGATCAGGGGTCATCGCCATCCTGACCGTATCGATGCTACTCGGCGCTACCGCTGTCCGCGCGGAAGAGGACGTTGCGCGTGGTGAAGAGGAAGAAGAGCCTTCCCAGCGCGACGAGCTGATGGACGTCTCCTGCCGTGACCAGGAGGACCGCCCCGACAGCTGGCTCGACCGCACCCACAGCTACCTGAATCAACGCCTGTGCGAACCGGCGGCCTGGTTCGACGGCTTTTTTGGCGACGACCGCGCGCTCGAAGAAACGCCCGTCGGAACGTTCTTCCGCCTGCGCAACGAAGTCCGCTGGGACCAGTCGGAAGACTTGCGCGCCCGGGTGCGCCTGTC
>DMUF01000219.1:0-406 GCA_003476445.1 Gammaproteobacteria bacterium | reverse complement strand
TGCCCGGCGCGTCCGAGAAGCTGCGACTGCTCCTGACCCGTGACGAGGACGTGCACGGAGAGTTCGATTCACGGGTGCCAGCAGAAGAAGGCCAGGAAGATACGCGCCTTGGCTTTCGCTACAACCTGAGCGAACGGCAGCGGTCAAAGCTCGATCTCGACGCCACCGTGCGGGCGAATTTCACCACGCTGAACCCCGTGCTGCGCGCCCGCTACCGCCACGTGGATCCCCTGAGCAGGGATACGTTCCTGCGCTTCACCCAGATTGGTTTCTGGGAGGGCGAGGACGGTTACGGCGCAACCACGCGTGCCGACTGGGAGTGGTACCGCACATTCGACACGCAATACCGCTATACCGCTCAGGGCACCTGGTCGGAAGCGACCGACGGCATCGAATGGCGCACCGG
>DMUF01000075.1 GCA_003476445.1 Gammaproteobacteria bacterium | reverse complement strand
CCGCTTGATGCCGTCAGCGCCGTCGTCGACGTGCTGCAAACGCCCGCGTTTCTCTGTCGGCAGACCGACTTCATCTTGCGCGTCTGCAGTCAGGGCAAACCAGTCAACATCAAGAAGGGGCAGTTTCTGGCGCCTCTCGACATGCTGAACGTGGCGGCGAAGGCGCGGTCCACCGGCAACGAGCAGATCATGGTCTGCGAGCGGGGCGCGAGCTTCGGCTACAACAACCTGATTTCCGACATGCGCGGTCTGGCGCAGATGCGCCGCACCGGGTGCCCGGTGGTATTCGATGCGACTCATTCGGTGCAGATGCCGGGCGGGCTTGGCACCGCGTCCGGCGGTCAGCGGGAGATGGTGCCGGTACTGGCTCGCGCAGCGACAGCTGTGGGGATCGCCGGGCTCTTCATGGAAACCCATCCAAACCCCGCCGAGGCGAAATCAGATGGCCCCAACGCCTGGCCGCTCGGGCTCATGGGTCCGCTGCTCAAGCAGTTGAAGGCACTTGATGACATCGCCAAGTCGCAACCCTTCCTCGAAGATCTGGCAGGAGACGCATAGCCCATGACTCGAATCACCGCCGTTCGCGCCCGCGAGGTTCTCGACTCTCGCGGTAATCCCACCGTCGAAGCCGACGTGCTCACGGATCGTGGCAGCCTCGGGTCGGCGTGTGCGCCCTCGGGGGCTTCGACCGGGTCGCGTGAGGCTCTGGAACTGCGCGACGGGGACGCTTCCCGCTATTTGGGCAAGGGGGTTTCTCGTGCTGTGGCCGCGGTGAACGGCGTGATTGCGGATTCGATCAAGGGTCGCGATCCCGCAGATCAGCGCGGTCTCGATGCGGCCATGTGTGCGCTGGATGGTACTGATAACAAGGCCAATCTTGGTGCCAACGCAATTCTCGCGGTGTCGCTCGCGGCAGCCAAAGCGGCTGCCCTTGACGCCGGTATTCCGCTGTTTCGTCACCTGAACGGGCTCTTTGGCGACGTGCCCATGACCCTGCCGGTGCCAATGATGAACATCATCAACGGTGGTGAGCACGCGGATAACAATGTCGATATCCAGGAGTTCATGATCCAGCCGGTGTCGATGACCTCGTTCCGTGATGCCCTGCGCTGCGGCGTCGAGGTGTTCCATGCCTTGAAGCAGGTGCTCAAGTCCCGAGGGCTCGCAACGAGCGTTGGCGACGAGGGCGGTTTTGCGCCCAATCTGGCGTCCAATGCCGAAGCGCTCGACGTGATTGCCGTGGCCATTGATAAGGCCGGTTACCGGCTGGGCGAGGATGTGACGCTTGCGCTCGACTGCGCGTCGTCGGAATTCTTCTCGGCAGGTGTCTACGATCTGGCGGGCGAGGGGCGTCGCTTCGACTCCACCGGCTTCACGGCATATCTCGCAGATCTGGCCGATCGTTATCCCATCACCTCGATCGAAGATGGTATGGATGAGAGTGACTGGGAGGGGTGGGGCATTCTCACCCGCCGTCTCGGCGATCGCGTGCAGCTTGTGGGTGATGATCTCTTCGTTACCAATACACGCATCCTGGAGCGCGGAATTCGCGAAGGTATCGCCAACGCAATTTTGATTAAATTCAATCAGATAGGAAGCCTTTCTGAGACGCTTGACGCGATTCGCATGGCGCACAAGGCGGGTTATCGCGCGGTGATCTCGCACCGCTCGGGCGAGACCGAAGACACCACGATTGCGGACCTGGCGGTGGCCACCGGTGCCGGTCAGATCAAGACCGGCTCGCTGTGTCGGTCGGATCGGGTAGCCAAGTACAACCGGCTGTTGCGCATCGAGGAACTGCTGGGTGCGAATGCGGTGTACCGGGGCTTCGCCGAGCTGCGGCGCTAGTCCGAGAGCATCGTTGTAACCATGCGTATCCTCCTCGTCGTCCTGGTCGCGATGATCGCAGCGCTGCAGTACAAGGCGTGGCGCAGCGATGTGGGCTTTGATGCCGCCGCGAAACTTCGCGCGCAGCTCGACGAAGAGACCGCCCGTGCGGCAGCTCTCAAGGATCAGAACCGCAGGCTCACGGCGGAGGTGTTGGCGTTCAAGCACGGTGAAGAGAACGGGTTCGCGGCGGTGGAAGCCCGCGCGCGCATCGATCTCGGCATGGTTCGCCAGGGAGAAAAACTCTTCCTCTTCCCCGAGACCCCATGAGTCGCGCTCGGCCCCCCGGTATCGGCATGACCTCGCAGCGCACGCGCGACCGCCTGATGCAATGGTTGCGCGAGGCGGGCATCAGCGACGAGCGTGTTCTCGCTGCCATGGCGGCAGTGCCGCGCCATGCTCTCATTGACGAGGCGCTTGCGCATCGGGCGTACGAGAACGTGGCCCTGCCGATCGGGCACGGCCAGACGATCTCGCAACCCCTGACGGTCGCGCTCATGACGCAGACGCTGCTCGACGTTCCGCGCCCGCGCGTGCTCGAGGTGGGTACCGGGTCGGGTTACCAGACAGCGGTGCTTGCCTGTATGCGCCCGGCGGTTCGACGGGTGTTCACGATCGAGCGGATCGCGATGCTGTCCGAGCGCGCGGAGGCGCGACTGGCTGCTCTGCGCATCGCGGGCCCGCGATTCCGCCACGGTGATGGTTATGGCGGCTGGCCGGAAGAAGGGCCGTTCGACGGCATTCTCGTCACCGCAGCACCGCCCGAGGTTCCCGAGGCGTTGCTCGCTCAGCTGAAGACCGGTGGCCGACTGGTTGTGCCGGTCGGCGACGATGAACTGCAGGAACTGCGGGTGATTGACCGAACCGATCAGGGTTTCATAACTCACACGGTGGAGCAGGTGCGCTTCGTGCCACTGCTGAAGGGCAAGCGCTGAGTCTATGTTGCATGGTGGTGCTATGGCTGATTTCACGTCTGGAGCAATGATTCCCATGGTGTCGCTCCCGCGCTTTCATCGACCGTGCGCCATGCCCGCGGCCGCTTTCGCCGTTCTCCTCTTGGCAGCAGGTTGCGTAACGCGCCCGCCGCCCGCGCCAGTCGAAGATCGAACAGCCATGCCCCCGGCCGGGGCGGGCTCTGCGGTCGTGTTGGCGCCCGCGCAACCGGCGGCACCGCCCGGCATTCCCCTTGATGGTCATCTGGTTATCAGCGGCGACACGTTGTACGGCATCGCGTGGCGCTACGGGATCGACTACCGCGAGATCGCGCGTCTGAACGCAATCGATCCTCCGTATCGTATTTTCGTGGGTCAGCGCCTCCAGCTGCAGGCTCCGCCCAATGCACCGCTTGCGGTCACCCCTGGTATGGCCGTGGCGGCAGCGCCGGCACCCTTGCCGGCAGAGCCGGTCAGTCGCGGTTTCGAGTTTGTGCCTGAGACCCCGGCGAGCAGCGAGACCTGGCAAGACGTTCCACCGCCGCAGCCGGCAAACGGAGCACCTCCGGTTGCAACGATGCCGCCGGGCAGCACGCCGGGAACAGTCGCTCCGTCTTCTACACCCATGGCGCCGCCGGTGACGGCTGCTCCGGTTACTGCTCCGGTCGCAGGTCCCGTGGCTGCGGCGCCGCCGATGACCGCGCCG
>DMUF01000182.1 GCA_003476445.1 Gammaproteobacteria bacterium | reverse complement strand
GGGCCGCGAGGAAAATCGAAGCCCTGAATCGCATAAGCATCCATCCCGTTCAGCATGGTCCAGGTCATGGTTGCCTGGGCTGACAGATCGACGAACACATCGCGTGCGCCTTGCAGCCCGCGCCAGTGCGCAGCCATCGCACCGACCGCCGCCTCCACGCCCGCATGCCGCCAGGCTTGCGGCACGCTGACACGCACCGGCGGACGATCTGCCGCACCTTGCAGCGATACCGGCCCACCCATCGCGGCAATCACGATATCGCTGTCATTGAGCTCAGCGTGCGGGCCGGTGCTGCCGAAGGCCGACAGGCGCACCCAGATCAGGTTCGGGTTAATGGCATGCGCAGCCGCTGGATCTATACCCCAGGCTGCAAGCGGTCCGTTCGGCCAGGATTCGAAGAGGAATCGGGCGCTACCGATAAGAGCCGCGAGCATCTCTCGATGCTCCGCGGAGCCTGGATCGAGCACCACCGATCGCTTGTTGCGGTTGAACGCCTGAAAAGAAAGGCTCGCGAGATCCGGTGTAACGCCCTCCGCGAACGGCGCTTCCGCGCGCGCGCTTACGCCGCCCGACGGCTCGACACGGATCACGTCGGCGCCAAGGTCACCCAGCACCATCGGGCCGATCTCCCCCCGAACATCGGTGAAGTCGAGCACCGTGTAATCTTCAAGCATGACCGTGTCTCCCGCCCTCTCACCGGGAAACTACGCGCAAGCGGGCGCCGGAGGCAAGCCAGCCCGAATTGGTGTAGGTTTGCGGCAGGGTGACGCGGGAGGGGAGACCGGCGATGACGGCTGAGTTGGAGCGGGCAGCAGCACCGCGCGTGCTGGAGCTGGGCACGGGTATCGCCGTGGCCTGGGCCGGTCGGCTTCTGGCGGACGGCGGCGCCGACGTGATCACACTCGAGCCGCCGGGAGGGCATCCCCTGCGTCATGCAGGCCCGTTTCAGGATGGCGCCGACCCTGACGCGAGCGGCCTGTTCATCGCAACCCACGTCAACAAGCGCGCGCGCGTGGTGGATCTCGAGAGTTTGGCAGGACGCGAAGCGCTCGCCACGCTGCTCGGCTGGGCAGAGATCCTGATCATCGACCTCGCACCCGCGCAGGCAACCGCGCTCGCCCTTGATGCCGCTGAGCTGCGCAGCACTTATCCCGACCTGGTCGTGCTGTCGCTCACGCCCTTCGGCGTGACAGGCCCACGCGCGCACTGGCAGGCGACGGAGCTCACCGTGTTGCACGGTGGCGGCTGGGCCAACCTGTGCCCGAACGCCCACACCGACCCGGATCTGCCGCCGCTCAAAGTCTTCGGCGAACAGAGCGCGTTCCTGAGCGGCACCTGCGGCGCACTGGTGGCGCTCGCGACCTGGCGCTCCGCTCGCGCGAGCGGCGTCGGCGAGTTCATCGATTTGTCGGCGCAGGCCTATATCGCCTCCGTGCTCGAAGCCTCCATGCCGCTGCTCGGCTACAAGGAATTCGTTTCCCGACGTTATCAGCCGCGCGGACTCATACCCTGGGGCATCTTTCCCGCGCGTGACGGGCTGATCTTTATCGCCTGCATCGAACAGGATCAGTGGGAGCGGCTGGTCGCGTTCATGGGCACCCCGGACTGGGCCACGCTGGAAGTCTTCGCCGATCAGCCCGGACGCCGCGACAATCAGGATCTGCTGCACAGCCTGCTGGCCGAATTCATTGCCGAATGGGACGTAGAGGCCCTCTACCACGCCGCCCAGGCGCAACGGATCTGCCTGGCTCCCGTGCTGACCTATGCGCAGATCGAGCGCGACCCACACCTCGCCGCCCGCGGTTTCTTCGAGTCGACCACGGACGGGCACGGGCGCCCCTTGCCACTCTTTGCCAACCCCATCCTGAAAACCACAGGCCGCGCTCCGCTGCGCGCGCCCGCTCCCCGGCTGGCGGACGCGTTGTCCACCCACACGACCGCGCCAGTGCGGAGACCGATTGCGCCGCAACCGAACCAGCGCGCCGCACTTCCGCTCGCGGGGGTTCGCGTAATCGACCTCAGTTGGGCGTGGGCCGGCCCCTTTTGTGCCACCCTTCTCGCGCACCTGGGTGCCGATGTGATTCGCGTGGAGTCGTCTGTGCGGCCCGACCTGTACCGGCGCATGGCGATCAGCCCCGATGACGTGCCGACCACGCTCAACACCTGCGGCATGTTCAATCAGTGGCACCAGGGCAAGCGCAGCGTCGCTATCTCCTTGCGCACCCCGGAAGGCCGCGAGCTCTTGCGCGAACTCATCCAGAGCGCCGATGTGGTGGTGCAGAACTTCGGCACCGGCGTGCTCGAGCGCATGGGGCTCGGCTACGAAGCTCTCAAGAGCATCAACCCCCGCATCGTGCTCGCAAGCGTGAGCGGCTACGGGCAGACCGGCCCCCTGCGACACTACATGGGTTACGGTCCTTCCGCCGCGGCGCTCTCCGGTCTTTGCAGCGTCACCGGGTATCCGGGCGGCGCGCCGGACGAACTCGGGCTGTCGATGCCCGACCCGACCTCCGGCCTTACCGCGGCACTCGGCGTGGTCGAGGCGCTCGTGCGTCGGGATGTCACCGGCACGGGCGATCACATCGATGTCTCTCTGTGGGAGGCAACCGCGGTGCACGGGCTTGAGGCGTGGCTTGCCTATGTGATGACTGGCACGCCGCCGGAGCGTATCGGCAACCGCCACCCGACCTTCGCGCCACACGGCTGCTACCGCTGCCTGACCGCGGACGACTGGGTCACCATCGCTTGCCGCAGCGAAGACGAATGGCAGCGCCTGGTTGCACATGTCGACGAGACTCGCGGCGAGACCTTACCTCCGCTCTCGGGTGACCCGCGCTTTGCAACCGCGGCAGACCGCAAGCAGCACGAAGATGCCCTTGATGCTCACCTCGCCGCGTGGACATCACAGCGGGGACGCTGGGTCATCACGCGCGATCTGCAGGCGCTCGGTATACCGGCGTTCCCCAGCCTGTCGACACGCGATGTGGTCGATGACGCGCACCTGAACGCGCGCGGGTTCATCGAGCGTCTCACCCACCCGGAAGTGGGCGCGCGACCGCACGCGGGCATTCCCTGGCGTTTCAGCGCGCGCGCAAACGGGGTCAGAAGCCCCGCGCCCTGCATCGGCGCCGATACCGATACGGTGCTCGCGGAACTGCCCGGCTTTGATCCCGCCCGTATCGCGGCACTTCGCGCNNACCCGCGCTTTGCAACAGCCGCGGACCGCAAGCAGAACGAAGACGCGCTGGATGCTCACCTTGCGGCCTGGACCGCGCAGCAGGGACGCTGGCTGATCACGCGCGACCTGCAGGCGCTCGGCATTCCCGCGTTTCCGAGCCTTTCCACACGCGATGTGGTCGATGACGC
>DMUF01000237.1 GCA_003476445.1 Gammaproteobacteria bacterium | reverse complement strand
CTCCTCGATAGGTTATCCACAGAAATTGTGGATAACTCGGGGGATAAAATCCTCGAGACCGGTGAAAAACTCCGTGTCGGCAGGGACGACGCCGAAGCCAGAAGCTCACGCGATCTCGAGAAATTCACTTTTTATTCATTAAAATCATTTGGTTGCAGCGGTGTAATACAGTCGTCATTGAAGCACGCGCAGCAAGCTGAAGGTCATGCTGGAGATTCCCAGGGTCTGTGAATAAGCCTTGACCGTACTCTGAAAATCGGGTGAGGCGTCAGACGTTAGTGAAAGCTAACTCGCACCTTCGCTCCACATCAGGACCACCCGCACATTACGTTGAAGTACCTATCCACCAGTACGTATATGGCCGCTGCGGAGCGCTTGTTTATCCACCCGCGCGGGCATCGACCTCGTCTTGCTGTCCGGCTTCGCCCTCGCGTTGACACGACCTGCCACGCACAGGATGCTCGAGTCCGCGTTAATGGCAGGTGACGACAATCATCGTGGACACGATCAACGACGCCCTTTCCGAGAGCGCGCCGGAAATTGCCCCGGTTCGAGCCGACGAGCAGCTCGACTGGTCCGCGCTCGAACGCTGGTTGCGTCCGCGACTGCCGGTCGGACACGAGCCGATGACCGTCGCGCAGTTTCCCGGGGGCAGCGCCAATCTCACCTACCTGGTGCGATTCGGCACCCAGGAGTTCGTCGTGCGGCGTCCGCCGCTGGGGCCCGTTGCCCCCGGGGCCCACGACATGCGGCGCGAGTTCCGCGTTCTGTCCCATCTTCACACGCCATTCGATCGAGCGCCGCGCGCGTGGCTGCTGTGCGAGGACGAGACGGTGGTGGGCGCGGTTTTTCTGGTCATTGAGCGACGCACGGGAATCGTGGTGCGCGACGCGTTTCCGGCCGCGCTCCGAACACACGCGGGAATTGCGCGCCGAACCAGCTTTGCTGTGGTCGACGCGATGGCTGACCTGCACAACGTGGATCCGCGCGCATGCGATCTTGCCGATCTCGGCAAACCCGACGGGTTTGTGGCGCGGCAGGTGAGCGGCTGGTACCAGCGCTGGCAGCTTGCGAAGGACATCGAGGTGCCGCTCATGGACAGCGTTCACGCGCTGCTCGAGGCCGGCCTGCCGGCACCACAGCGCGCGAGCATCCTGCACAACGATCTCAAGCTCGATAACTGCCAGTTTGATCCCAGCAATCCCGACCGGGTGAAGTCCATTTTTGACTGGGACATGGCCACATTGGGCGATCCGCTCATCGATCTGGGCACACTGCTCAACTACTGGCCCGAGCCCGATGACCCGGCGCCGCGGGCCACGCGACCAACCGGCGCGACCGACGCATTCCCGAGCCGCGCCGAGATCACAGCGCGCTACGCGTCGATTACCGGACTCGACATGAGCGCCGTGCACTGGTACGAAGCATTTGCGTTGTGGAAAACCGCCGTCGTGGTGCAGCAGATCTACATCCGTTTCAAACGCGGGCAAACGCAGGACGCGCGATTCGCAAGCTATAACGAGCGCGTACCGGTTCTGCTGGAAGCAGCCCACGCGCTGCTGCGCTAGACCGAGGCTGGCCCGCACGGCACTTGACCAAAACCAGCGTTCCGGGGGGAACTCATGCATCGCCGACTGCTGATCGCCAATCGAGGCGAGATTGCCCTGCGCATCCAGCGCGCGGCCAACGATCTCAATATCGAAACCGTCGCCATCTACGCCGACGACGATGCGCGTGCGCTGCACGTTCGCCGCGCGGGCCAGGCAGTCGCCTTGGGCGGTCGTGGCGTGAAGCCTTACCTGGACAGCGCCCGCATTATCGAGATCGCCCGTGAGACCGGCTGCGACGCCATTCACCCCGGCTATGGCTTCCTTGCCGAGAACGCGGCGTTCGCCCGGGCGGCCGACGCCGCAGGAATCACGTTTGTGGGCCCGCGCGCTGATCTGCTCGATGCCTTCGGCGCCAAAACAATGGCGCGCACGCTCGCACGCGCCGCCGGGATAGCCGTGCTTCCCGGCACCGAGCAGCCGACGTCGCTCGAAGAAGCCAGCGCCTTTTTCGCGGGGCTCGCCCCCGGACAGGGCATGGTGATCAAGGCACTCGCCGGCGGGGGCGGCCGCGGTATGCGCATCGTCACCGCAGGCGAGGAGATTGCAGACGCCTACGCGCGCTGCGCATCAGAAGCCCTCGCAGCGTTCGGTGACGCCAGCCTCTACGTCGAGACGCTGGTGCAGCGTGCTCGTCACCTCGAGGTACAGATCGTGGGTGACCGCCATGGCGCGGTTACCCATCTTTGGGAACGGGAGTGCACCCTGCAGCGCAGACATCAGAAGCTGGTTGAGATCGCTCCAAGCCCGTCACTCAGTGGCGGCCAGCGCGACCAGCTGCTGGACGCGGCGCTGCGGCTGGCCCGACACGTGCGCTATGAAAACCTCGGCACGCTCGAGTTTCTGCTTGGCGCAGGCGACGATCCAAGCGCGCTCGTGTTCATCGAAGGCAATGCTCGTCTGCAGGTCGAGCACACGGTCACCGAGGAAATCACCGGGGTGGACCTGGTACGCACGCAACTGGGTCTTGCCGCCGGGCTCTCGCTGCAGGAGCTCGGTCTCGACACCGTGCCGGCGCATCGCGGTCGCGCGGTCCAGGTCCGCGTCAACATGGAAACCATGCAGCCTGACGGCAGCACGCGCCCGGCCGGCGGCACACTGAGCACCTTCGACGTGCCCTGCGGTCGCGGCGTTCGTGTCGAAACCTTCGGCTACGCAGGCTTCACGACCAGCCCCGCGTTCGATTCACTGCTTGCCAAGGTGATCGTGCATTCCGCCGACGCCGATCTGACGCAGACCTTGCGCGCTGCCGATCGCGCGTTGTCCGAGTTCAGCATCGAGGGCGTGGCTACCAACATCCCCTTCCTGCGCGCGCTTCTGAACGCACCGTCCGTTCTGCAGAACGAGGTCTACACCCGCTACGTCGAATCCGACACCGAGGCACTGGTCGCGGCGAGCAGCGCCTATGACACGGCAACAAACACGTCTGCCGGCCGCGCCGGCGCAACCGTGGACAACAGCGATCCGCTGGCCGTGCTGAAACTCGCGCAGGCTGCTCCGCGGGCGACGAAACGCGAGGAGTCCGCTCTTGCCGACGGACTGATCGGGGTGCCCGCCCCCATGCAGGGCACCATTGTGAGCATTGATGTGGCGGCGGGCGATACGGTGCGCGCTGGTCAGGCGCTGCTCGTGATGGACGCCATGAAGATGGAGCATGTCATCAGCGCGCCGGTCGGCGGCACGGTGCGGCAACTTGAAGTGGCAGCCGGAGATATTCTGTTCGAGGGTCACCGCCTGCTTGTTATCGAGGCCGACGCGGCCGCCGGTAGCGCCCAGTCGGTGACGGAAGCGTTCGACCTCGAGCACATTCGCCCGGACCTCGCTGAAGTGCGCGCCCGCCACGCCTACGGCCTGGACGAGAACCGACCCGAAGCCGTCGCACGTCGCCACGGGCGAGGCCACCGAACCGCCCGCGAGAACGTGGCTGACCTTGTGGACGAAGGCAGCTTTGTCGAGTACGGCGCACTCATGATCGCGGCGCAGCGACGCCGTCGGACCGTGCAGGATCTCATGGAGAAAACCTCCGGCGACGGCATGGTCGCGGGCATCGGCACGGTCAATGCCGACCTGTTCGGCACCGAGCACAGCCGCGTCATGGCGATGTCGTACGACTACATGGTTCTTGCCGGTACGCAGGGACACATGAACCACCTGAAGAAAGACCGCTTGTTCAAGGTGGTCGAAGAGAACCACCTGCCCGTCGTTCTGTTTGCCGAAGGCGGCGGTGGCCGACCCGGCGATACCGACGGCACCGGTGTCGCCGGTCTCGACTGCTACGCGTTCAACTATTTCGCACGCCTGTCCGGGCTTGCGCCGCTCGTCGGCATCACCAACGGCTACTGTTTCGCGGGCAACGCCGCCCTGCTCGGCTGTTGCGATGTGATCATCGCCACCGAAGGCTCGAACATCGGCATGGGCGGACCCGCGATGGTCGAAGGCGGCGGACTTGGCGTGTTCCGCCCGGAAGAGATCGGGCCGCTCGACGTACATATCGAGAACGGTGTCGTCGACATTGCGGTGGCGAACGAGGCCGAGGCGGTCGCCGCGGCGCGCAAATATCTCGGTTACTTTCAGGGACGCACCGACCACTGGGAATGTGCAGATCAACGCATACTGCGTCATCTGATCCCGGAAAACCGCCTGCGCGTCTATGACGTTCGCCGGGTGATCGAGTACGTCGCCGACAGCGGCAGCGTTCTCGAACTGCGGCGGGGTTACGGACACGGCATGGTCACCGCGCTCGCGCGGGTCGAAGGTCGCCCGCTCGGTATCGTAGCCAACAATCCGGCGCACCTGGGCTGCGCTATCGACAGCCCCGCCGCCGACAAGGCGGCACGCTTCATTCAGCTGTGCGATGCCTTTGATATTCCCATGCTGTTTCTCTGCGACACACCCGGATTCATGGTCGGCCCCGAGGCGGAGAAATCTGCTCAGGTGCGACGCTTCGCGCGGCTCTTCGTCAGCGCGGCTAATGTGAGCGTGCCGTTCTTCACCATCGT
>DMUF01000091.1:24939-30111 GCA_003476445.1 Gammaproteobacteria bacterium | reverse complement strand
ACCAAGGCAGACAACCCTGGTGCAGACCCGCATATTTTCATGGGTCAGGTGTACTACCAGATGAACAACTTCAATGCCGCAATCGAGCAGATCGAGACCGGTATGCGCATTGCGCGGGAACGCAATGCGCCGGTAAAGGAGCAGTGGCTGGCACTGCTGAACTTCCTCTATTTCGAGAAGGAAGACTGGCCGAAGGTCTTTGAGACTCTGGAGGAACTGGTCATCAAGTTCCCGAAGCGCGAATACTGGCTGCGTCTGGCGGGCATTCATGGCCAGGAAGGAAATGATCGCGAAGCGCTCGGCGCATACGAGGCTGCGAGCACGGCCGGCTTCCTCACGCAGCAGGGCGATATCACGAATTACGCCGGTCTGCTGATGCAGGCGGAAGTGCCCTATCGGGCGGCGCGGGTGCTGGAAGACGGTCTCAAGAAGGGTGTTGTCGAGAAGAACGATAAGAATCTTCTCTCTCTCGGACAGGCGTGGCAGATGGCGCAGGAGACCCGCAAGGCGATTCCGGTGCTGGAAGATGCGGCGCGATTGTCCCCGGATGGCAAGATATACGAGCGGCTGGCGTCTCTTTATCTCGATAACGACGAGTATGAGAAGTGTGAAAGTGCGGCAGGGCGCGCACTCGAGCGAGGCGGCCTGCGCAAGGTACAAACCGTCAACGTCATCAAGGGCATGTGTCTCTTCAACATGGACAAGCTCGCGAAGTCGAGAGAGTCCTTCCAGGCGTGTCAGGTGTCCGCACGCAGAGACAATGATCAGACTAACCTTCGCATCTGCGCGCAGTGGATCACGTACATCGACAGTGAGTCCAACCGTCGCGCACAGCTGGCAGCAGCCAACTGATCGAGTGACTCAAGCTCGGCGCGAGCCCCGCGAAGCTGCGAAGAACCGGCGGCCTGCATCGAACGATGTGGGCCGTTTTGTTTTTGGGGTGGTCGGTGACGTGAATGACTCGCTTGGTATTCGCGGCGAGAATGGTGGCATTGCAGAACGAGGGAGGCGGCGTTGTTTACCGGGATCGTTCAAGGGCTCAAGGCAGTACTCGATATCGAGGAACAAACCCACCTGCGTCGGCTCGTGATCGCGCTGGATGAACTCTCCGAGGGGCTCAGTCTTGGTGCGAGCGTAGCGGTCAACGGTACGTGTCTCACAGTCACTGCGGTTGACGGCGCGGCAGTTACCTTTGATGTGATCGCAGAGACGCTCTCGCTGACCAATCTGGGCGGTCTTCGGGTGGGTTCTCTCGTGAATGTCGAAAGATCCTTCCGCATCGGCGAAGAGGTGGGCGGGCATATCGTTTCCGGGCATGTCACCGGCGCGGCAATGCTCGAACGTATCGATGAGCGCGAGAACGAGCGCAATCTGTTCTTTCGCGTGCCGCCTGCCTGCATGAAGTATCTGCTGCACAAAGGGTTTGTCGCGCTGGATGGCGCGAGTCTGACGATCGCTTCTGTCGCCCGCGATCGGGATCAGATCAGCGTGTGCCTGATTCCTGAAACCATAGCGCGCACGACGCTCGGTCGTGTGGTCTGTGGTGATCGGGTGAATCTTGAGGTAGACGCACAGACGCAGGCGATTGTGGACACGGTGGAGCGAGTACTCGCTGATCCCGCGCTGCGCGATCGGCTCACCAGCCCGAGCTGACTAATCGAGCTCGGGAATTCTGGAAGGCTGCATCGCTTGCAAGGCGCGCTGCAGCAGGTCTGCTTCGGTCATGATCTTGAGCACCCCGGACCGAAGTGCGGTGTCGATTCTCGAGGCGGGCACTCCCAGCACCTCGAAGCCACTCTGGTTAACGAAGATCAGCCGCTGGTCTGTGATGTCAGCGATCTGCAGCCGACAGACCAGCGCGTCCCGCTCGGGCAGTAGATATCGGACCCAGGTTCCGATTGGCAAGAGGTTCAGGGCCTCATCGAGATGGTCCCTCTGATCTGCGGGTGGAAGCGCTTCCAGCCCGTCGAGAACCAGCGTCTCGAACAGTCGAACCAGCAGCAGTACCGTGCGCGAGTCGGTATTGAGATTCGAAACCGAGCCATGGAACGCGTGGTGCAGCGCGCCACTCGTGAGCTCGCTCCAGTACGGCTCGTCGTCGAGCAGCAGAGTTTGCAGCGCCATACCGTGTACGACCAGATGGGTGGTGATCCCTGTGCCCATGGTCGTTCTCACCGCGTCGCATGCCCGGTCGATCAGATCCGCTGTTCCCGCGCTGGGAGATGTCGCCGCTGCCTGCTGCAGACCTGGCGCTAGGTGAAGCGGACCGAAGTCAGCGAGACGCGCCAGCGCGCCTTCTACAATAGCCGCCTGGTTTGACGCCAGTTGCCTCTCGGCGAAGAAGTAGAGCGCTTGTTCGGGTGCCATGCGGGCGGGATTGATGAGTGCCCTCAGCGCGGATTCCAGCCCTTGCAGAAATCCGGTGAGCAGAGCGCGCAGCGCATCCTCCACCGGAGCGGAGGTTAGCTGAAGGTGGCGCTCTTCGGACCTGGCGGCCGGCGGGCTCACAGGTTCGCTAGATGCCGATGGCGGCGGAAGCGGCGTGTTCGTTGTCATCAGGTTCGGGTTTCGACCACGGCATAGGATCGGCTTCCAACTCTGCGCTCTGGAGCACGCAAGTCAAGGGGCGGCGCTCCTGACAGAGGCTCAGGGCCGGCCGTCAGCGTTCGTGGCGTCGTTCCAGATAGTCGCGCCAGCGGCTGTGATCGGTGGCTGCGCTTTGACGCAGCGCAGCGCCGATGGCGTAGCCGGTTCCGCTCGACGGGTCGAGCGATGGCCGCCCCTGGATCACGCCGTGAACTGCGGTCGTTCCTGGCGTCGCGTGGGTCTTCGGAATCGCCCGGCACCAGCGGACCACGGCGATAAGGAAAAATTTCTCGGGCGTATCGGAGGCGTCGATCCACAAGTCGAGCAGCGTTCGGGGAGCGAGCTGCTCCGCGCAGTGAAATTGCAAACCGCCCAGCGAGACATCAACCGTTCGTCCGCGCACGAGCTGCCCGGGGCTAAACTGCTGCGATGGGCTCATCACGATCTGAGCGAGAAGCTGCTGTTCGTCCTCATACCGCGGATGTGCGCGTTGTTCCGGTTGGTCCGCCAGGTCGGGAGGGCGTCGAAGCTGGGTGATGATCTCCATGTCCAGAACGATAGACGGAGATGTTTACCGGCGGTGCCGACTGCATCACGATTCAGGCCGCTGCTGGTTATACTGCACGCATGACGAGATTACCGTTCATGCAGCAGCTCAGACAGCGCTGGCAGGCGCGCGATACGCTGCTCTGCGTCGGGCTTGACCCCGATATCAAACGTCTGCCATCCGCGGTGGGTTCTGGTCCCGGTGCGTTTCTCGCATTCTGTCGCGCGATCGTCGATGCCACCGCGCCCTATGTCTGCGCCTTCAAGCCGCAGATCGCCTACTTCGCGGCGCAAGGCAGGGAGGCCGAACTCGAGGCGCTCATTCGACACGTGCACGAGGCTCATCCCGGCATCCCCGTTATTCTAGACGCGAAGCGTGGCGACATCGGAGACACGGCGCGCCTGTACGCAGAAGAGGCCTTCGAGCGGTACGACGCAGACGCCGTCACCGTTAATCCCTATCTCGGTAAGGAAAGCGTCGAGCCCTACTTTGCTTGGCCCGATCGCGGGGTTGTGCTTTTGTGTCGAACGAGCAATCCGGGAAGCGCGTGGTTGCAGGAGTATCCGCCAGGGGCACCGGTTTTTGAGCGCGTTGCTGTCGCCGCGCGAGAATGGAACCAGCACGACAATCTGATGCTGGTTGCAGGTGCAACCTACCCAGAGGATCTGGGACGAATCCGTGCTCTGGTGGGTGAGATGCCGTTGCTGGTACCAGGTATCGGCGCGCAGGGCGGAGATCTTGCTGAGGTCCTGTCCCACGGGTTAACGGGCGAGGGCGAGGGTCTCGTCGTCAATATGTCCCGTGCGGTGTTGTATGCGAGCAACGGGTCCGACTTCGAGGCGGCGGCGGGTCGCGTCGCTGCAGAGTTCTGCACGGAGGTCCGCCGATTGCGCGGCTCCTGAGCGCGCTCTCTGGGTCCGACCTGCTCCTTCAGCCTCCGACCGGGCGTTTGTAGCAATTAATAATACAAATAACGCCCATTCGTCTGCTTTCCAGTGCACGCCCCCTTTCGTACTATCTGTTGCGTATAAGGTTTGGCTCACAGGATCGTGAGCCGTATCCGGGGCGCTCGATGCTCGCGAGGAAGCGAGACGGGCACCGGCAGGATGTGCGATGTCCCCGATCCTTGTGATCGACAGTTATTTGGATGCGTTGACGGCAGCACCGTTCGACAGTGCTTTGCTCGCGCAACGCATCGGCCGCGACGCTGATCTGCTGGCTGCCTGGCTGACCACGCTTGGAATGCCAGCGGACCCACAGAGCTTTGTTCTGCGTCTTGAGGCGCTGGCGCCCGAGCAAAGGCGCGACCTCGGCGCAGGGCACGCTCTTTCGGTGCTGGCGGCAGGTGAGGATGGAAGGCTTGCCTACACGCGCTGGCGCGACGCGCTCGCCGCCGCCTGTCTGGCAGAGGCGCTTGCGCATCAGGCAAGTCCCCTCGCGCCGTTGGGTGAAGGCACTTCGCTGCGCTGGTGCGCTCTGCTTGCCCGCGCGGGCGTTGTGCTCCCCGGGGATGATCGGCTGGGCGAGTGGGCGGCTTTCCGCAGTGCTGCTATTAATCTGCTGGAAGATGCAGAAGTGAATCTGCGGATCTTCGCCGTGGTTGATCGCTATGATCCGCGTGACCTCAGCATCGCGCAGGAAGCCGCTGGACTTCTGCTGGGAATGGCGCCTGCCGAGTTTCAGGCGGCGCTGCGTCGCGCGGAACAGGCGCTGACGCTTGCCTGCCAGGATCTGCCGATCGACGGTTCTCCAGATGAACCCGCGCCAGACCGTGTTTTGCAGCGCCTGCGCGTGTTGTCCGCGGGCAGCATGGTCCGGGGCATGGTTGCGAGTGGGGAGCGCCTGGAAGTGGCGCACGAGCTCGCGTCCCGGCTTCTGTTTCGGGCCGCGCCTTCGCTCCTGATCTTTGATGCTGAATCAGCCCGTCTGACGGCGCCGGACGCGTCGGGTCCTGTCATCAGCGTGGCGTCGAGCAGCAGTGCCATAGCGCGCGCGTTCAGGGACCTGACCCGCGCGCAATTTGTCGATAGCGCGGCGTC
>DMUF01000091.1:21855-24544 GCA_003476445.1 Gammaproteobacteria bacterium | reverse complement strand
CCGTCGGCGTGCTGCTCTACGGGGTCGATGACGAAGCAGATGCGGATTCGGAGACCCTTATCGGCCAGTATGCCCATGAGCTTGCGTTCTCCTGCCGCACGCTCGATGCCCGGGCGCGCGCGCTCACAGACCCACTCACGCTGTTTCGCGAGCGTACCGAAGCGAAACTGCGGGAACTGGTGCACGAGGCCAACAACCCGCTCAGCATCGTGCAGAATTATCTGCACATCCTCGAGCTGACCGTAAGTGACCGGGCGCAAGCGGTCGATCAGGTACGTGCGATGGGTGCAGAACTGCGCCGTGTCTCCGATCTGATTGCCCGCATGCGTCGCGCGACCGAAGAAGGCGTGCCTGCAGAAGACGCGGAGGCAATCCGTAAGCGCCACGAACTCTTCGATCTGAGCGCGCTGCTTGCCCGATTGACCGAGGTGCATCGCGGCCTTGCGGGAGAGCGAGGTGCGGAGCTGCTGTTGATCGTGCCTCCGGGGCCGCTCATGGTGCAGAGTGATGCTGACCAGGTCGCCCAGATAGTGACCAACGTGTTGAAGAATGCGCTCGAGTCGGGGCGCGGTCATCAGGTGCGCGTGGAAGGTATCGGCGCCGCATTCCGGGACGGTCGCGAAGGCGTGTATGTCGTTGTCTCAGACACGGGCCCTGGCATTCCCCGCGAGGTAATCGCAAGGCTTGGGCAGCCTCAGCCCAGTACGAAGGGCGGGGACCACATGGGCGTAGGACTGCAGGTCGTGCAGAGACTTGTCGCGGCTCTTGGGGGCAGCATCGACGTGCGCCCGGGAACGGAGCAGGGCACCTCGTTCGGCATTTTCCTGCCCCTGACGGCGGAGTTGGCCTAGTCGAATCAGCCTTCCCGGATCATGTTCCGCGCGATGATCGTCTGCTGAATCTGGCTGGTCCCTTCGTAGATTCGGAACAGGCGTACGTCGCGATAGAACCGGGATACGGCATACTCATCCATGTAGCCCGCGCCGCCATGGATCTGCACCGCACGATCCGCAACCCGACCCACCATCTCAGTGGCGAACAGCTTTGCGCACGACGCAAAGGTGCTGACGGATTCGCCGGCGTCGCGTCGGCGCGCGGCATCGAGCACCATGCACTCTGCGGCATAGGCTTCCGCTTTGCTGTCTGCCAGCATGGCCTGGATGAGCTGGAACTGGGCAATCGGCTGCCCGAACTGCTTTCGATCGCGCGCGAAGCGCAGGCTTTCATCAATCAGGCGGTTGGCGCAGCCCACCGCGAGTGCGCTGATGTGAAGCCGCCCGCGATCGAGCGTCTTCATGGCCGACTCAAAGCCGCGATTAAGGCGTTCCATTCCGCCCAGAATCGCGTCGGCAGGTACCCGACAATCCTCGAAAATGACGTCGCAGACGTGAGCGCCTTGCTGCCCCATCTTGCGATAGGGCTTTCCCAAGCTGATTCCAGGCGTGTTGGCATCGACAAGAAATGCCGTGACGCCGCGTGCACCGCTTTCCGCGGGGTTGGTGCGTGCGAACACCGTGAATACCTGCGCGCGCGGGGCATTAGTGATGTAGCGCTTGGTGCCGTTCAGCACGAACCAGTCGCCGTCGCGGCGCGCGCTGGTCTTGACCGCACCGGAATCTGAGCCGGCATCGGGTTCGGTCAGGGCGAAGCTGCCGATGATCTCGCCGCTGGCCATGCGCGGCAGGTAGTGCGCGCGCTGGGCTGCGGTCCCGTCCATCACGATGCCTTGTGAGCCGATACCGTTATTGGTACCGATGATCGAACGGAACGCCGGCGCCGTATAACCGAGCACACGTACCGCCCGGCATTCCTCCTCGGTGCCGAGCCCAAGACCGCCGTACTCCTCGGGAATAGTCATCCCGAACAGGCCCATCGACCGCATCTCGGCGATCAGCGATTCCGGAATCTGGTCCTCGTCGGCGACCTGGACTTCGAGCGGGATCAGCCGCTCTTGTACAAAGGACTCAAGCGTGCGCAGAAGCTGTTGCAGGGTGTCGCTATCGAGCGCCATGGTTCGATCCCGGAAGTTGCGAACGAAAAGTATACCGGCTCGGCCGTCCCGAGCGCCGATTGCAGCGGCTCCATCGCTACTTTAGCCTCCTGATTTCTCCAGCAGCAGTACTGAAACCATGAACGACCGAAACCCCTTTGTCTGGGAAGATCCGTTTCTGCTTGACGCCGAATTGACCGCCGAAGAACGCATGGTTCGTGATACCGCCCGCGGCTATGCGCAGGATCACCTCATGCCGCGCGTGCTGGAGGCCAACCGGCACGAGCACTTCCATCGCGAAATCATGAACGAGATGGGCGAGCTCGGTCTGCTCGGACCGACGTTGCCTGCCCAGTACGGCTGCTCCGAAGTGAACTACGTCGCCTATGGACTGGCGGCGCGTGAAGTGGAGCGTGTGGACTCTGGTTACCGATCGGCGATGAGCGTGCAATCCTCGCTCGTGATGCATCCCATTTATGCGTATGGCTCGGAGGCGCAGCGCGAGCGCTTTCTGCCGCGTCTTGCAACCGGGGAATGGGTCGGGTGTTTCGGGTTGACCGAACCGGATCATGGCTCAGACCCGGGCAGCATGGTGACGCGTGCCGCTCCCGTCGACGGCGGCTATCTTTTGAACGGGGCAAAGATGTGGATTACCAACTCACCGATTGCTGACCTGGCGGTTGTGTGGGCAAAGCTCGA